>NZ_CP034159.1:646020-969030 GCF_003860585.1 Kaistella carnis | reverse complement strand
GTTTTTAAAGATGGTGATTTCCGATCTGGATACTACCGTGATCAAACTTTTGCATTAGCAATTAATGCTGTAACGGTAGAAAGTTTTTTTGCGCAATTGTATGCTGATACCAGTATTGAGCGCGAACCCGCTTCTGCAGGACGTCAAATGAACGGGCATTACGCGACCAGAAGTTTGAATGAAGACGGAAGTTGGAAAAACTTAATGAAGCAAAAAAATATTTCTTCTGATATTTCCCCAACCGCTGGCCAAATGCCTAGATTATTAGGATTGGCCTTGGCTTCGAAAGTATATAAATCTGTAAAATTTGAAGGTTCAGAAAAGTTTTCAGATAACGGAAATGAGGTTGCTTTTGGAACCATCGGAGATGCCTCAACGGCAGAAGGACATTTCTGGGAAACTTTAAATGCGGCTTGTGCCTTACAAGTTCCGATGATCACCTCAATTTGGGATGATGGTTACGGGATTTCTGTTCCTACCCATAATCAAAGAGCAAAAGCAGATATCGCAGAAATGCTTTCAGGCTTCCAAAGAAAAGAAGGAGAGAATCAAGGTTGTGAAATTATTCAGGTAAAAGCTTGGGATTATCCATCGCTCTTAGATGCTTATGCAAGAGCGGAACATTTTGCGAGAACAGAAAGTGTTCCTGTTGTAGTTCATGTTATTGAAGTTACGCAGCCGCAAGGTCACTCAACATCTGGATCTCACGAAAGATATAAAGATGAAGACCGATTGAAATGGGAAGGAGAATTTGACGGATTACTAAAATTCAAAGAATGGATTTTAGATTACTCCATCGAAATTGAAGGCGAAGAACAACAGTTGGCCACTGCAGAAGAATTAGAAAAAATTGAATCTGAAGCAAAATCTTTTGTAAAGGCGGGACAGAAAAAAGCCTGGGAGAATTATCAGAAAACGATTCAGGATTTGAAAGAATCGGTACTTCCTTTGGTTGAAAATTTAAAATCACAGAATGCTGAAGTTGCTGCAGAATTAGAAAAATTCAAGGCGGTGATTTCTGTAGCGAAGAAAGATATTTTCCATTTGGTAAGAAAATCTTTATTGCTAACAAGAGCAAATCAATCGGCAGAAAGACAAAATCTTCAAACGAAATTCGAAGAAATTTACGCTGTTGAAAAAGAAAATTATTCTTCTCATTTATATTCTCAGTCCGAATGGAAAGCAACGAATGTGAAAGAAGTTGCACCAGTATTTTCTGAGGCTTCAGAAACCGTTGATGGTAGAGTGGTGGTTCGAAATAACTTTGATAAAATTTTTGAAAAATATCCTGAAACTTTAGTCTTTGGTGAAGATGCTGGAAATATCGGTGATGTAAATCAAGGTTTAGAAGGACTTCAGGAAAAATATGGCGAAGTAAGAATTGCTGATACCGGAATTCGTGAAGCCACAATTCTTGGACAGGGAATCGGAATGGCAATGCGTGGTTTAAGACCAATTGCAGAAATCCAATATTTGGATTATATTCTTTACTGTTTGCAAGGAATGAGCGACGATTTAGCAACCGTTCAGTACCGAACAAGAGGCGGCCAAAAAGCACCATTAATCATCAGAACCCGTGGACACCGATTAGAAGGTGTTTGGCATTCAGGTTCACCGATGGCCGGAATTCTTAATCTTTCTAAAGGAATTTTAGTTTTGGTGCCGCGTAACTTAACGATTGCTGCAGGGTTTTATAACACGATGCTTCAGGCTGATGAACCTGCTTTAATTATAGAATGTTTAAATGGTTACCGTTTGAAAGAAAAGCAACCGGATAACTTAGGCGAATTCACTATTCCTGTTGGGAAAATTGAAGTAACAAAAGAAGGGTCAGATGTTACTTTGGTAACGTACGGTTCAACCTGGAGATTAGTTATGGAAGCAGCAGCAGAATTAGAAAAAATCGGAATCTCGGCGGAAGTGATTGATATTCAATCCTTAATTCCATTTGACTTAAGTCACGAGATTTCTGAAAGTGTAAAGAAAACCAATAGATTAGTAATCATCGATGAAGATGTTGAAGGTGGAGCGTCTGCATTTATTCTTCAGCAGATTTTAGAAAAACAAAAAGCCTTTAGATATTTAGATTCTGATCCATTAACAATCAGTGCAGAAAATCACCGTCCACCGTATGCGAGCGATGGCGACTATTTCAGCAAACCAAGTGTTGATGATATGGTGGAGAAAGTTTACGCATTGTTTACGGAAACTAATCCAACGAAATTTCCGAAAATCTAATAAATACAATTTACTTTGTCAAAGTTTAAAATCTTTGACAAAGTTTTTTTACACTCAACCCTTTCAGCCTTTCAAAAGCTGAAAGGGTTTTTAATTAAGGCTATTAAACCTCAAAAAAATTCCGTAAATTCGCATTAAATTTTTAAATAATGAACTACGATATTATTGTCATTGGGAGTGGACCTGGTGGATACGTTACGGCAATCAGAGCCGCACAATTAGGTTTTAAAACTGCCATTATTGAAAAAGAAAGCTTAGGCGGAATTTGCTTGAACTGGGGCTGTATTCCAACCAAAGCATTATTAAAATCTGCACATGTTTTTAAATATTTAAAACAAGCCGAACAATACGGTTTAAATAAAGTAGAAAATCCAGGTTTTGATTTTTCAAAAGTCATCCAGAGGAGTAGAGGAGTTGCTCAGAAAATGAGTGGTGGAATCGCTTTCCTGATGAAGAAAAATAAAATTGATGTTATTATGGGAACAGCAACCTTACAAAAAGGTAAGAAAGTTTCTGTAACCGATGAAGATGGTAAATCAACTGAATATTCAGGTGAACATATTATTATCGCAACCGGAGCACGTTCCAGAGAATTGCCAAATATTCCACAGGATGGAAAAAAAATAATCGGATACCGTCAGGCAATGACGCTTCCTGAGCAACCAAAATCTATGATTGTTGTAGGTTCAGGTGCGATCGGAATTGAGTTCGCAGATTTCTACAACACCATGGGAACCAAAGTGACGGTGGTAGAATTCATGCCGGTTATTTTGCCGGTTGAAGATGAAGATACTTCAAAACACGTTGAGAAATCTCTAAAAAAATCAGGGATTGAAATTATGACCAACGCTTCCGTAGAATCTGTTGATACTTCCGGAAACGGCGTAAAAGCAACCGTAAAAACAGCAACCGGAAATATTACTTTAGAAGCAGATATTTTACTTTCAGCCGTTGGAATCTCTTCCAATATTGAAGGTCAAGGTTTCGAAGAAGTAGGAATCCAGACTGATAAAGGAAAAGTTTTGGTGAACGAATGGTACGAAACTTCTGTTCCGGGCTATTATGCGATTGGTGATCTATTGCCAACCCAGGCTTTAGCGCACGTTGCGTCTGCAGAAGGAATTACGTGTGTTGAAAAAATCAAAGGTCTTCACGTAGAAAAAATCGATTATGGCAATATTCCGGGATGTACGTATGCTCATCCGGAAGTTGCGTCTGTTGGTTTAACCGAAAAGCAAGCAAGAGAAAAAGGTTACGAACTGAAAGTAGGAAAGTTCCCGTTCTCAGCTTCCGGAAAAGCCACTGCAAACGGTGATACCGATGGTTTCATCAAAGTGATTTTCGATGCCAAATACGGCGAATGGCTCGGTTGTCACATGGTCGGCGACGGCGTTACCGATATGATTGCAGAAGCAGTTGTAGCGCGTAAATTAGAAACAACTGGTCACGAAGTGTTGAAGTCAATTCACCCGCATCCAACCATTTCAGAAGCCGTGATGGAAGCAGTTGCTGCCGCTTATGGCGAAGTGATTCACATCTAAAATATTCGAAATATTGATATAGAAAACTCCAGTAATTTGCTGGAGTTTTTTTATTTGGGCAACTGTTTTAATTCTTTTTATTTGGGCAGCTATCTGACTTCGTCGAATGTCTATTAATTGTTTTTTTATGGCAGACATTTCCGTCTTCCACTCCCGCTTTTTTGTTCCACTTCGTTACACAAAAAGAGCTCCGTTCAAGCCGGGCTGCAGAGTGGGTGTTTTTAAAATTTTTTTTCTATTGTTTTAAGAACTTACGTATATTTGAGAGTTAGCGGTAATGTTAAATTGAGTATATAAAATTAGACTAGGTTCATAAAATGTTTAAATTTGTACTGTGAGTACTAGAATAGAAAATATAAATAAAGAATTAATTGAATGGGCTATTATTAGAAATGGTAATAGTGTAGAAGAATTTTATTCTCAAAATGCAAATGTTGAAAGTTGGATTAATGGAGAAAAATTTCCTACCGTAAAACAACTAGAAACCTTCACCCACAAAGTCCATGTTCCTTTTGGGTATATGTTTTTGCCAAAACCGCCAAATGAAACTATTCCATTACCCTTTTTCAGAACTGGAAAAAATAGCACTAATAAGGTTAGTCTTAATGTATTTCATACAGTTCAAATAATACAAGATAGACAAAATTGGCTTACTGAATATTTGGAAGATTTACACTTTCCACAATTAGATTTTGTGGGGAAATTCAGCATTAACGATGATTATATAGATATAGTTAATCACATTAGAAATGTCCTTAAACTTGAACTTGATTGGGCAAGTAAACATAATAAATGGGAAGAAGCTCTTGATTATCTAACTATTAAGATTGAAGAAGCGGGTATTATTGTAACTTATAATGGTATTGTGGGAAATAATACCCATCGAGTTATCGATGTAAATGAATGTAGAGGATTTGTATTAGTTAACAAAAAAGCTCCATTTTTATTTATAAATTCTGCAGATGCTAAAGCAGCCCAAATGTTTACAATAATGCATGAATTGGCTCATGTATGGCTTGGTGAGAGCGCAGGTTTTAATAATGCTAATTTAATACCTGCAGATGATCCATTAGAAATACTTTGTGATAAAGTTGCTGCAGAACTTTTAGTTCCTGAAATATATTTTTTAAAGAAATGGAAAACTAGTCAGAATTTTAAATATTTGAGTAAGATTTTTAAAGTAAGTCCAATAGTAATTGGTCGTCGAGCTTTAGATTTAAAATTAATTACTTTCCAACAGTTTATTCGATTCTACAATGAATATATGAATGAAATCAAAGAAAGAAAAGACCGACAAAGTTCCGGAGGTGACTTTTACGCAACTACAAAAAAAAGAATTAGTTTGCGTTTTGCAGCGTTTGTTAACAATGCAGTGAAAGAAAACAAACTTTTATATCGTGACGCTTATAAACTCACAAATATGAAAGGCGAAACGTATAATAAATTTATTAACGAATATCTTTATTAGTGGCAAAATACTTATTAGATAGTAATGTTTTTATTCAAGCACATCGAATGTATTATCCATTTGATGTAGTTCCTAGTTTTTGGAATAAAATATTAGAATTATCTAATGATGGAATAATTATAAGCATTGATAAGGTAAAAAAAGAACTTTGTGAAACAAGCAACCCTGACCAACTATCGGTTTGGTGTGAAAATGAATTGGTTAGCAGTTTCTTCGTAGATTCGACCTCTTGTGTAGATATTTATGCACAGTTAGCAAATTGGGCACATTCAAGTACCCACTTTTTACAATCTGCAAAAGATGAATTTTTAGCAACCGATCTAGCCGACCCTTGGTTAATTTCTTATGCTAAAAAGCATGACTTAACAATAGTTACGCATGAAATTAGTCAACCACAAAGGAGGAATCGAATAAAAATTCCTGAACCATGTATTCATTTTGGAGTAAAATATCTATCTCCTATTGAAATGTTTAGAGAAATAGGCGAAAACTTCTGAAATAACACCCGATGACGCGGATTTATAATCCGTGTCTCTTCACCAAAACTTTCCCATCTAGTAATTTAATTTCAAAAACAAAATTATAAAACCATTATTCGAAACCTGTTAATAAATCGATTACAAATGAAAATAAATAACGAACTCCTCACAAAAGGATTTATTGCAGCAGGATTGATGAATGTCTTTGGCGTTATAACTTTTTCCAGAATTTTCACCAATACCGTCATTCCGGAGTTTGACTCTCAGGCGATGTCCAATTTTGGGTTGTTAATGATCGTAATTTGGGGCTTGGTATTTATCGCGGTTTCTAAAAATTTTCAACATTTAAAATGGCTCATCGCCGTATTTACCCTTGAAAAATTGATTTATGCAACACATTGGACAAAATGGATGACAACAAATAATCTTAGAGACGTATTTGAAAAAGATAAAATGGCTGGAATATTTTATACAATTTACGGCATCAATGATTGGATCTTTTTCACATTCTTTTTATTTGTTTTTATCCGTTTAACACCTGAAAGATAAGCCCACGTTACTGCACGAATCCTTTCGTCTGGTGTAGCCAATATAAATAAAATTAAACTGTGGAAACTTTATGAAGTGGGTAAAAAAAATGTAATCCTTTAAGTTTCAAAATCGCTTCCTCAAAACCATCTTTTATAACTTCTCAATATTTACCCGATGTCGCGGATTTGTAATCCGTGATTTTATCTTCAACACTTTGTCTTCCAATAATTTAACTTCAAAAATAAATTTTTGAAATCAACATTCGGTACATTTGTGTAAACTAAAAACACAATACCATGAGATTCTTCGATTTTCATTGCCATCCGATTCTGAAACAACTATTTAGCGATTCGCCCAATATTGATTCCCTGATTTATAAAAACGATGTTGCTTTTCTACCCCGATTTATGTCGGATCTTCCAAATATTATTTAATCGCAAATCCATCAGTCCCAACTCGCGCAGTTTAATGAAGAAGTGGTTGTTGGTGCTGTACTTTACAGTCCGGAACGGTATGTTGCAAAAGCCGTAATTCCTTTAATTCCATATTTAAAGGCAAGTTCTCGTTATAAACTTTCGACAGCGCTTTTAGAAAAAATTGAGAATAATCAATACAAAGCCTTCAGCGATTTCTTGATGAACAGAACGCTGCAACCTTATCTCGATGCGAAAACCTCGTTCAATATTCTGACAAAAGATAGTTTCAAGACCGGACTTCCAAAAAATAAAGTCAATGTTTTCTTTATTATTGAAGGTTGCCATTCTTTGGTGGACGAAAATAATTTCTGCGATGCGACTCATCATTATAATCCGGATACGATTTTAAAAAACCTGGATAAAGTTTTGGCAAAAGTCAATGTGCTTGCGGTCAACATTACACATTTACAACAATCCAATCTTTGCAACCACGCTTTTGGAATGCAGATTTCTGATACTATTGATTTTCTTCCGGCGGGAAATGGTTTTGAAAACGATGGACGAAAAGTCGTTCAAGGCTTATTTGACCGAAAAATTTGTGTGGATGTAAAACACATGAGTTACCAATCCAGAAAAGATCTCATCACCGAAATCGAAGCGGGGAAATTCAAGAATAAACAACCTTTAGTTTGTACGCATGCTGGATTTACTGGGACTTCATTTAAAAACTGGCCGGGTTTTATTCAAATGAAAAAACCACTTTCAGGTGCGATTTATGTGGAACATACCAAACCATTTGACGCTAAAAAAATGCTGACCAGACCTGGATTTCCTACCTTTAATTCATCAACCATTAATTTATTTGATGAAGAAATTGCCTGGATTGTAAAAAATCGGGGAGTCATCGGAGTTTCTTTAGACCGAAGAATTTTAGGATATGTCGATCGAAATGATGAAAAACCTACGGGTCAGGATTCTACCGGCGAAAGAATTGTGGATAAAGAATATTTCAGCAAAACAGAATGGGCGGCTTTAGGAATTAAGAATCAGGATATCGGCAAAAACATTGATGATGATTTTACTTTAAAAATGAGCGAATTAGAGGAATGTACTGAACAATCAATTCCGCAGCGTGATGAATATTTTTACGATCACTTTTTGAATCACCTCTATCATTATTTTAAAGTCTGCAAAGCAAACGGAATCGATCTTAAAAAAGCCCAGAAACAAATTACGGTCGGTAGCGATTATGACGGATTGATCAATCCTTTCCTGAATATTTCAACTGTTGATAAAATGTCGAATCTGAAAAGTTATGTACGCATTAATTTCGGATATTTTCTAAACTCTATGGAGGATTCTAAAAAATGGTCCGGCGAATTAAACCTTGATGCTTTTGTTGAAGATCTTTTTTACAACAATGGAATTGCGTTTGTGAAATCAAGATTTTAGAAAACGGAAAAAACTGATCGTGCGTTCAACCAATTGCACAGATTTGTATTTTGAAGCGGTGTATTTTTTATTTCCTAAATAGTCTTATCTTAACATCAAACTATTATTAATGAAAATCAAATATCTATTACCGATTTGTCTGTTTTCCGGTGCGGCATTGTTTGCTCAAACTAAAAACGATATTGTCGTTCCGAATGAAAATTTAATTACGGAAAATATTCCGGCGATCCCGAAAAGTTTAAACGAGAAAATCAAGAAATATTCTGAAAGCAGAGGGGCGAACTTTACCGCAATTCATCCGAATGGAAAGGAGTTGATTATGGTCACACGATTTGCTTCTACCAATCAACTGCATCAATTATCAAAACCTTTAGGAAACAGAAAACAAATTACCTTTTTTGATGAACCTGTGAATTCTGCAGATTTCGAACCCACAAAAGGAGAATATTTAGTGTATTCAAAAGATATTGGCGGAAATGAATTTGGTCAGCTTTTCACATTAGATTTAAAAACCATGGAATCCACCTTGCTGACTGATGGAGGAAGATCCCAGAATGGTGGAATGAAATGGAAAAAAGATGGTTCAGGATTTTACTTTTCCTCCACCAAAAGAAATGGTGGTGACCGCGATATTTATTACATGAATCCTTTGAGCCCTACAGAAACCAAATTAATTTTGGAACTGAAAGGCGGTGGTTGGGGAATTTCTGATATTTCAGACGATGATAAAAAGTTGATTATCGGAGAATATGTATCAGCAAATGAATCTTACCTTTATTTATTCGATACCGAAACAAAAAAGCTGGAGCCAATAACGGATCGTAATGAAAAGCAAATCGTTCAAAGCAGTGCAAAATTTGCGAAGAATTCAGACGAGATTTATTATGTAACCGATCGTGACAATGAGTTTAAAAGATTGGCTTTGATAAATTTAAAATCCAAAAAAATCACTTATTTCACTAGCAATATTCCTTGGGAAGTTTCCGATTATACTTTATGTAAAGACAAATCTAAAATTGTTTTTGAAACCAATGAAAGCGGTTTGAACAAGTTGTATTTAATGGATACTGGAACTAAAAAGTATGCACCAATAAAAGGTTTACCGATTGGTTTAATCAATAATATTGAGTTTACAGATGATGGGAAATCACTCTTTTTCTCCCAATCCACTTACGATTCTTCATCTGATATTTATCGTTTAGATATGGCTTCTAAAAACATTGAAAGATGGACGGACAGCGAACAGGGAGAAATGCAGAAAAGCGATATGGCACAACCGAAACTTATCGAATGGACAAGTTTTGACAAGATGAAGATCTCGGGATTTTATTATCCGGCCTCTAAAAAATTCACCGGGAAAAGACCGGTGATGATCAATATTCATGGCGGTCCGGAAGGGCAGTCGATGGCTTCATCTTTAGGAGCGAATAATTATTACCCTAATGAAATGGGCGTTGCGATTATTTACCCGAATGTTCGTGGTTCTTCCGGTTTCGGTAAAACATATATCGCAAGTGACAATGGTTTTAACCGAATGAACTCTGTGAAAGATATCGGAGCATTATTAGACTGGATTGCCAAGCAGCCGGAATTGGATAAAGACCGAATTATGATTATGGGCGGTAGTTACGGCGGTTTCATGACTTTGGCCACGGCGTACGAATACGCAGATAAAATCAGATGTTCGGTTGACGTAGTAGGAATTTCGGACTTCAATACTTTCCTGAAAAATACGGAAGAATACCGACGTGATTTAAGAAGAGCAGAATATGGCGACGAACGCGATCCGAAAATGAGCGCATTTTTCACCAAGATTGCTCCTTTAAACAATACAGACAAAATCAAAAAGCCAATGTTCATCATCCAGGGAACCAACGATCCCAGAGTTCCTGTTACCGAGGCGATGCAAATGCGCGATAAGTTAAAGGCGCAGGGAAATACGGTTTGGTATTTGGAAGCAAAAAATGAAGGACACGGATTCCGAAAGAAGGAGAATGTAGATTTTCAAAGGTTAGCGGTAATTAAATTTATGCAGGAATATCTTTTAAAATAAAAGAGATCTTACCATTCATACACACAAAACCGCAGATTTAGTTTGCGGTTTTGTGCTTTTAAATAATATTTAATTATGAAAAATTATAAACTCGGACTGGTGCTTTCGGGCGGAGGAACAAAAGGGATAGCACATGCCGGCGTATTGAAGTTTCTGGGGGAACAGAATATACGGCCTGATGTTTTGGCTTGTTGCAGCGCGGGTTCAATTGTTGGATCATTATATGCAATTGGTAAAACTCCCGAAGAAATGCTCGATTTCTTCAAGTTAGTCTACCTATTTAACTGGTGGCATTTTGCTTTTAACAAACCAGGTTTGATTTCATCAGAGATTATTGCGACTTATCTGAATCCTATTTTTGGTGACATGCGAGTAGGTGATTTAAAGATTGATCTTAAAATTGTTGCAACAGAACTGGTTACAGGAAAGCAGAAAGTTTTCGGAAAAAAAGATAAGGTCGTAGATGCGATAATCTCTTCCTGTTCGATTCGCGGAATTTTTACGCCTCATGTCATCGGTGAAGAAATGTTTAGCGATGGGGGAGTTTTAGATAATTTTCCGGCAGATATTATTTGTCATGACTGCGATAAATTAATCGGGGTGTATGTCTCGCCGTCTCATAAGGTAGAAGTTTCAGAATTAAATTCCATCAAAGCAATTACCACACGCGCTTACGAGTTGCTTTCTCACCGTACAGAAATGTATAAGTTCTCTTATTGCGATTGGTTCATCAGTCCACAAAAATTATCGAAATACGGCATTTTTGAAAAGAATGCCAGCCGGCTGGAAGAAATTTTTAATATTGGCTATGAGGCAGCAAAAAGTTCCTATGAAGAATGTGTTTTAAATTAGAAAAGTAAAATGCTCGATCAATATTAAAGTAATTTCCATTAAAAATAATTAATGGAAATTGAAAGTCCATCAATTTTAATAAAAGTAATAAGCATCGCATTCAAAAATAAAAAAATGAAATCACCGAATTGTGTTGCTGGTTTCTTAATTTTGACCAACTTTTTATTATGGAAAAATTTAATCTCGGTTTGGTCCTTTCGGGCGGTGGAACAAAAGGCGTTGCACATGCAGGTGTTTTAAAATTTTTGGTAGAGAAAAATCTTGAAGCAGATGTTTTAGCTTGTTGTAGTGCGGGATCTATTGTTGGTGCACTCCATGCATACGGAAAGAGTTCAGATGAAATTCTGAGTTTTTTTAAATCGGTCTATTTTTTCAACTGGCGACATTTTACTTTTAATAAACCCGGTTTGGTTTCATCTGTGATTTTTTCTTCTTATTTAAATCCGATTTTTGAAGATATGTTAATTGGCGATTTAAAGAAGGAAGTCAAGATTGTGGCCACAGAACTGGTCTCGGGTAAACAAAGGGTTTTCGATAAATACACGAAAGTGGTTGATGCGATTATTGCCTCGTGCTCCATTCCCGGCATTACCACGCCTTATGTGGTGGGTAATGAAATGTTTAGTGATGGCGGTGTTCTTAACAATTTCCCGGCTGATATCATTAACAATGATTGTGAGCACTTGATTGGAAGTTACGTGTCTCCGCCGCAAAATGTAGAATTAGGAGATTTAAAGACGATTAAATCTATTACTTCGCGCGCCTACGACCTCATGTCGCACCGTACAGAAATCTATAAATTTTCCTATTGTGACTGGTTCATTACTTCTCAGAAATTGGCAGACTACGGAACATTTGAAAGAAAAGCCCACCGTTTGGAGGAAATTTTTGAGATCGGATATCAGGCTGCAAAAACTTCTTACGAAGAAAGCGCATTTAAAACAGATATTTAGAATACACCAGTAAACCGACGATTACAGCGCCAATTGACATTAGAAATACTGCACTTGCCGCAATATCTTTAATGATTTTTATGCGTTCATCAAATTCGGGTTGAATGAGATCGCAGATTTTTTCAACGCAGGTATTTAGAATTTCTAATCCCAAGACAGCAAATGAGACCGCAAAAATTAGAGCGGCATCATTTACGGTTAACTTTAAATAGAGTATCAAAAAGACATTAATTAGAAGAGCAGAAACTTCAATCTGAAAATTACGTTCAGATTTGATCAGCCACATCACGCCTTTAATGGCATTCCAAAAACTACGGTGAATTGGGGGTTTTCTCATTACCAGTTTTTATCGACCATGTAAATTAACTGTGCCATTGCTGAAGCTCCTAAAAGCAATTCTCTGCGGTTCACTTTATCGAAAGTATCTTCTTCGGAATGATGAATGTCGAAATATCTTTGTGAATCCGGACTTAATTCGGCTAAGGGAACTCCGAAAGGTTCCATCGGTTCAATGTCGGTTCCGGCATATTCCAATTCGAAATATGAACGCCGTACGGTAAGAAAAGATTTCTCCAAGACTGAACTTGCTGGCGTTTTTCAGGACTCATAACCAAGCCAAATCCGCGTGGGGTAAAACCGCCACCATCACTTTCTATGGCGAAGATATGTTTTTCATTATTTTTCTTAACGTTCTCTGCATATTGATTTCCACCGCGAACGCCGTTTTCTTCATTGGCAAAACAAACGACGCGGATCGTATGGTTATTTTTAATGCCCAGTTTTTTTAAAGTTCTTAAAACTTCGATACTCTGAACAATTCCGGCGCCGTCGTCCTGTGCTCCTTCGCCCACATCCCACGAATCTAAATGTCCGCCAATTACGATTACACTTTGGTCCTTATTTCCTGTAATCTCTCCAATCACCGAATGCGAAAGTTTCTCCCCTTTCATGGTTGCATTGGAATTTAATCTGGCGAATACCTTTTTGTTTTTCAAAGTTTTCTCCAGTTCATCGGCACTTTTCGGACCGATGGCAACGGCTGCTATTTTTGCGGTGTCATCTTCATCATAGCGCATCATTCCCGTATGCGGAACATCATCAAAAGCAGAAGACAGCGAACGGATGATAACGGCCTTTGCACCTCTTTTTCCAGCCCAGGAAGCAGCACTTCTTCTATATTTCCCGGCATCACCATAAGCTTGCCCGGTCGAAATAAATTTTTGGTTAAAGGCGTAATTAAAGAATATAATTTTTCCTTTTATCGCAGCATCAGGAAGTTTGTCAAAGTCTTCTTTGTTTTTTACAAAGACAATTTCGGCTTCTACATCTTTACCTTTTGTTCCTTCAGAATTCCCCAATGAAAGCATTTTTAAAGATCGCCACTTTCCGTTTCCTTCTTTTATCTGAAGCGATTCTTTGCCACGTTCCCAAACCGGAACCATCACTTCTTCTTTCCAGATCTTATCTGCGCCGGCTTCTTTCAATTTTTGAACAGCCCAGTCAGTGGATTTTTCATAAGCTGCAGATCCGCTTAAACGGTGTCCAATGTTTTGTGTTAGATCGCGTAAATTTTCATACGCAGTTCCATTAACCAAAATTTCATCAGAAATATTTTTAAATTGAATGGAATCAACGGCATTTTGGGAAAACAAAATTCCGCCCAGAAAGAGCGGAAGTATTTTTATAATAGAATATTTCATAATTTTTAAAATTGAAGTACCCAAATTTAAATAAAATTAATAACAATCTGGATTTGCAATTTCAAAACTTTACTTATTGCTTCATATCATACATAATTAAAGCAGTCACCAATTTTGGTTCTATATAAGTGCATTTTGGTGGCATGATGATCTTGTTATCTGAAACCTTTAACAAATCATTAAAACTGACGGGATAAATTCCGAAACCTACTTTTGCTTCACCTGAATCTACCATTTTTTTAATGTTGTTCATTCCGTCAATGGTAGAATTTCCTTTCAGATAATCCACTTTATCGGTGGTTTTTGGATTTTCAATGTTTAAAATATCCTTTAAAATATATTTTTCCAGGAATAAATGATCCAGATCATTCATCTCGTTCTCTTGTTTCCGCAGATCATGTTTTACGTGAAGCGAATAGAACTTCCCCTCTAAATACATAGAGATATGAAATTTTTTGGAAGGGAAATAAGGCTCAGTCCCTTTCTCGTGGATCAGGAAACTTTTTTCAATTTTACTTAAAAATTCTTCTGAACTTAATTCGTTTAAATCACTTACAAGACGGTTGTAATCATGGATTTTTATGGATTGATTTGATACAATATAGCTGAAAACATAATTGTAAAGTTCAGTCCCGGTGTGTTTCTTATTCTTATCTCTTTGATGCTTTGCGTGTAGAGCGGCAGAACCAATGCGGTGATGGCCATCGGCAATGTAGAAGGAATCGATTTGCTCCAGAACTTCTTTAAATTGAAGCATCTTCAAGCGATTGTTGATACGCCAAACTTTGTGCCGGGTTCCGTTGTCATCTAAATAATTCAGAATAGGAACATTCTTTTCTTCGTGATTCATCAGCATTTCCACCTTAGGATTTGCCATGTACGTGAGCAATACGGGTTCCGCCTGCACATTTACTTTATCTAAGTAATAGGCGAGTTTCTCTTTTCGCTGCGTAAGCGTGGATTCATGTTTCTTGATCTTGCCGTTCCAAAAATCATCAACACTCACCAAACCTAAAAGTCCGCGATACACTGTTTTATTTGGTAAAAACTGCTCGTATAAATAGTAAGATGAGTTATCCTGTATCAGCTTTCGGTCTGCCACAAGTTCTTCGAAATTGGTGCGGATTTTACGCAGATTACGGTCCAGATCCTTGGATTTGCTTACCACGTACGGTTTGATCATCTGAATATAAGATGAATCGATTTGAGATTTTTTATTTATTTCTTCTTGCGTATAATTATCCAGCGGATGAGTAGGGAAGATATCAACATAATCTTCGCTGGGTCGAATTCCTCGAAATGGTTTAAATGTTGGCATACTTTTCTACAATTTCTTTTTAATCTCGATGATTTGCTCAGCAAGTTCCCGGCCAATTTTCTGTTGGGCATCCTTTGTATTTCCCCCTAAATGTGGAGAAAGTGACAAATTGGGATTCATTAAAAGGGTGAGTTCAGGGCTCGGTTCATTTTCAAAAACATCCAAAGCAGCTCCTGCTACTTTTCCGTTTTCAATGGCGTCCAGTAAAGTGACTTCATTGATGACACCGCCTCTTGCTGTGTTTACGATAAAGATCCCATCCTTCATTTTTTCAAATTGGGGAGTATCAATAATATATTCTTTTGTTTTTGGCGTGTTGATGCTTAAAAAATCCAGATCTTTCAAGAATTCATCTGTATTGTTGTCTGAGGAAATCTTAAAATCAACCTTTTGCCCATCAAAAAACTCCAGAGAGATCGTTTCTGTTCGAGGTTTTCGGGTCAGCACTTTAACTTTCATTCCCAAAGAAATTCCAATCTTTACCACTTCCTGACCAATGCCGCCAAAACCAATAACGCCTAAGGTTTTTCCCTCCATTTCTATCGCATTTGAAAAAGCTTTTTTCATGGCTTTGAAATGGGTATCACCTTCCAGAGGCATTAACCGATTCGACTCATGAAGGAATCGGGCTAAAGAAAAGAAGTGTGCAAAAACCATCTCCGCGACAGACCGCGAGGAAGCATTTGGGGTGTTGATGACGTACAGTCCTTTTTCAATGGCGTATTCTACATCGATATTATCCATACCAACGCCGCCACGACCAACTATTTTTAATCCGGGACATGCATCGAGTAGATCTTTACGAACTTTGGTGGCACTGCGGACCAGTAAGACATCTACCTTATTTTCATTAATGAAATTGATCAGATGTTCCTGAGAAACTTTGGCTTCTAGGAACTCTATTCCTGCCCCTTTCAGCAGCTCTTCTCCGGCTTTAGATATACCGTCGTTTGCAAGAACTTTCATATCAGTTTAAATTTTTCATTACATCGACCAAGACCTGAACACTTTCGATTGGCATTGCATTATACATACTTGCGCGGTAGCCGCCTAAACTTCGGTGACCATTCAGACCACTGATTCCGGCTTCTTTCCAGGCGTTATCGAATTCTTCTTTTTTTGACTCGTCTGTTAATTTAAAAGAAACGTTCATTAGCGAGCGGTCTTCTTCTTTCACACAGAACGTTTCGAAGAATGGATTTCGGTCAATTTCTCCGTAAATCAATTTTGCTTTGGCTTCATTTCTTACTTCTGCCGCTGCGATTCCTCCGTTATTTTCTAAATGTTGTAACGTTAAAAGGGAAGCATAAACCGGGAAAACCGGTGGAGTATTATACATGGATTCTTTGGCAATATGTAAAGAATAATCCAACATCGATGGAATATCACGTCCTGTTTTGCCTAAGATTTCTTTTTTTATAACTACTAAAGTTGTTCCTGCCGGACCCATATTTTTCTGAGCTCCAGCATAAATTAAATCAAATTGTGAAAAGTCAATGACTCTGGAGAAAATATCTGAACTCATATCGCAGACCAACAAAGTATCAACTTTTGGGAATTCTCTCATTTGAGTTCCGTAAATAGTGTTGTTGGAGGTGCAATGAAAATAATCGTATTCACTTCCTACTTTATAATCTTTTGGAATAGAAGAATAATTTTCTGCTTTTGAAGAACCAACTACATCAACAGTTCCTAATTTTTTTCCTTCTTTAATGGCACCTGCAGCCCAAGTTCCAGTATCTAAATAAGCAGCTTTTCCATTTTCAGATTTCATTAAATTAAAGGGAACCATTGCAAATTGTAAACTGGCACCACCACCTAAATATAAAACTTCATAATCGTCACCCAATTTCATGAGTCTTTTCACGATGGCTCTGGCTTCATCCATGACCGCTACAAAATCTTTGCTGCGGTGAGAAATCTCTAGTAGAGAAAGTCCGCTTCCGTTGAAATCCAGAATGGCTTCTGCAGATTTTTGAAAAACTTCTTCCGGTAAAATGCAGGGTCCTGCACTAAAATTGTGTTTTTTGCTCATTACTATTTTTATTTTTTAGAAGAATTTGAGTGACAATGAAATTGTTGAGATTCTTGTGATAATGAATCTAAACTTGCTAGAAAAAACGCCCACAATGAGTGAGCGGTATTATTTATTCTCCGTGTAGAAATGCTTTTTTCTCGAGTAGACTTTCTTCTGATTCTACGTGATCTTCATCTGGAATACAGCAGTCGACCGGGCAAACCGCGGCACACTGTGGTTCTTCATGAAAACCAATACATTCGGTACACTTATCGGTGACTATGAAATATACATCGTCACTTACGGGTTCCTGCGGTGCATCTGCATCAACAGTTAAACCGGATTTCAAAACCACTTTACCTTTTAAGGCAGTGCCGTCTGATGCTTTCCAGTCTACTGCACCCTCATAGATGGCGTTGTTCGGACATTCCGGTTCACAAGCACCACAATTTATACATTCGTCTGTTATTTTGATAGCCATTGCTACTTTATTTTTTAAATTTGCACAAAATTACTAAAAATCCCTCAATTTTCCACACAATGAAGACAGAAAAACAAATTTTAGGACTTTGTAAGTTAAGCACTTATATTAAGGATTTTCTGAATACTGATCCAGAGAATTTTTCTGCAGAAGAAGAGGAGTTTATGGGGGTTTTGAGAAGATCTGAAATTGAAAATTCTTGGTTTACCATTGAAAATCAAAAATTTGCTTTACAAAAATGGACCGATTTATTGGAAGAAAAGTCCCTTAAAAGTTGGCTTGCCGATTATGAACCCGCAAAAATTCCAAAAAAAGTAGGACTTATTTTAGCGGGAAATATTCCTTTGGTAGGATTTCATGATGTGATTTCTGTTATACTAAGCGGTCATAGTCCGATCATTAAACTGTCCTCCAAAGACAAAATGATGCTTCCGTTTTTATTGAAGAAATGGCAAATTTTTTCGGAGGAATCCATAGAATATGAATTGGTGGAAAGACTGCAGAATTTCGATGCAGTAATTGCGACAGGAAGTAATAATACCGCCCGCTATCTGGAGTATTATTTTAAAGATTCATTAAGTATTATCCGCAAGAACAGAACTTCGGTAGCAGTTTTAAAAGGAGACGAAACGCCAGAGGAACTTGAGCTTTTAGCGGAAGATATTTTCCGGTATTTTGGTTTGGGTTGCCGCAATGTGACTCGACTTTTCATCCCGCAAGATTTTAAAATTGATCTCATCTTCGAAAGTTTCCTGAATTTTAAAAATGTAATAAATCATCATAAGTATGCCAACAATTATGAGTACAACCGTGCGATTTATCTGTTGAATGCAGAGCGTTTCTGGGATAATAATTTTGTGATGCTGAAAGAAGATGCTGCTTTATTTTCTCCGCTTTCGGTGCTGAATTTTACGCGGTATAAAACACTGGATGAGGTGAAGGATTTCTTATCCGAAAACGAGGAGAATATACAGGCCGTGGTCGCTAAACCGGAGTTGGGATTAGACTCCATCAACTTTGGTGAAGCTCAGACTCCAGGCTTGGATACTTACGCCGATAACGTAAACACCATTAATTTTTTAGCCGTGATTTAATGTGTTCACGATTTCATTTAAAGGCCGAAAAGCTTTTAGTATCGTTAAAAACATTTTCTTAAAATAAAAACCCCAAACTTTAAATTTGGGGTTTTGTAATGGATATGTTCCTTCTACATCTGTGATTTTCTTGGATTGAGAGCGGTTTGAAAAATCATCACCTGGTCTCCAAATTCTTTTTCTATTCTTTCCGTAATATTCGGGAGTTCAATTTCAATAAAATCCTGACGTTTTTCTATGTTTTCAAACATCAAAAGCAGGTTGGTATTTTTTCCTTCCGAGATCATATCGCTTTCAACTTCTGACAACAGATACTTTTCTGCATCAAGTAAATTTTCTACCATTTGGTGAAGATCTTCAACAAGGTATTTTTCCCAGGCAGCGCTGAGGTTTTCTGTGGTGTGAAATGTGATGCTTAAAACGCTCATTATTTTTAACTTTTTTTATGATTTTAAGGGCGGGATTTAGGGCAAAATTCGGTAATTTTTTCGTAATTTAGCGCGTTATTAAAATTAGAATTGTAAGAATTTTCAAGCGTAATTATAACTGCTTGATTTTCATTTTATTAAAATATTATGCATAAAGAAGGAGAAAGGTTAATTCCTATCAACATTGTTGATGAAATGAAATCCTCTTATATCGATTATTCGATGTCGGTAATCGTTTCCAGAGCGTTACCCGATGTAAGAGATGGCTTAAAGCCCGTACACAGAAGAGTTCTCTACGGTATGTACGGATTAAACGTTTTTTCAAACAGGAAACATTTAAAATCTGCCAGAATCGTAGGTGATGTTCTCGGTAAGTATCACCCACACGGTGATACCTCCGTTTATGATGCGATGGTAAGAATGGCGCAGCCTTGGAGTTTGCGTTATCAGCAGGTTGATGGTCAGGGTAACTTTGGTTCTATGGATGGTGACCCGCCGGCAGCAATGCGTTATACCGAAGCAAGATTGCAGAAAATCTCCGATGAGATCTTGGCTGATCTTGACAAAGACACCGTTGATTTTCAAAACAACTTCGATGACTCCATGACGGAGCCTACCGTAATGCCTACAAAAATCCCCAATCTTTTGGTGAATGGAACTTCGGGTATTGCAGTAGGAATGGCGACGAATATGGCGCCTCACAATCTTACAGAAGCCATTGATGCAATTAATGCGTACATCGATAATCCTGAAATTACAGTTGATGAGTTGATGAAACACATCATCGCACCGGATTTCCCAACAGGTGGAATTATTTACGGTTATGATGGTGTTCGTGATGCTTTACATACCGGTCGCGGTAGAATTGTGCTTCGTGCGAAAGTTGGTTTTGAAGAAATCGGTAACAGAAATGCAATTATCGTTACTGAAATTCCTTATCAAGTTAACAAAGCCGAGATGATTGCCAGAACGGCAGAACTCGTAAAAGACGAAAAAATCCCGGGAATCTATGAGATCCGTGATGAATCTGACAGACAGGGAATGCGCGTGGTTTATGAATTGAAACATGATGCCATACCGAATGTAGTTTTGAACATGCTTTATAAATATACGGCATTACAAACCTCTTTTAGTGTAAATAATATTGCCTTGGTGAAAGGCCGTCCGGTACAGTTAAATGTAAAGGATATCATTCACCATTTCGTAGAACACCGACATGAAGTTATTGTTCGAAGAACGAAATATGATTTAAGAAAAGCCAGAGAAAGAGCCCACATTCTTGAAGGTTTCATGAAAGTGATTGGAACACAGGATGACTTAGATAAAGCAATCGCAATTATCCGTCACAGTTCTAATCCAGCGGAAGCGAAAGATGGTTTGATGAAAGAATTTGATCTTTCTGAAATCCAGGCACAAGCGATCTTAGATTTAAGATTGGCCCGTTTAACCGGAATGGAACTCGACAAAATCCGGGCGGAATACGAAGAGATCATGGCCTTAATTAATGATTTAGAAGATATTTTGGCAAATGAGCCAAGAAGATATCAGATCATTAAAGAGGAAATGCTTGAAATGAAGGAAAAATACGGCGACGAAAGACGTACAGAAATTGATTATTCAGGCGGCGAAATGTCAATTGAAGATTTAATTCCGGACGAAAAAGTGGTGCTTACAATTTCTCATGCAGGTTATATCAAAAGAACTTCGCTTTCAGAATACAAAGTACAAAGCCGTGGTGGCGTAGGAAACCGTGCAGCAACGACCAGAGATGAAGATTTCTTGGAATATATTGTCGCCGCAACCAATCACCAGTATATGTTGTTCTTTACAGAAAAAGGAAAATGTTTCTGGTTAAGAGTATTTGAAATTCCGGAAGGTTCGAAAACGTCCAAAGGAAGAGCTGTTCAAAATTTAATAAATATTGAGCCGGACGATAAAATTAAAGCGTACATCAGAACCAATGATTTAAAGGATCCGGAGTATGTGAATCAAATGAATGTGGTGATGATTACCAAAAACGGAACCATCAAGAAAACTTCATTAGAAGCTTATTCCAGACCAAGAACCAATGGAGTAAATGCCATTGAAATTAGAGAAGGTGATCAGCTTTTAGGTGCGAGATTAACCAATGGAAGTTCCCAGATTATGATCGCGACGAAGAATGGTAAATGTATCCGCTTCCCGGAAGAGAAAGCCAGAGCAGTTGGACGTGGATCCATCGGAGTTCGTGGAATCTCTCTTGAAAAAGGAGATGAAGTTATTGGTATGATCGTTGTAAACGATCTGGAAAATGATACGGTCTTAGTGGTTTCTGAAAAAGGTTATGGTAAACGTACCGCGGTGCTTGACTATAGAGAAACAAACCGTGGTGGGAAAGGAGTAATTACCTTAAACGTGACGGAGAAAACAGGAAATCTGATCGCTATTCAATCAGTTACCGATGAAGATGGTCTAATGATCATCAATAAATCAGGTGTCGCCATCAGAATGGGAATGGATGAAATGCGCGTCATGGGTAGAAATACTCAGGGTGTGAAAGTCATTAATCTTAAAAAGAATGACGAAATCGCCGCCATTGCAAAAGTTGAAATGGATAAGGAAGTTGTGGATGAAGAAGCAGATGAATCTACGGAAGGTCTACCAACCGAGCATGTTGATTCTGCAAATCCTGATTTCAGCGAACAGCCTTTAACCGGGAATAATGCCTACACCAATATCGGAGATCCGGAAGAATTGAAGAAAATTGAGGATGAGGAGGCAGCACAAAACGAAACAACGGAAACAGAAGAAGATTCTGAAGAAGAATCGGAAGAATAATAAATAACCAAATTAGTAAATAAAATGAAAAAAATATTTTTAAGCGTAGCAACATTAACGGTTGCCTTCGCATTTGGACAAAAAAAGGAGGTCGCAGCCGCTTTTAAAGCAATTGAAGCGGGCGATGTAGCAACAACCAACGCACAAATTGCACAGGCAGAAAGTGCGATGGGAGATAAAACCTATCTCTTGGAGCCTGCAGTCTTAGAGCAGTATTATTATGCGAAAGGATTAGCACTTTTAAAATCAGGGAAAACTGCAGAAGGTGCTTCTTATTTAGCTAAAATTAATAGTCTTGCTAAAAATAAGATTTATGTAGGTAAAGATTCCTCAAAAAATAAAGTCTATTACGTAGGAAAAGAAGCAGCTGATGCTTCCGGGATCCAGGGTTTAAAAGAAGAATCTTACACTCCAACGCTAACGGGTAAATTAGGTTCATCTCTAAATCCGGGAATTGAGGCAGCCAACAAAGCCGCTTTAGATTCTTACAATTCGAAAAAGTATGCAGAGGCCGCTCCAAAGTTTAAGGAAGTCTATGACTTATTAAATGCAGCGGGACAAGACAATAAAAAATACCTTTATTATTCAGGTCTTACCTATGCTTTAGCAGATAAAAAGAAAGAAGCGATCGATGTTTACATGCAGTTGTTAAACGACGGCTATACCGGAATTGAAACTACTTACACGGCGAAAAATAAGAAAACCAATGAGGTTGAAAATTTGGAAAAAACCAGCTGGGACCTTTATAAAAAAATGGGAGCTGCCGGAGATTACACCGATTTTAAAACTGAAACTTCAAAAAGTTTAGAGCAGGAAATGTATGAAACCACTGCTGCTTTGTTGCTGGATTCAGATCGTGCTGAAGAAGCTTTGGCCTTAATCGAAAAAGGGATGAAAAAATTCCCCGCAAGTTCAAAATTGTCTGAACTTCAGGGGAATGCGTATTATAAATCAGGGAAAACCAATGAGTTTGTAAACAATTTGAAAGCGCAATTGGCGAAAAACCCAAATGATCCTAACAACTGGTACAACTTAGGAGTTTTGCAAAGTAAGGATCCGGCAACTGAAGCGGACGCCTTAACTTCTTACAAAAAAGCCATTGAGTTGAAACCGGATTTTGCACAGGCGTACCAAAACCTTACCTACATGACGATGGGTGACGATGCCAAAGCAATTGATGATTACAATGCAGCCAGAAAAGCCGGAAAAACTGAACAGGCCAATAAAATCATCGAAGCCAGAAGAGCGAGATTAGCAGCCACACTTCCATACGCTGAAAAATGGTACCAATATGACCAAAACAATATTGACGCTGTTACTTTGTTAAAAGGTCTGTATCTTTCAACTAAGAATGACGTAAAATTTAAAGAGCTTAAAGCAAAAGAAGATGCGATGAATGCTTCTCAGAAGTAAACCTTATCGTTGATTATTTTATAAAGTATGCTGAATTCGTTTCAGCATAGTTTTTTTATGCGCATACATTATAAATTTAGTAAAACTTTAGCATTAAGACTTTTTTAGAGTCTGATATTCTTCGTAAATTCACATCAAATTTTATAATATGACTTCATCAGAAAAAATAGCAGCACTGCGCGAGCAGATGGCTCTTCATAAAGTAGATGCTTTTATCATTTACTCCGCCGATCCTCACATGAGTGAATATTTACCTGACGAATGGCAGGAAAGATCTTGGCTTTCAGGATTTACAGGCTCTGCGGGGTTGGTTGTAATTACCCAAGACAAAGCAGGTTTATGGACCGATGGAAGATATTTCGTGCAGGCACCTTTAGAACTAAAAGGTTCCGGCATCGATCTCTTTAAAGATGGCATGGAAGGAACACCCCATTATATCGACTGGATCATTTCTGAAATTCCGGAGGATGGCACCGTGGCAGTTAATGCTTTGGCAACTTCACACGCCAACTGGGAATTATTAAACGAAAAATTAACAGCCCAAGGTAAAAAGCTGATTGATTTGCCTTTATTAAAAGAGATTTGGAAAGACAGAAATCCCAACGCGAAAAAAAATCCGGTCTTTGTTCATCCCGTTGAAAGAGCCGGGAAGTCGGTTACCGATAAAATGGCCGATATCCGTGCTAAAATGGAAGAATTGGGCGCTTCCGTACATATTATTTCCAGTTTAGATGATGTCGCCTGGACTTTAAATCTCCGTGGATCTGATGTACAGTCGAATCCCGTTTTTTTAGGTTACATTATCTTAACTAAAAATGAGGCAAAACTCTTTGTCGATTTAGAAAAGTTAGAGGTCGAGTCCAGAAAACAGATGGATGATGCTTGGGTAAAAATGTTACCATACGAAGAATTTTATGAAGAGCTTAAAAACTTTAAAGATGAAAAAATATTGGTTTCACCTACGAGCAATCAAGCCATATTTGAGACTTTAAAAGAAAACAACACCTTCATCAAAGCGCCAGTTCCCGGAAATTTAATGAAAGCCATTAAAAACGAAACAGAATTGGAGGGATTTAGAACCGTGATGCAGAGAGACGGTGTTGCCATGGTGAAATTTCTGTATTGGTTAACGCATCAGGCAGGCAAAGAAAGCATGAATGAATATTCGATTGGGGAGAAGTTGTTAGGCTTCCGAAAAGAGGGTAAAAACTTCGTGGGCGAAAGTTTTGGCAGCATCGTCGGATACAGAGAAAATGGTGCGCAAATGCATTATTCTGCAAAACCTGAAGGCAGCAAAGAGGTAACCAATGACGCGACCATTTTGGTAGATTCGGGTGGTCAATATTTAGAAGGAACTACCGATATCACGCGAACTTTCGCCTTAGGCAATGCCTCCGAGGAATTTAAACACAATTCAACTTTAGCTTTAAAAGGAATGATTCAGCTTTCCATGGTCAAATTTCCGAAAGGTACACGTGGCGTTCAGCTCGATGCTTTTGCGAGAATGGCGCTTTGGCAGGAAGGTAAAGATTACAACCACGGAACCGGTCACGGTGTAGGTAGTTTTATGAATGTGCACGAAGGCCCACAAAACATTAGAAAAGACATGAATTTTCAGGAATTGATTCCGGGAATGGTTCTGTCAAATGAACCCGGTTTTTATTACGAAAACCATTACGGAATCCGTCATGAAAACCTGATTGCTGTTCGCGAAGTAGAAACTACGGACTTCGGAACATTCTATGATTTTGAAACATTGACGATTTGTCCTTTCGACAAAAATGTGATCGCCACCGAATTATTGACACAGCCGGAAAAAGACTGGTTAAATAATTACCATAACTGGTGTAAAGAAAAACTCGAAAACGATTTGCAGGGCGAAGTCAAAGACTGGTTCCTGGAAATGGTTCAACCGATATAAAACCTTAAAGTGTAGATTTTTCTACACTTTTTTTATTTGGGCGTGCCCCAAGGGTCGGGCTATTCATTACAATCTTTTTATTTGCAGTAAAGCACCTCTACGGCGCATTACTGCAAACAAAAAGGATTTCCATTGCTATCCCTCACGCAAAGAGATCATTTAAATAGAGGAGGAATACAATCGTAGTTTCATCATTATTAAAGATGTTCCACAGAAAAGCCTTCATGTGCTAATATGAGCGTTTCCGTGGCGAGTTGAGAATCATTACTCATCAGCACAGGACCGATATAGTGAGAAGGAAAACAATTTTTAACCCTCCAGGAAATGACAGGTTCGTGTTTTTCATTAAGTAGAGAAATAGTAACAATGGTTCCAAAACTTCGGGTTTTAATCCAATTGTAAAATTCATTATCACCGACTTTTACTGCTCTTTTCAAAACAATATCTTTATATCTCGTTAATCCCGGAATTTTTATTTCACTCTCTTCTGGAGAACTTCCGCCTCGCATGGGGACGATATCGACTACAATATCCAATCCCGAAATTTCGAGAAAATCGATTCTGGATCCGCCCCATTCTGCTAAGAAATGATACTGACTGATAACTGGTTGTGTCATGGTATTTTGTTTTTGTTTAAGCTAAAGATACTCGTTTTCTGTGAGTTAGCTTCTTTAAAAAACACATGTATAAATAGAGATGGGATTCTATTTAATTTTAATCTATTCGTTTTTAATTTTCATGTAAGAAATTACTCAGTCCGCAAAGGCTTGTCCGTAGAATATGAGAAAAGAATCCGAAGAGCTTTGGTAGGTGAGGCATTCCCAATTGCTGTAGACTTGACTGGTCGGGATTGCGACAAAGCGCACTTTTTTTGCGGTGCTCATTCCTTTTGAAAAACAACCATGCTCAGGTGCAAAATTTTCATCTTTTTTTAAACCCTGCAAAATGATCGGTTTTGCTATAAAAAATTGACCCACATTTTTTCCCAGAAAGTCTTTCTGCTCAATAATTTCTTCTCCCATTTGATAATCAAGCGTTCCAAAAGTACTGTAGTTGCAGCCTGCATCTTCCAAACCATTTTCAACTTTCGCCGTTCGGTAGAGTTCCCGATAACTATTTTTATCTGCCTGATACACAAAAATTTTAATGATGGATTGATTCTTATCAAACAAGATAAAAACATGATCACTTTCTTCTGCAGAAGTAAGCGAGCCTTTGGTAACAGATAAAAGTTCATATTGCGGATGTGCTGAAAAAAAACTTTGATGTTGGGAAGAAAGTTTTTTCAGTAGAGGACCGCTGATTGCTTTAAAAATTTTATGGTCTGAAAGAGAAGCGAGTGCTGTTTTATGATTTTCGAGTCTTTCTTTTAAATCAGTCCGATCATAAGTGGACTCCTCAAATTTCTGAAATATTTCGGCATTTGTAGCTGTAGTTTTTTCAGTGACCTCAGGTCTCAAAATATTATCTTTAATGGAGATTTTTTCAGCAACTCTGATATCTTCATTTTTCGAAGCAGATTCTACAGTTTTCTTGGAGTCAGTATTACTTTTTGATTCTAAAGCGGTGTTTGCTTTATCGCAATTCACCATTAATAGAAAGACACTGGAACAGACTACTACTTTAAGCATATCTTTTTTAATAAAAATGATTCTTTTTATTTTTTCGTCCATTTCAATTCATGAAGTTTTTTAATTTCCTTCAGTAATTCACCCTCCGCTGGGCCACGAACTTCCACATTTTTAATAATATCTTCTACGGGTACAAAGTGAATAGGAGCAGAAGGAAGATTAAATTCCTTTTGCCATTCGCCCAACTGTTGCGCAGAACTTAAATAAACCAAAGTTCCAATCCCAACCCAACCATGTGCCGCCGAACACATCGGACAATGTTCGCCGGTAGTATACATCGTTGTCGTGCTTCTTTCCTCCGCCGATAAATTTTCAGCAGTCCAATAGGCCAGATCAAGTTCTGGATGAGCCAGGATTGTTTTTTCATGGACTCTGTTTCGGGCTTCTGCAATAATTTTTCCGTCTACATTGACCAATACAGAACCAAACGCTACATCTCCCGCTTCTTCCGCTTCTTTTGCGAGTTCCAAACATCCTCTTAAATATTTCCCGTCGCTGTCTTTTAATTGTTGCGCCATGTTATATTGATTATTAAAGATGAAGATATGATTTATTATTGACCTGATTCTACTCAAGCCATTTCCTGAAGTTCGCGGTAGTCGCCGCACTTGTTATCAATTTAGTTTTATGATTTCGCAGGGTTATACACAGCCGGTCACCAAAGTAAGGTTCTATTTTTTCGATGTAATGAATATTAATGAATTCACCTCTGTTGATCTGGAAAAATATTTTTGGATCTAGTTCTTCCGCCAGATCAGCCATTTTGTACCGGAATTCATGTGATTTACCGTGGTCATCAATTGCAGACAGTTTTCCGGCATTTGATAAAATAGCTGCCGTTTTTTCAGTATTGAGAATATAGAGTTCTCCTGCATTTTTAATGATCAGCCGCTCTTTGTAGGTCTTCGAATTTTGATGAATAAGTTGCGAAATTTGGCTCCAGTCAATATTTTTTGAGCTCGAATTTAAACTTTCAAATTTTTTCATCGCTTCACAAAAACGCTCATAACTCACAGGTTTCAGCAAATAACCGATTCCGTTAACGTCAAAAGCTTCCTGATAGAAGGTATTGTAGGCGGTCGTAAAAATAATGGGCGACGTAATTATATTTTTTTTTAAAAGTGAAAAAACATTACCGTCCAGCAACTCGATGTCGCAAAAAACCAGATCTGCCTGTCCATTTTCTTCTACCCAAATTTGCGTTTGTTCCTTGCTCTGAAGAAGTCCAGGAATACGAATCGTTGGATCGTACCGCTGCAGAAAATCTACGATAATTTCAGCGTTTAATGATTCATCTTCTATAATTAATACGTTCATACGATTAATGGTATTTCGACAGTGTAATGAGTGTCTGTGGTGTTAAAATTAACTTTTTTTCCGAAATGAACTTCATAACTCTTTTGAAGGAAAAGATTGCCCATTTTCGCTCCCTGCGTAAAATCGACGGGGCGCAAATCATTAGATACAATCATCATATCATTTTCTCTTATGATCTCTATATTTAAAGGGTTTTCTTCTGCGCCACGATTATGTTTGATGGCATTTTCTACGGCAAGTTGAAGCGAACAGGGTAAAATCAAGCCTTCTTCATTCTCAATGTGAATGCTGAAACGATAAGCATTCTTAAAGCGCTTTTCCATCAGCGAAATATATTTTTTTAGAAAAACAACCTCCTTATGTAAAGGTACAAGCTCCTGATCATTGTGTTTTAGATAGTAGCGATATACTTCCGAGAAGTCATGAATAAATCCATCAACTTCCGCCGGATCTTTTCGTATCAAGCCCGATAAAACACTCAGGTTATTAAAAAGAAAATGAGGTTCCAGATTTTTTTGTAGCATTTTGAACTGCAACATTTCCTTTTCTTTTTCAACACGTTCTAATTGAACAGCATTTTTTGCGTTTTCCTGAAAAGAAAAATAAGCCAGAGAAAGTCCGCTGATATAAAGATGAAAAATAATGAAAGTAAAAACGAAATTTCCCACAAGCAGGTCCAGATCAGTCGATAATTGATAGACTAAAAAACGTTCTGCTGCGAAAAATATACTTTGAACTATTGCGTAGATTAGAATCGACGCTCCAAACGCAAGCACCATTTTCGGAATCTTTCTTAAAGTCAGTTTGCCAACCAATTTCCACGCAATAATGGTACTTAGAAGCGAAAGTGCGCAGGAAATAATTCCAAAAATATGCGTCGGGATTTTATAAAAATCAATATCCCCAAATTCCCGCGTGATGTGTAAAACATACGTTTGTATCGTATTAACTGCTACAATAAAAAGCAGAATTAACACCACGCGTAAAATAACTTTCTTGTCTTTCATAAACCCAAATATAAAAATGAGCATTTTTTTTCACATAAAGAGGGGCATAATCTAATTTTTATTTCGTTTCGCTCACAAGAAAATCGCGTGTTTCCCCTTTATCATTCATTGTTTGAATTTTTGGCTGTCCTTTTTCATCTACATAAATCATCAATTTTGGCTGTCCGCTTTTGTCAGATATAAATAAACCCTGAGAGTTTCCTCTTGTTTTTCCGACAAACAGTAAGCTTTTACCACCATGAAGTTTAGTGATCTCGCGTAACTTTTCAGTACGGAGTTTTTCATCGGTGATCTTTTCTGCTTCTGCATAGGCTTTATTTCTCGCAGTCAGACCTTCCAGATCCGGATAATCATTAATAATGAGCCCACGTTCGGAAAGTATTTTATTATTTTTAATACTTTCACTGTTCAAGATTTGTAAAACCTGGTCGTCACGGTATCGATCCATGGTGATGGACATGCCGCTCACAATGGAGCCATCTTCTTTTTTCTTGGCGGCGTAAATTAGTCCACCAGATTCATCGCCCAGATCATTGAAAAACATTAAGCCTGCCTGTCTTTCACGTTTTTCAAAATCCTGACCGTCCATTCTTCCGGAATGTTGAAGTTCTTTGTTGGAAATAACCATTCGTAGAGTGCCGTCTTTTTCAATGATGTTGATGCGTTTTACATTAATTTCATCAAAGTTTTCTATTTTACGTTCCAGACGAAAAGAGTTCAACTAAGTGAAAAGTAAGACAACGATGCTAAAAAGAACAATGCTTACCGGGATTTTTAGGGTAGTTTTCATGATGTAAAATTTTTAGGTTTTAATAATGAATCAAAGGTATATTGACCCCACTGTTTTTGAAAGCAGATTTCATTGAAGTGGGGAAAATCAAATTTGAATCCCGGGAAACTTGAGATGAAGTTATTTCTGTAAAAATCATCTACGCAGAGCGGCTCGCAGTTTCTCTTAAAAAATAAGAGGTTTCAGCATTGTTAACCACTCGAAAATCAATACGAGGAATCCACTTATTTTTTTTATAATATTAAATTTATAAATGAAAACACCATCGATCACGGTTACTTTTCCATGAGCGATTGTATCAAAAATGCCAAATTGAAGTGCTGTAAAACGATAATCTTTCCTATAAGTAATTTTGAGATACGAAAAAATCGGAGTTAAAATTTCGCACAGAAGTGCTCAGAACAGAATTCTTAAAAACCAGTAATAAAAAAAATATGGAGACTTAAAGGTGGGATCGCATCAAAAATTTTTATGCTTTCCAAATCCGTGCAATAAAATCCAAAGCATTCTGACTGCTGATTTTATTCATTTTTTCCGCGCCAAATTGATTCTCCAGCTCCGTGTTAATTTCCGGATAACAACCCGCATTCTCATGTGCTGCAAAATAAAACGGAATTCGAGATTTATCGGGATGATCTTTCGTGTAAAAATAGTCAGCGCCGTAACATATTGCGTTTTTTCCGCCCAAACTAATTCCGTGAGCGACGTGTTCTTCCAAAGCATTTGCATTTTCCGGATTTACGAAAGCGCGCACAAAGTTAAGTCCGATCAATCCTTTTTGATGAATGATTTCTTTGGCCACATCATCGGGTAAATTCCGTTTGTGATCAAAAACCGGACGATAGTTGGAATGACTCGCTATAATCGGAACGTTGATGTTTTGTTTAGAAATGTAGTTTAAAATATCATACGCTAAAGCATCACTCGTATGCGAAAAATCAATGGCAATTTTTCTATTGTGCATGTAATCGATTAAAGCTTTTCCGTCGTTTTTCAAGCCGGCAGTAGAGTAGTTGCCGCCACCAAATCTGTTTTCAGCATGATGCGTAAATCCAATATAAAGGATCGAACCTACGTTTTCAATGATCTTTTCTAAGTTTTGAAAACCTTCTTTCAAAGAAATGTTTTCATCACAAAATGCCGAACCACTTTCTACCGAAGCCAACATTCCGATATTTTCATTCGTATGAAAATTTGCTAAATGATGTTTTTCGAAACGGTATAATTCGTTTTCTTCCTTATTTAAATTCTTAAAAATTTCACTTTGTTTTAATCCAAATTCATGACTGTTATATTCAACGGGTGCAAAAATCGCCATGATTTGTAACTTTACATTTCCCTTTGTCAAATAGGGAACGGCGCAACCAACATCTTCGGTATTGTAAATGCTTGATTCTGGACGCGTCAGATAACTGAGTAAGTCGCAGTGGAGATCGATTACAGGTTGGTTCATGAAAAGTTTATTTTTTTAAGAATTGCCAGCTTGTTAGTTCTTGACAAAGAATTCTATTTTATTTAATCTACTAAAATACCACTTTTGAAATAACCGTATATTCCTTTGATTCAAAAATGTTTTTACGCAAAGATTCAAAGTGGTTTTATCTCGTATAAAGGACGAGACAGTAGTTTTCATCTCGTGTAAAGTTCAAGACTGAGGTTTTCATGCAAACTTGCAATGATTTTCATCTAGCCTTTATAGACGATACAATGGTTTATGAAAAAGGAGATTCCGGAGGAATCTTATCTCTGTAGATTATATTAGGGGATAGTTTGGGCGTTCCGGAGGAACGCTATCTTGTAGATAGGTAGCTTTGTTCCATTCACAATGAATTTTTCGCTCGATTCAATCAATTTGTATATTTCTCTTCCAAAGGTTTGTAAATTATCCTGTTTTTGTCGGAGTGATTTTGGATTTTCGAAACCGTACTTTAAAGTTGTCGAGTTGAAAGCGTGCGCAGCATATTCCTGACTTTGATTCAGGTTGAATGTTTTTTTAACTTAAATTACATGGTTTAAAAATCAATTCTTCAATTAATTCAAGGTCGGGAAACTGAGCATTCAATTTCTGCTTAGAGGGAATTAGTTTGGTTTTTTTCTCCGGCATCTTTGTTTGCTTCTGATTTGTTTTGTGCGTCCGGATTATCCAATTCCGGAGTGGCCATTACTCTAGACATGAACTAAATTGTCCCTTTCCCTTTCAAGGCTTTGTTTGCCCACATAATACCTAAAAACAATCCTAAAATAGCTACAATAATTCCTAAAATAAGAGTGATTGAACTTGGATTGGGGAAATAGATTAAAGCCCCAATTATAATCCCAATAAGAAAGGGTGAAGCTACGATTTGTAACCAACCGATTGATTCTGTTATTAATTCAAAAAAATTTTTCATTGATCTATATTATTTTATTTCATTGTTTTTCTGATAAAAAAGAATCGTCGGCCACGACGAACAATACTGGAAACAAATTTTCAAATTATCACATTCACAAATTAATATTTATTCTTCCTTCTTTTTTCTTGATAAAAAAGAATCAAAAAATCAAGACTGGAAACTTACCTAAAGTTAGAATTTAATTCTAAGACTACCAAACTCGGGCGGAAATGTTAATTTTGGTTCTTGTCATTATTTTTGCCGCCACTCAAACACTGGAAGTTTTTTAACGAATTAATTTCTAATTTTCTTAACGGCTCCGTTTCCTAAGTCATATTAAATACAAGTTTGTTTTTTATAAACTAATTTTGTCATTCAGAGCGGAACAAAGTGGAGCGTGGAATCTCATCATTAATTTTTACTCTTCATTCTTTTTTCTTGATAAAAAAGAATCAAAAAATCAAGACTGGAAACTCACCTAAAAATTAGAATTTAATTCTAAAACTTCCAAACTCGGGCGGAAATCTAAAGTTTGATTCTTATAATTATTTTTGCCGCCACTCAAACACTGGAAGTTTTTAAACGAATTAATTTCTAATTTTCTTAACGGCTCCGTTTCCTAAATCATATTAAATACAAGTTTGTTTTTTACAAACTGATTGGTCATTCAGAGCCGAACAAAATGGAGCGTGGAATCTCATCATTAATTTTTACTCTTCCTTCTTTTTTCTTGATAAAAAAGAATCAAAAAATCAAGACTGGAAACTCACCTAAAAATTAGAACTTAATTCTAAAACTTCCAAACTCGGGAGGAAATGTTAGTTTTGATTCTTGTCATTATTTTTGCCGCCACTCAAACACTGGAAGTTTTTAAACGAATTAATTTCTAATTTTCTTAACGGCTCCGTTTCCTAAGTCATATTAAATACAAGTTTGTTTTTTATAAACCGATTTTGTCATTCAGAGCGGCACAAAGTGGAGCGTGGAATCTAATCATAAATTTTTATTCTTCATTCTTTTTTCTTGATAAAAAAGAACCAAAAAATCATGACTGGAAGCTCACCTAAAAATTAGAATTTAATTCTAAAACTTCCAAACTTGCGGGGAAATCTAAAGTTTGATTCTTATAATTATTTTTGCCGCCACTCAAACACTGGAAGTTTTTAAACGAATTAATTTCTAATTTTCTTAACGGCTCCGTTTCCTAAGTCGTATTAAAACTCGTTTTTAAACTTTCAAATATGCACATCAGCACATTCTCAAATTCTCCCTAATCCATCGCCAATAAGATCTTCCCAATATGTTCGCTGCTTTCCATTAATCGATGTGCTTCGGCGGCTTCGGCGAGGGGGAAGGTTTTGTAGATGATGGGATGAATTTCTTTTGAATGAAACATGGGCCAGATATTTTTTTCAACGTCTTTGGCAATCTGGGTTTTTACTTCGGCGGTTTGGGGTTTTAGAAAACTTCCCGTCACCATGAGATTCTTTGCCATAATGGTGCGCAGATTAATATTGACGTCCATGCTTTTCATGCCGTTGATGTAACAAAGGCTGCCTTTTTTGTTCAGGATTTCGAGATTCTTTTGGGTATAATCTCCACCGACCATGTCTAATATGACATCGATTTTTTCGTCTTTGAGGACTTCTTCGAAAGCCTCTTTTTTGTAGTTGATGACTTTGTCAACGCCCATTTTTTGGAGGAAATCGATCTTGTCTTCACTTCCGGCGGTAGTGTAGGTTTTGCAGCCCCACGCTTTTGCCATTTGCAAACCCATGGTTCCGATACCGCTCGTTCCGCCGTGGATTAATAATTGTTCACCCGGTTGAAGTTTGCCTAAATGAAAGACATTGAACCAAACCGTAAAAACCGTTTCTGGAATTGCCGCCGCGTCGGTCAGACTGATTCCTTCAGGAACAGGAAGACAATGAGAACTGTCGACTGCCACATATTCGGCATAACCACCGTCTGCAATAAGAGCGCAGACTTTATCTCCGACTTTTTTATCTGTTACGGCTAAACCGATTTCTATTATTTCGCCGGAAACTTCTAAGCCGGGAATTAAAGTAGTTGGCGAACCTTTGCCATAAGTGGCTGTGTTTTGTCGCGTGATAATATCGCTGCGATTGACTCCGGCAGCTTTTACTTTAATAAGAACCTGGTTTTCTGTCGGTGATGGTTGTGGAGTTTCCTGTAATTGTAAAACTTCCGGTCCGCCTGATTTTGTGATATGGATTGCTTTCATTTATTCTTTTTACGGATTGACCTTAAAGGTAAAAAAATGTTACTGGAATCGAAAGAAAGTATAAATGAAATTAGTAAAACTTCAAAAGGAAAACTTATGTTTTGGACTTAATTAACTGAAATAGGAGCTTAGATTTAATCTTCAGATTCGTAATCAATCCATTCAAACTTAGATTTTCCGTTTTCAGATATTGTTAGATGAAAATCATTTTCAAAATCGGTGTTGGGAATGGATAAGATTCCTACGAAAATGAGGTCGTTATTTTCTTCATTAAGTGATTCAAACCTAAAATCTTTAATGGTGGCCTTGTTAATAAATGACACTGTCCCGCAAAGTGTGTAAGTTGAAAAGTTTAAGACTTGAGTTTTTTATAACTTGAGCCTTTCTTCAAATATAAGCATAAATTGATTTAATACGATTCCCCAATCTCGAATCGGCATTGTCCATTTTTTTGTTGCTTCTCTTAAGGCAAGGAAAACTGACTTTAAAACCGCATCATCAGTAGGAAAAGACATTTTATTTTTAGTATATTTTCTTATTTTTCCGTTGAGATTTTCTATTAAATTGGTGGTGTAAATGATTTTACGGATTTCCACCGGAAATTCGAAAAATACCGTTAATTCATCCCAATTATCTCTCCAGGATTTGATGGCATACGAATATTTAGATTCCCATTTTTCTGCAAAATCATTTAAGGCGGCTTCTGCGGCTTGCTTGGTGGGAGCGTTGTAAATGTGTTTCATGTCGGAAGTAAAGGCTTTTCTGTCCTTCCAAACTACGTATTTACAAGCATTTCTAATCTGATGCACCACGCAGATCTGAGTTTGAGATTGTGGGAAAACACTGCGAATAGTTTGGGTAAATCCATTGAGATTATCCGTTGCAGTGATCAGTATATCTTCTACGCCACGTGCTTTTATGTCAGTTAAAACGCTCATCCAAAAACTGGAACTTTCGTTTTTTCCAAGCCACATTCCCAGAACTTCTTTTCTTCCATCCCGTCTTAAACCAACGGCAAGATAAATGGTTTTGTTGATAACTTTTGAGTTCTCACGGACTTTAAAAACAATTCCATCCATCCAAACAATGAGGTATAAATCCTCTAGTGGCCGATTTTGCCAAGCGACAATCTCACTGGAAACCGCATTGGTAATCCTGGATATTGTGGATGTTGAAACATCAAAATCATACATTTCCTTGATCTGATCTTCAATATCACTTACACTCATTCCTTTGGCATAAAATGAGATGATAACATTTTCCAAACCTTCAATAATATTATGCCTTTTGGGAACTAAGGCTGGCTCAAAAGTACTTTCCCTATCCCGCGGAACTTTAATTTCATCTTCGCCAAAAGAGGTTTTTATCTTCTTGGTTTGATGGCCATTGCGATAATTTCCGTCTTTTGTTTTTTGATGTTTCTCGGTATCCAGATGGTCATCTAATTCGGCTTCGAGCATATGTTCTACGGCTCGTTTGTGCATTGTTTTGAAGAAAGAGGTTAAATCTTCTCCACTCTTGAAGGATTTGTAGAAATCCTTGTTGTTTAATAATTCTTCTTTGTCGATCATAACTGTATAAAGTTTAAAAATAGTAAAAAGTTATTTCCGAAAAAGTTTTGAGCTTTTGAAGGCTCAAAATTTTTCAGAATAACTTTTCAACTTACACAGTTAGTGAAACACTACCTAATAAATTCGTAGAAATTCCCTTTTGGAAAGTCTTTTTTCAAAAAAGATTGATTGAAAATAACTGCGTTATCCCGTTCTATTTTAATAGTGCTTTCCATTTCGGGATAATAATTTCTGACTACAATAGAATCCGCTAAGTAAAAATCCTGATAAATATATTTTTCGTAAATATTCTTATTGGTTACGGAGATTTTCAAATTTCCTATTAAAGTATCTCGAGTTACATTGTAGACAATCTGTTCGTTTCTTTTTAAAGTGTCAATTTTAAAAGTGTCTTTATTAAGCGTTTGAACGTTTACAACTTTTTCTTCTAGTTTCTCATTGTCGTTTTTTGAAGAACACGCAAAGATGGATAGGATCAAAAAGGAAGCAGTAAGGAGGTTGAGTATTTTTATCATGGTCTTCGTTGAAAAATTTGTCACACATTTTGTTTTTTATAAATACAATTAGGGAATCACTTTATATATTGTATTGTCATTATTTCCAAAAACTTCTTTTTGAATACGTTTTGCTAAATCGACCGTTTCCGTGATACTCGTATTTGTTTTAAGACTTAAATAGGGGATTCTGTCCAGTTTTTCTGTTTCAAAATTGATATTGTGTTTCGAAGCAAATTGTTCTAAGAGTTCTAAGTAAGGAAGTTGAATCTTTTTAAGTGCCCTAAACTCTACATTAAAATTCCGGTCGTTCCTGACAAAAAAGAGACTGTCGTATTCATTTGCAGTGATTCCAATAAAATTAAAGTCGGTTTTTCCCTCCAGGAGCAGGTTGAGTTCTTCAGCTAAATCATCCAATTGAATTTGCTTTGCAGTAAATCGATCTCTGCGTTTTTCAGTGCTGGTATTTTTACCAAAATTTTTGACGCTGTTGATGATGGATTTAAGTATATTCATATTGATTTAGCTTTTTAATAGAACGCTTTTACTTGCTTTTTGCTTTCTGCAATTCAAGACGGAAAACCTTACTGTCTTTTAAAAGTTCTGCCTCTTTACTTTTCTTATCCATTTTAGTAAAAAACTTTTTTCCTGTTTGCTTTATTGAAAATAATTTGGAGTTTTCGAAATAAAATCGACCTGTGTAGATGGATTCGATTTTTGTGTAATCCAATCCAGTTACTTGATTTGATTGGTCTTTTATATCTGCAAATTGATCCTGCTTTTCAAAAACGAAAATTAATTCATCGTCTGAAAAGAAATATTCGTAGGTTTTCATTCCATAAGAAAAACCGACGATGTAAACTATTTTTTTCATTTTCCCATTTTTATAATAACCGGAAAGTTCTTGTCCGCCATCAGTAACTTCGTTTTTTACATTCGCGAAATAGTCGTTATCTAATTTTTTGATCTGGTAACTTTTTTCTGTATTGATGGTTTCAACCTTTTTGCGAACAACAGCAATTCTCTGTGCGGTTTGTCCGAAAAGCAAAGTCGTTAAAGCAAGAAATGTTAGCAGGATGAGTTTATTTTTCATTGAGGTTTAGGAGTTTCTTTTAAGTATAAAACTTTTGATATACAGGATTTTGTGATGTTGATTATTTTGGTATTATTTAATAGACTAATTGTTAAGCCAGTTAATTGGTAATTCAAAAATTTCACGTAGATTTTGACACTCGTTATTTATCACTTGGCTTTCCTTAACGTAACAATAAGGTAACCCTAGTTGTTTAAAATCTAAAGAATTTTCCGTAAAAGGATGCGCAAAAATCCAATATTTGCTCTCAGGAATATTATTAGGAAATATCCTATTAACCATTACGCCACTTACATTTCGAATTCTTTTGGCTCCGTTGTTATAAAATATTCCATCTGCATTTCTAATAAATTTTCCATTTGTATTCTCTGGATTAGTAGAAAAGGATATTGCAAGAGAACCCCAAATCGCACTTTCAATATCATGTAAAGAAGAAGATTTTATGCTCAAAGCATTTACGCAAATTAGATAAGGTTTGTCAAGTTTTCCGTATCGCTTCGACTTTTTACGAATTGATTCTCTAATTGCTTCTTCTGCGCCTCCAATAAATGTTTCTATTGGTGTAATCCCAACGCTTCTTCTTGCATTACCTATTGCATCTACATTAACTGGTAAGAAAGTTATTGAAATATTAATTTCATTATTCTCGTAATTTATTTTTTGAAAATTATCAAAATTTTTAGTTTTCGCTTTTTCTAATTCAGTATTATGATTTAACGTAGCTAACTTTTCTAGTATTTTAGCTTTCAGTTCTTTTGTGGATGGCTGATTTGTGGTTTTAATAGTTAATTCTTCAATATGAAAAATAAAATGATCTGATTTTATCTTACTTATTTTATCATAAAATCTTCTTATCAAATTATCAAACGATTTTTCCACTTCGGATTTAGCTTCTGATATTTTAGCTTCTACGTATATTTCTAGATTATCTTTTTTTATTAAAAAATCTGGACGTTTCTTAGTGTTTTTAATAATTGGATGAATTATAATTTCAAAACCTAGTTTTAGAAAAAAATTATAAAGAAATAATTCATAAAATACAGAATCAAAATTTTTCTTAAACCTTTCTTTTGTTTCGTTCTTTTCATTATTCGGCAAATTTTCAAACCAACTTTCAAGAAGTTCTCTCACATTTCCAATATCTTTTCTTGCACTTCGATCGTAATAATTATATATTGTTTCATTCTCATCTGCAGGTCCTTGAAATTTTCGTGGCTTATTTTCAAATAGTTTCATATTTTCGGTGTATCATCTTTAATTTGAGAGTGTGAATTAAAATTAAATTAAATACCTACAAAATTTAAATACTATTTCTTAATTTCATAATGTTTTTCATAAAAAGTGAGGACATTTCTATTATGAATTCAACTTCTTGTTTATTAACTTTATCATTGTGCTTTATGTACGAGTTTTGATATTTACTATAATAATCAATTAACTTTTGAAACATATTAGTAAATTCTATACTTCCACCTTTTTTAGTGACAAAATTTCCTATTTCAGAAATTTGATTTTCTAATGATTTATTATTATTAAAAATTTTCTTTAGTAGTAATTCTAAACATAATCGCATATCATCTAAAACACTTCTTTCAAAATATTTTAATTTGTAATTATTAATCGCTTTATCATAAAGAGTTTTTATTTCTGGAAAATCGTCCAATAAATGTTTTGTTTTATCTAAAATTTCCAAATCCAACTCATCATTTTCTGTATTAATCATATCTAAATTAGAAAAATCATTTTGAAGTTTGATTCTAAGACCAAGTACTTCGTTTGAGCCTGTAAATATTTGATCTGTGCATAAATCATCAATAATAAAGTATTTTTCTTCATCCGAAAAAGATTCCAAATTCATTCGGAAAGCTTCTCTTTTCGGAATAAGTTTACCGTCTTTTGTAAAAACGTTGTTATGAAATGGGATGGGCTTATTAAATTTTACTGAATATTCTACAAATCTTTTGACTATTTCAGATCCTGTGAATCCTTTATTTGAATCTGCTAAAATTTGGCTTGAGTAAGAGATGAATGCATTTGTCATTAATATACTTTTTATTTAGAAAGATTATTATCAAATATACAAAACCTTCTCATAAAATATATTCTGCTTATTAACCTTGAAAGAAACCACCCTTCAATCTAGCCCCGATGGAAACGGCATCCTTTTTTGTTTCGCCGACAGGCGGAACAAAAAAGATAGAGTGGACAGCGGGACGGGTCTTCGAAAGAGGCGAAATCTTGGTGCTCCTAAAAACAGGAATAATTCCGTAATTTTGGGGCATGAATCAAGATACTATTTGTGCAATCGCCACGGCAAACGGAGTTGGAGCTATTGGAATTATAAGAATTTCGGGTCCCGAAGCGTTTAAAATTGCAGCCAAAATTTTTGAAGGTAAAAATCTGGAGGAGGCGAAAACGCACACCATTCATTATGGATATATCGTTGATGGTAAGAGCCAAGTAAAAAGTGAAAAGAGCCAAGAGGAAAGAGAAAAGATAATAGATGATAGACAGATAGAAGAAATTCAGAATCAAACATTATTTGAAGCTGGAGAAACTATCAACCCTCAACTATCAACTGTCAACCAAACTGAGGTGATTGATGAAGTGATGGTTTCGGTTTTTAAAGCGCCGAAAACCTTTACGGCAGAGGATTCTGTGGAAATTTCTTTTCATGGTTCACCGCATATTGCGAAGAAAATTCTGGAAGTTTTGGTGAAGAATGGGGCTCGACTGGCGAAAGCCGGGGAATTTACGATGCGTGCTTTTATGAACGGCAGAATTGATCTGGCGCAGGCGGAATCGATTGCGGATTTGATTGCTTCGGAAAATGAGGCGTCGCGGAAAGTGGCTTTGAATCAGTTGAAAGGGGGAATTACGAATGAGATTTCGATCCTGAGAAATGACTTGCTGAATTTTACGTCGCTGATTGAACTGGAACTGGATTTCGGGGAAGAGGATGTGGAATTTGCGGACCGGACCGCCATGAATAAATTGCTGCTCAACCTGCGTCATAAACTGAGCGCTTTGATTGAGAGTTTCCAATACGGAAATGCGCTGAAAAATGGAGTAGAAGTCGCCATTATCGGGAAACCGAACGCCGGGAAATCGACGCTTTTGAATGCTTTGTTGAAAGAGGAAAGGGCGATTGTTTCTGAAATTGCAGGGACGACGCGCGATACGATTGAGGAAGTGATTCATTTGAAAGGAACGGCTTTTCGGTTTGTGGATACGGCGGGACTTCGGGAAACGACGGATATCATTGAGAAAATTGGCGTGACGAAAGCGAAGGAGAAAATTGCTTCTGCAAAAGTGCTATTGTATCTCTACGATGAGCACGATTCTACAACGGAGGAAGTGATTGCTTTTGTGAAGGAATTTCACCGCGAGGATTTGAAAATTGTGCTGGTTCATAATAAAGTGGATTTGACCAACGACGAAACTCTAAACGAATTTGACGCCACTTTAACTTTGGAATTGTTTCCGGATTATTGTGATGAGTTGTTGCGGATTTCCGCGAAGGATCAAACAGGAATTGAAGCCGTGAAAACGGTTTTGATCGATTACGTGGAGAATTTGAAAGATCAGGAAAGCAATGTGATTATTACGAATCAAAGGCATTTTGACGCCTTGCAGAAATCGCTGCAATCTGTTCTTCAGGTGGAGGAAGCGGTGAGTTCTGGGATTCATACGGAATTGTTGGCGTATGAGTTGAGAAATGCGCTGGAGCAGTTGGGAGAGATTTCCGGGGAGTTTACGAACGATGAAGTGTTGGGGAATATTTTTTCTAAGTTTTGTATTGGAAAGTAATACCTAATCAATATAAAAGAAGCCTCCAGATCATCATGTTCTGGAGGCTTTATTTTTGCTGAATAACTTTATTACTACTATTTCTATCAAAAACATAAATATTTCAAACTTAATTTACATATTTTTGATCATCTAAATAACTTTCTCATCAATATCATTTCAAATATGAAAAACATCCTTATTCTCTTCATTGCCCTATTTACATTTTCTGGAGTCAAAGCACAAGATAAAAAACTGAAGGATATCAATGGTTTAGATACCTCCATTAAACCTGGTGATAACTTTTTTATGTTCGTCAACAAGAAATGGTATGACGCCACGCCCATCCCTTCAACGCAAGCTGGAGTTGGTGCCTACATGTTTCTGAACTTTCCCCAAAGAATGCGGTTGCAGGGGATTTTGGAAGAGGTGTCACAGCGTAAGCAACCTGCGGGAAGTATCGAGCAAAAAGTTGGAGATTTTTACGCTTCCGGAATGGATACGATCACCATTGATAAACGAGGTTACGATCCGATAAAGCCAACATTAAATCGTATTGAAGCCATTAAAGATATTTCCTCTTTAATGAAATTTGTTGCGAATGAAATTAAAGTAGGCAATGGTTCCATTATGTCTTTTGAAGTGGGACCTGATGATAAAAACAGCAGCATCAACATCGCTCACAGCTACCAAACAGGAATCGGTTTGCCGGATCGGGATTATTATTTTAAAGCAGATGCACCAACCGTTACCATTCAAAATGCCTACAAAACCTATCTTGCTACCTTGTTTCAATTGACAGGTACTGATGCAGCAACTGCTAAAAAGGATGCGGAGCTTGTTTATAATATCGACCAACAAATTGCGGCTTCCCATAAAACAAGAGTTGAACGTCGAGATGTTCATGCGAATTATAATATGATGGCCATCTCAGATTTAGAAAAAAGCCAACCCAATATTGAATGGAGTACTTTTCTAAGAAACTTAGGTGCTCAAACAGATTCCATTGATGTGGCTCAACCTGCCTATTATGACAAATTGAATTCCCTTTTAAAAACCGTTCCTCTTAAAAACTGGAAACTGTACCTCAAAGCAAAAACGATAAGAAACTATGCGGGTGATTTAAGTAAACCCTTCGTGGATGCCAATTTTAATTTTAATAAGGTGATTTCGGGCCAGGCTGTTCAAAAAACACGTGGAGAATTGATGGCCACGGCGGTTGATAATTATTTGGGTGAAGCCCTGGGACAATTGTATGTGAAGAAATATTTTTCGGAAGCGGCAAAAAAACGCATGGCTGTTTTAGTGGATAATGTACAAAAGGCTTATGCAGCAAGGATTGACAAACTGGACTGGATGAGTGACATGACCAAAGTAAAAGCGAAAGAAAAGCTGTTTGCCATCACCAAGAAAATTGGATATCCGGATCAATGGAAAGATTACAGCAATGTGAAAATTTTAAGAGATACTTATTTTGAAAATATGATGAATGCTTCTGCGGCCGAATTTCAACTTGAGATTGCAAAATTAGGAAAGCCAGTGAATAAGTCAGAATGGTTTACAACGGTGCCCACGGTTACTGCATATAACAATCCGTCTGCCAATGAAATTGTGTTTCCGGCGGGAATTTTACAAGCTCCTTACTTTGATAATGAGGCCAATGATGCTTTGAATTATGGCGGCATTGGAATGGTGATTGGACACGAACTGACGCATACTTTCGATGATCAGGGTGCGCAATATGATAAAGAAGGAAATGTGAAAGACTGGTGGACCAAGGATGATTATACTCAGTTTAAATCAAGAATACAGCAAGTTATCAACCAGTACAATCAGTTTACTGTTTTAGATAATTTACATATTAATGGCGCGATGACGGTAGGCGAGAATACCGCAGATATTGCCGGAATCGCAGTAGCCTACGATGCTTTTAAAATGACAAAAGAAGGTCAAAGCAATACGAAAATTGATGGTTTAACGCCGGATCAGAGATTCTTTCTTTCTGTTGCTAAAATATGGAGAGTGAAGATGAAGGATGAATTTTTACGTTTGTGGATCGAAACCAATCCGCATTCCCCTCCAAGGTGGAGAGTAAATGGTCCTTTGATGAACATCACCCCTTTTTATGAAGCATTTGAGGTAAAGGAGGGTAATAAAATGTTCTTGCCTAAAAAAGAACGCATAACGATTTGGTAGATATGATACCGATAAAAGTTTTTCCAATGAAACAACTCTTGGTTTTTATATGACCTTGCAATTAATGACAGATCATTTATCAGAAATCTATAGTATTGGAAATCATACGTAAACAAGAAGGAAGCTCCGTTAGAAGCTTCCTTTTCTTATGAACAATTTGGGATTTTGATCTATTTCTGATCAATGTCTACCATCTCAATTTTAGAAATTGATTTTGGATTTTGCCCCAAAAGAATTCTTAGATTTTATCTTAAATTTTAGAGAGCAGAATGAAATTACTGCTATTTTTAATTTTCTTTTACGGCACTCATAAATGCTTGCGAACCGCCCACGATTGGCAGAGTCAGCATCGTTCCATCAAGGTCCACTGTTAATTCTGTTCCGGGTTCCGGGTGTAGGGTAAATTCTTTATCACTCGACATAATCATTAAACCTATTTGCTGTCCTTTTTTGATGATTTGATCGTCAGGCTGTAAATCAAAAGATACTTCATAGAATTTGCCTGGTATCAACGGTTCTCCTTTTCTTATTGAAGCCTGGTTTTGCGGATCAGCCCAACCGCGCGTAATAATATTGTCCGTTATTTTTGTGGCTCTTCCTTCATTCCACGGGAGCGAAACCAACCAAACCGATAAATTTGCGGCTGGTTTGCTGCTTGCTAATTTGACGGTGATTTTGGGCACTCCAGAAAGATGAACGTCGGTCATAAGTTTTGGACTTACATATAATAAACGGTGATCCGTGTTTTCTGCTTTGGCTAAACAGGCGCCCTCAAATGAATAGTTATCTACTAAAGTTTCTTTTCCTTGATTGGAAGATTTGGTGGTCATTAAACCTCCAGCTTTTGGTGCACCTTTCGTTAAATAAAACGAGACTGGTTTCGCGTCTGGATTCGGATAATCTTTGTAAGGCGTTGGATTATTTAAATCATCATTTTCCCGAACAATAAAGGCTTTGTTCTCTTCTTTTTCGATGCCATTATCAATCCCAAATAAATAATGGGTGAACCATTTATTCATCATTTCAAGAGGCGGATTTCCGCCGTGTCCATTTTGGTGATAGTAAATTGCGGTTTCCAGGCCCATTTCTTTGGCTTTCTTATAAATACGGTAACTGTGCTCCGGCATCACATTCCAGTCATTAAAACCATGCGCCATCAATATCGCTGCTTTCATCTTTCCCATCTTGTTCAGGTAATCACGTCCGGCCCAAAAATCGTTGTAATCTCCCGTAATCCGATCCATTCCGTTTTTCATTTCGGTGTCCCGAATTTTTGCATTGCTGTAGGCGCGTTTCGATTCATCACCACTGTGAATAAAATCATACAAAACATCAACGTCTTCTCCTAAATAACCGCCGGGTGAACGTACTAATCCGTTAGAACGGTAGTAATGATAATAGGAAGTATTGGGCGCCACGGGAATGATTACTTCTAAACCTTTTACTCCCGTGGTAGCTGCGGCAAGTGGAATTGTTCCGTTGTAAGAAGTTCCGGTCATCCCAACTTTTCCGGTTGTCCAGTAGGCTTTCACTTTTTCATTTCCATCTGGGGAAGTATATCCGTTTGCTCTTCCATTCAGCCAGTCAATGACTGCTTTTGGCGCTAAAGATTCATTTTCTCCACCGACCGTTGGTGAGCCTTGCGATAAACCTGTTCCCGGAGAAGAGGAGTGAACTACAATAAATCCGCGTGGTACCCAAGTTGAAATAAGTGAGTTCGAAATAATCGGACGTTTTCCGGTTCGAACAACTTCCGGGTGAACTCTTTCCTTTGCAGCCGCTCCCAATTCGTGATTCACGTTCCAAAAACTACCCTCTACATCTGGTGCAACTCCAGCATAGTAAGGACTTGATTCATAAATTACAGGTAGTTTCAATCCTTCATTTTCAGTTTGAAAAGGCCGCGTTACATCAACGTGCATGCGGTCTTTTTTACCGTCGCCATCGGTGTCAAATGAGGTTTCTACCCAAAGATCAGTCCTGATCCATTTGTCGGCATCTTTAAATTCCGGGACTATTTGGGCTTGTCCATTTTCAAAAACCGGAACTGCTTTACCTATGGTTTGAGCATGTACAGAATGAAATGTAATAAGAATTAAAAAAAGAAAACTTGACTGAATGATTTTTTTCATAATATTATTTGTAATGATAATTTTCAAGATAGGGTAGTGTCCAGGCCCATTTGTGGCCGTTTCGAAGTCTTTTTGTAAAGATATAATTTCTTCTTTAAGGAAAACATAATTTATAAAAAAAAATATTTGTTTGGTGAAAACTCTTTGTTTTCACTATTTCATTGAAATAAAATGTTCTAAATTTCTAATACTGGATTAAACAGAAACGGTCCTGCTTTATATTTCTTTTGCTTCAAGTTGAACAAATACAAAGCGCTTTTCGTTTACATACAAGCTGGAAAAATCGTTTATTGCTGAAATATTTTCCAGATATTGTACCGCAAAATAACTTAACTTATCTTGATCTCTTATTTATAACGTTTTAAGATGACCTTCAATATATGACAACCACCGACATAAAATACGATTATATCATCACGGGTTCCGGATGTGCAGGATTAAGTTTACTGTATAGAATGCTCATTGATCCCGTTTTGAAGTCTAAAAAAATACTGGTAATTGATAAATCTGAAAAGAAACAAAACGATCGCACGTGGTGTTTCTGGGAAGAAGGAAAAGGAATATTTGAACCGGTTGTAACGCATGAGTGGCAATCTTTAATTTTTAAAACATCTGATTTTACACGCCAATTTGATTTGGAAAAGTATCGCTATAAGATGATCCAGGGAAAGGATTTTTATGAGTTTGTGCTGTCATTTGCAGAAAACTTTCCAAATGTTACTTTTAAAGTCGAAAATATCGTAGGTATTAAATCCAACAAAACGGAAGCGACCGTTGAAACGGAGGGTGGCTTTTACAGCGCTCAATTTGTCTTCAATTCTACCGCGCTCTTCAATCCGGAGATCAATACAGAGAATTCTTTGCTGCAACATTTTACGGGTTGGGTGATTAAAACGAAAGCTGAAGTTTTCAATGATAAGGTTGGGACTTTAATGGATTTCACCCTTGATCAAAAAAACGGCGTCACTTTCATGTACGTTCTTCCGACAAGTTCTACGGAAGCCTTGGTCGAATTTACCTTATTCAGCAAACACATTTTGGCTAAAGAGGAGTACGAAAAATCCTTAAAAAATTATATTCAAAATGATCTTCAGATAGCAGATTACGAAATTAAGCATACCGAATTTGGAGTCATCCCAATGTCTTTGGCAAAATTTGAAAGAAGTACAGATGCATGGCAGCGTATTGTAAATATCGGTACTGCAGGCGGATATACGAAAGCGAGTAGTGGCTACACTTTTCAGTTCGTTCAAAAAAACACAGAACAAATTATCAAAAACCTACGTGCTGAAATCAATCCAAATCCTCAGAAATCATGGAGTGATAAGCGGTATGAATGGTACGACCGTACTTTACTGGAAGTCATTTTGTCGGAAAAAATGGAAGGAAAAGAAATATTTGCGACGATGTTTTCCAAGCGCTCGCCGGAAAAAATCTTAAAGTTTTTAGGTAATGAAAGTTCCCTTTTAGATGATATCAAAATTGTAAGTGCACTGCCAATTAAACATTTTTTAATAGCGGGATTAAAACAAATTTTATAAGAAACAATGCAAAAAAATGATGCACTCATTGCAGTCGTAAACAATCTTCAAATCACAGAAAAGAGGATGGGAGGCGAATCAGATGAAAAGCAGTTCGAACTTCTGGTGGAATTTATCGATGACTTGATTCGGAATGATTTCAACCGATTATTAAGTATTCTCTATCGGGTAGATATTTCTGAAGAAAAGCTAAAATTAAAATTGGCTCAAAATAAAGAAACGCCGGTGCCATCAGCAGAAATTATTGCACACCTACTTATTGATAGAGAAGCGGAGAAGATCCTATCGAGAGAAAAGTACAGAAAGAAATGAAGACTGTAATTTTAAAATGTAAATCGCCTTTAAGACCACAGAATTCAGGAATTTAAAATACATTTATAAAAGTTATTTCTAATTAATAATGCTGCAATTGCGGCTCGATCATTTATTTTTTAATGGTGAATGTTTGATTTTAAAGGAATTAAATAAAAATTATTTTTAAAAAGGTGATGATTTTAATCGTAGTTTTACTTCGTATTCTCTTCACTCAATAAAATATACTTCTGATATATGATGTTGAAATTTAACACATTGCAAATTTTCTGAATCATAAAGAAGCCTCTTATCATATTCGCTGTCATTATTTTCATTTTCTTAACGACTCAAATCTATTTTATTGTGGCAAAAACGGAAACGCAACCTTACCAGGTTATTAAAAAAGAAAAAGATTTTGAGATCAGAAAATATCCGCCTGCGACCATGGCAACGGTTTCGATGGATGCAAGATCCTACAAAGAATTGTCTTCTACGGGTTTTAGGAAATTAGCCTCTTTTATTTTTGGTGGCAATCAGTCGAAAAAAGGTATTGCGATGACCTCGCCGGTTCATATGGATATCAACGAGAACAAATCGTCAATGAGCTTTGTAATGCCTTCACAATATACCAAAGATAATTTACCAAAACCCGACAATACGGATATAAAAATTCAGACCACTGCCGAAGAATATGTGGCCGCGATTCAGTTTGGAGGATATGCCGACGATGAGAAGATAAAAAAATACGCTACCCAATTAGAACTTGATTTGAAGGAAAATGGAATTGAATATTTTGGTAACTTTCGTTTTTTAGGCTACAATGCGCCCTATCAAGTGTTGGATCGCAAAAATGAGATCATTGTAGCTATTCATTGGAAAGAGTGATCAGATTTGAATTTTCTTAGGTTCAAAAATTTTAGTCGTTTCTCAATTTACTGTAAGCCTCACTTAGTAATTTCATCGCTTCCTCCATCTCCTGAAAATTAAGATGCGCAAAACCGAGTCTCAGAGAAGTAGTTTTTCGATTTTGGTACAGGCAAGACCTTGGAATAAAAAGTCCTTTTTCTTTAGCCTTCTTTTGTAAATCAGTGAGCGAAACAGAATTTTTAAACTGAATCCAAAATGCCAGTCCTGAAACCGGTATATTAAAAGAAATCTCATCTTCAAAATAAGTGGCAAGCAATTTAGCAAAAACCTCTTTTCTTTCCGCAATAACCTTTGTAACTTTCCTCTGATATCGGTGAATATCACCTTGATGAATCAGTTCGCCCAGGGCTTTTTCCATCATAGAATCGGGTTTACCGAAAATATTCAGGTATTTTGCACCTTCTTCTAAAAGATCTTTTGGCGCGATAATGAAATTCATTTGAAAACCAGGAGTCAGAAACCGCCCGAAAGAGCCGATGTAAATAACGCGGTTGCCTCCTTTTTTTCGCAGCAAAATTTCTTTTTTATTTTTAATGGAAGAGAACTCAAAGTCGATATCATCTTCAATCACAATGAAATCGTATGCTTCGGCCAAAGCCAGCAATTCCGTTTTTCGCTTTTCAGAAAGCGCAACCGTAGTTGGATATTGGCATTTGGGATTAAGGTAGACTGCCCGAATTTCTCCGGGTTTAAAATGCGTTTGAATATAACCGATATCCATTCCTTCTTCATCCGTCGGAATGGTTTTCAGCTGAGCACCCGCCTGACTGTAAATCATATTAGGTAAAAAATAACTGAGTTCTTCCACCAAAATTACCTCGCCTTTGTTAATTAAAAGTCGCGATAATATGGAGTGAACTTTTTCCAAACCCGCTACTGGCAATAAAAAATCCCGGGAAAGGTGAAATCCTCTTGTTAAATTCAAATAGTAGCTCAATTGATCTCTAAAGAAAATACTTCCATCACTTGCGCGATCCATAATTCCTGATCGGTTTTTTCGCCGTACTACCGCGGTGTAAAAACGCACCAGTTCCTCTGATTTTATGATGGTGTAATCCGGCGTACCATCTGTGAAATAGAATTGTTCCCTACTTTTTTCCAGCGGAGTGTCCAAAATAAATTCTTTTCTGAAAAGAAAAGGCGCTTCTTCAGGAGGATGTTGGAATGCTTTAGATTTTTGAATGGAAGAGGCTGAACGTTCCGGATTTCGGACAAAAGTGCCGATATTAGGAATCGTTTCTACCCAACCCTGATCCTGTAATTCCGCCAACGCAGCAACTACGGTCTTCCGGTGAAGCTGAAGGTTTTCAGCAATCACCCTGCTGCCCGGAAGTTGGTCATGTTCTTCCAGAAGATTGCTTTTGACCGCATTAATAAACTGATAAACAATCTGTAAATAAACAGCATCTTTTTTACGACGGTCTATTTTAACAAAGGATTGAAAAGGACGAATAACCGGACTACTCATTATTTACATTTCGGACTACCAAAAGTACTGTTTTATTTCAAATCTTTGCACCCGATTTAAAACAATACGGTTTACACCATCAGATATGAAAAAAGTAATACTCAGCTTGGGAATTCTTTCTACGATGTTGACTTTTGGACAACAAAGTAATGAAGGCATAGATTTAAAAATTAAAAGTGATGATCTGGAGGAAGTTATTATTCAGGGGAATCGTCTGCAGACCCCTTTTAATGAAGCGACCCGCGATATTCAAATCATTACCCAAAAGCAAATTCAGAACCTTCCCGCGAAGTCTTTGAATGAGGTGCTGTCTTACATCAGCGGTGTTGATATCCGGCAGCGTGGGCCATTTGGAACGCAGACCGATATTTCTATTGATGGTGGAACTTCCGAACAAACCATAGTGCTGATCAATGGGGTAAAAATGATTGATGCCCAATCTGCCCATAACATGATGAATATTCCTGTTCCCTTAAGTGCCATCGATCATATTGAAGTAATCCGAGGGGCTGCAGCACGAATTTACGGTATTAATGCGTTGACTGGCGCGGTAAATATTGTGACTAAAAAAGGGAAAAATTCTTCAATTTCTGCAGATATTCAAGCCGGGAGTTCTTTCAAATCAAAAGACGAAGGCGATGGATCAGGAATTTATGGTGGAATTTCAGCGGAACTGACCGGAGTATATGGTACTGAAAATCAAAGTCAATTATTCTCCGTCGCACAAAGTGATTACAATGGTCAGCGTTACAATTCAGCCGCAAAAAATACGCGTCTTTTCTACACGGGTCATTATGCTTTCAATGCCAATAACAGCATTCAGGCCATGGCGGGTTATGCCCGGAACCGCTTTGGTGCTAACGGATTTTATGCGGCTCCGGGTGATGTGAATTCTGAAGAGCACACCGATTCTTCAGTCTTCAGTCTTTCCTCCAAACACACCTTTGGTAATTTTACCATTTCTCCCAGAATCAGTGACCGTTATGGGGAAGATGATTACCGTTATTACAGAGATGATCTAAGCAAAGGCAGATCGGTTCATTTCACCAATGCTTTGATGTTGGAGGTAAACAGCAGTCTTACAACAGCCATCGGAACTTTTGGGTTCGGTGTGGAGTCTAGGTTAGAAAAGATCAACAGTTCAAATATAGGGCAGCATCAACGTGATAATCACGGAATTTATGCAGAATTAAAAACGAATATAGGGCAGAAATTGAGAGGAACTATCGGCGTCTACGGAAATTATAATACTGATTTTGGATATCAACTTTATCCCGGACTTGATGTCTCTTATCTTTTGAATGACTATTGGAAAATATCCACAAGCATAGGGTCGGGGCAACGAATTCCATCTTTTTCTGATTTATATCTGAATCAACGTCCGGGAAATATAGGTAACGAATTGCTTCAACCCGAAAGTGCCTGGAATTACGAAGGAAATCTACAGTACAGCAAAGGAAATATGCAGTTTAAAACCGGTTACTTTTACCGAAATATTACAGATTTTATCGATTGGGTAAGAGATAATCCTTCTCAGCCTTATTCACCCAGCAATTTGGGGAATAATAAAATGCAGGGTTTTTATGGAAGACTGCAACAGGATTTTAATCTTTCGGAAAATCAGACGCTTGGTTATGACGTGAGTTATAATTACTTAAATCCTTCGTTGGAAACATCTGGCGATAAGCAATCAAAATACACTTTAGAATCTTTGAAGCATCAGTTTGTTGCAGGAATTCATTATCAAATCAATGATTTTTCATTTCAATTAAAAGACCGGTGGCTGAAACGGGAATTGGGAGATTCTTACCACGTTGCCGATGTCCGTCTTAATTACAAATTGCAAAAATTTCTAGTATATACGGAAGCTACCAATCTTTTCAATGCAGATTACAAGGAAGCTGGTGCGGTTCCGATGCCCACAAGATGGTTGAGTTTGGGCGTAAAATATCAATGGAATCAGAAGTAAATCTAGTTTTAAATCACAAAAAATGTTTCGCTCGCAGATTTTGGGTTTAATGCCACAAATGAACAAATATTTTTTTGTGATGATGTATTGTAATTATAGACAACAAAAGGTGTTTTTCTCCCACATGTTTACCGATTCCGCATCTTTTAAAATGCAAAAAATAAATCTGCGGAGTTTTTAAAACCTTTCCGTTATCAATAAAAAACTTACCATATGAACCACTCCAGAAAATGGACTCGAGATGAAGTCGTCTCTCTATACAACAAACCGTTGATGGATCTGCTTTTTGAAGCAGCGTCCGTTCACAGAAAATACCACGATCCAAACAAAGTACAGGTTTCAACCTTGGTTTCCATCAAAACTGGTGGTTGCCCGGAGGATTGTGGGTATTGTCCACAAGCGGCAAGATATCATACCGATGTTAATGCAAAAGAATTAATGGGTGTAGAAGAAGTAATTGCCAAGGGACTTGAAGCAAAAGCTTCCGGAAGTTCGAGGATTTGTATGGGCGCCGCGTGGCGAAATATAAAAGACGGACCGGAATTCGATCAGGTTTTAGAAATGGTGCGTTCCCTTAATAAACTCGATATTGAAGTTTGCTGTACGCTTGGTATGATCACCGAAAATCAGGCACACCGACTTTCGGAGGCAGGACTTTACGCTTACAATCACAATATCGATTCTTCCGAAGAATATTATGAAGAAATTATTTCGACCAGAGGTTATAAAGATCGGCTTCAAACCATTAAGAATGTACGAAAAACCAATATCACCGTTTGTAGTGGTGGAATTATTGGCATGGGCGAAAGCATCGAAAACCGTGCGGATATGTTGATTACACTGGCTTCCATGACACCTCATCCCGAATCTGCCCCCATCAATGCTTTGGTTCCTGTAAAAGGAACACCTATTGGGGAAATGGAATTGGTCACCTCCTGGGAAATGGTGCGAATGGTTGCTACGGCCAGAATATTATTGCCGGAAACCCAAGTTCGTTTGTCTGCTGGAAGAACAAATATGAGTCGGGAAGGGCAAGCTTTGTACTTTTTTGCCGGAGCCAATTCCATATTTGCGGGCGATCAGTTGCTCACTACTCCGAATCCTGATATCAATGAAGATGTGAAAATGTTTGAAGCGCTGGGATTGGTTCCGCAACAGCCTTTTGAGAAACATGCGCAGCGACAAACAGTGGAAGCTGAAAATGCACAGTTTCATGCTTTAGGCGAAAAGCCGAAATGGTCCAGACCCGATCATAAGATTCAAAGAAATCTTGAGGCGCAAACTAAAAGAAAATAGGCCTTTTTAACTATTAATATTCACATTCCTTATTATAAAAGGGTTGTACTTTCCATGAAATACAACCCTTTTATATTTATATTATCATCATCAAGTTAATTTGTTTTATCATGAGAATCTGTACTGATAAACATTTCGTTTCTTTCTTCAGATACAATATCTAAAAACCGATCATAATGTTTTAAGACATCGGAGATTAATTCATTTTTAGTGAAATACTGAATGTCATAACTTTCTCTGGTATCCCCAAAATAAGCTCGTGGGTAAAAGGCGCCATTTTTTACAACTTCAGGAAGATTTTCTTCGTCAACTAAAAAATTGGAAACATTTTTTGCACTGGTTTCAACTCCATAGATAAAATTATTGATGACATCATACTTGATCTCAATTTCAATTTTTGAAGATTTTATTTGATTGATGTTCGCGGTAATTCCATTTTCTGCAAATTCTGCCTGTAACTCCAGAAAGGCTTCTTTCACAGTAGTGTTGATGAAAAGATCGATGGATTTACGGTCTTTTGTAGCAACGATGAGTTTTAGCCTTTCTTTCCACAATCTTCCGGACCATGGAACGGTGGCTTTCGAAAAGTTGCGTTCGTAATAGGACTGGTCGATGCTTAGCGCTTTAAGTAAACTTACAATAAAGAGCAGCATAATGATTGAAAATGGTAAAGCCGTAATAAGTGTCATGCTTTGTAAGGCTTTTAAGCCACCTGCATTCAGTAAAAGTAAAGCAAGTACCGCCAACAAAGTTCCCCATAAAACGGTCTGCCACTTCGGAGATTTTGCTGCATTTTTTGTCGCAATACTGTTCATTACAAATATTCCGGAATCAGCTGAGGTCACAAAAAAGATGATCACGATAAGAATGGTAATGAAACTCGCAACGGTAGAGAAGGGAAAGTATTCTAAAAATTGAAACATGAGCGCATCCGGATTACCGGCGACGGCGCTTAAAGCACCTTTGCCAATGTTCATATCAAACCAAATGGCACTGTTTCCAAATACGGTCATCCAAATAAAATTAAACAAAGAAGGAATCACCAACACGGCAACAATGAATTCCCGGATCGTTCTGCCTTTAGAAATTTTAGCTATAAACAGCCCAACATAAGGCGACCATGAAATCCACCATGCCCAGTAAAGGATAGTCCAGTCATAAAACCAGGGTAAAGCTTCTTTATCATAAACGTGTGTACTGAAAGTCAAATTGAAAAAATTATTGATATAATTACCGAGGCCTTCTGTAAAACTACCGATCAAAAATGGTAGTGTTTCACTAACTGTGTAAGTTGAAAAGTTATTCTGAAAAATTTTGAGCCTTCAAAAGCTCAAAACTTTTTCGGAAATAACTTTTTACTATTTTTAAACTTTATACAGTTATGATCGACAAAGAAGAATTATTAAACAACAAGGATTTCTACAAATCCTTCAAGAGTGGAGAAGATTTAACCTCTTTCTTCAAAACAATGCACAAACGAGCCGTAGAACATATGCTCGAAGCCGAATTAGATGACCATCTGGATACCGAGAAACATCAAAAAACAAAAGACGGAAATTATCGCAATGGCCATCAAACCAAGAAGATAAAAACCTCTTTTGGCGAAGATGAAATTAAAGTTCCGCGGGATAGGGAAAGTACTTTTGAGCCAGCCTTAGTTCCCAAAAGGCATAATATTATTGAAGGTTTGGAAAATGTTATCATCTCATTTTATGCCAAAGGAATGAGTGTAAGTGATATTGAAGATCAGATCAAGGAAATGTATGATTTTGATGTTTCAACATCCACAATATCCAGGATTACCAATGCGGTTTCCAGTGAGATTGTCGCTTGGCAAAATCGGCCACTAGAGGATTTATACCTCATTGTTTGGATGGATGGAATTGTTTTTAAAGTCCGTGAGAACTCAAAAGTTATCAACAAAACCATTTATCTTGCCGTTGGTTTAAGACGGGATGGAAGAAAAGAAGTTCTGGGAATGTGGCTTGGAAAAAACGAAAGTTCCAGTTTTTGGATGAGCGTTTTAACTGACATAAAAGCACGTGGCGTAGAAGATATACTAATCACTGCAACGGATAATCTCAATGGATTTACCCAAACTATTCGCAGTGTTTTCCCACAATCTCAAACTCAGATCTGCGTGGTGCATCAGATTAGAAATGCTTGTAAATACGTAGTTTGGAAGGACAGAAAAGCCTTTACTTACGACATGAAACAGATTTACAACGCTCCCACCAAGCAAGCCGCAGAAGCCGCCTTAAATGATTTTGCAGAAAAATGGGAATCTAAATATTCGTATGCCATCAAATCCTGGAGAGATAATTGGGATGAATTAACGGTATTTTTCGAATTTCCGGTGGAAATCCGTAAAATCATTTACACCACCAATTTAATAGAAAATCTCAACGGAAAAATAAGAAAATATACTAAAAATAAAATGTCTTTTCCTACTGATGATGCGGTTTTAAAGTCAGTTTTCCTTGCCTTAAGAGAAGCAACAAAAAAATGGACAATGCCGATTCGAGATTGGGGAATCGTATTAAATCAATTTATGCTTATATTTGAAGAAAGGCTCAAGTTATAAAAAACTCAAGTCTTAAACTTTTCAACTTACACACTTTGCGGGACAGTGTCTCTTTAAACTGAGCATTACGTGCCAGCACTTCTTTGTGAATCGCCTGATCGACTTTTACGCCATAATTTTCGACCAGGTTTTTTGCGGCGTTATAATCGCCTTCCGACTTAATGCGTTGTGTTTCGCGCAGGAGCTGACCAAATAAGTCATGGAGCTTATCGTAATCGGTAATGTTGAAATAGGTTTTGCCGTTGCGTACCACTTTCTCAATCACATTGTCTTTTTTACCTTTCGCAAAAACCCACGCACTGACCCATTGGCGGTTCCGCATGTGTGATTCTTCAATCTCGGCCCCCGGTTCCAAACGCACAAGTTGCATCATCAAGCCATTACGGATATAATTGTCATAAGCTGCTTTACCCATGTCTTTCCAGTTGTCTACCAAACCTAATTCCTGCAATTTGGGATCATAAAGAAAATAAAGTCCTACCAGATCTGCGCGGCCTTCTTCCATGGTAGAGGCATAGCTTTTCAAGGTTTCTTTCGGCGTTCCCACACCCGGATTAATTTGTCCCGAAGCATGACCTACCACTTCATGAAGTGCCGTGTGCAGCTTGCTGGAAAGCTCGCCATATTTTTCAGCCAGACGAAGCTCTTCGTCATCATTGACGAATTCTTTTAATCGACCCGAACCGCCCGCATTGTTATAGGCATCGATAATATTCCCGAGTGAAACTGATTTTGAACCGTGCTCCGCGCGGATCCAGTCTGCATTTGGCAGATTAATACCAATAGGCGTGCTCGGTGAGGAGTCGCCGGCTTCGGAGGCAACGTTGACCGTTTTATAACTCACACCCACCACATTCTTCTTTTTGTGTTGCGGCAGAAGTGGGGAGTGGTCTTCAAACCATTGTGCTTCGCGGGAGACTACTTCCATTTTTCGCGACATGTCAAAATCTTTGATCTGAACAACACTTTCATAGGAACCTTTGTGTCCCAAAGGATCGTTGTACACTTCGATGAAGCCGTTAATGTAGTCTATGTTTCCGTCGGTAGCGCTCACCCAAGCGGTGTTATAATCATCCCACTTTTTCAGATCGCCGGTTTTATAATATTGAATAAGCAAGGCTAAAGCATTTGCCTGTTTTTGATTTTCGGCAACGCTTTTGGCTTTTTCTAACCAATTAATCACCTGGTCAATCGCTGGACCGTACATACCACCGCTCTTCCAGACTCTTTCAGTGAGCTTGCCGTTTTCTTTAACCAACTTAGAATTTAAGCCGGTGGATAAAGGACGTTCTGCATCCGGGCTCTTCATTTGGGCATAAAACTTTTCAGCTTCATCCGAAGTGACACCGTCTCCATAAAAGTTGACGGCGGAACCTTGAAGTAAGCCTTTGCTCAGATCCAGGTTCACCTTTTTGGTGTCTACATTATTAAAGAGGATATCAGCGATCTGGGCGTCAAGTTTGGTATTGCTTGCCTTTAAAAGCTGCTCAAAATATGCTTTCGAAAAAGTGGGCTTCATCTTCTCGTTGGAGTAGTGGTGGTGGATGCCGTTGGCAAACCAAACCCGTTTCAGGTAGATCTCGAAATTTCGCCAGTCTTCGGTGTCCTTATTACCGCTGTAATTCTGGTAAATATTTTCCAATGCACGGCGGATTGTCAGGTTGTGTTTATAATTCTGATCCCAGATGATTTCGCGGCCTGCATAGCCAGCCTGACTCAGATAATAGACATATTCTTTTTCTTTTAAAGTTAAATCACTCCAGCCCGGCACTTGGTATTTCAGGACTTCGATGTCGGCAAAACGATCGATGCTGTTTCCATCATTCTTTACACTTTGTTCTTGTGGAGTCGATTCAGACGTCATCTTTTGCTGTGCAGTACAGGAAAATAAAAGTACCGCAGCCAGCGCAAGAAGGGTTATTTTGGATTTTTTCATAAACAATATTTACACAAATATATTTAATTTTATTTTCAGCAACGAAAACGAGTGTTACAATAAATTTATGAAAAGAAGCATCCGACCATTCACACAGATTTGATGCAACTTAAATAAATGCTATGCAAACGAGGAATTCTGTGCTGTAAAAAGTTGATAAGAAGTTTTCTTAAATTGAGAAAATAAGTAAGTAGTTGATGATTTAAATTAAAAGTTGTCAATTTGAGGTTAATTTCGGCAATGCATTACCTTTATCTAAAGTTGTGATAAAAGATAGATCATCATGAAAATCTATTGTTGCACAGCCAGGAGAAATCTCCAACCGCTAACTGCAATTTTAAACAAGACAGAATGAAAAAAGTAATTACGAGAATGTGGCACGGACGGGTAAAGAAAGACGATGCCCTCAATTATAAAAAATATGTAGAGGAAACAGGCCTTAAAAATTACCGTGAAGTAAAGGGGAATCTGTCTGCAAAAATTCTCCTGCGCTATGAAGATGAAATTTGCCATATCTTAACGGTTACAGAATGGGATTCCTATGAGAGCATAAAAAAGTTTGCGGGGAAAGATTTTCGAAAAGCCCGATATTACCCGGAAGATGAAAAATATCTACTGGATTTTGAAGAATTTGTAACCCATTATGAAACCTATATTGAGGAAAGCTAGGGAATAAAGTTGTAGATTTATTCGACGAATTTTATCACTGCAATTTTGGATAAAATAAAAGGAGACGTAAACGCTAATGCAGAAGTCTAAATAGTCTTTTAATAAATATTCAGGATTTTTTGGATGAGCATTTTAAACAAGTTGAAGATTTTAATTTTACACCTTAAAATTTTCCGTTAAAAGAAAGAGCATTCCCAAAACTGATATTTACAGTAGCTGAAGCAGTTTAAGCTGATGTTTTCTATGTGATCGAAGCTTCTCTTTTGGGAGAATTTGGCTGACTTTTTGTAAAAAGAATATTTTTCATCATTGATGAAAATAAAATAGTGCGATTCCATTCCTTTAGACTGCTAATTATCGGAAAAATAATTTTCTATTTCAGGCCTTTATATTTGTTGATTATATCATATTAAAGAAAACTTCACCGAATTTTAAAAATAAACTATGTCTACTTACCAGGTTAATTCTATTCCCCTAAAAGACGTCATTATCAGTTTGGCGAAGTCCTTCGGTGTAAAATACCAAAACCGCTGCGGTGAATATTTCTTATCAATTCCCAAACACATTGGAGAAGGCCAAATCCGAGGTATCAATTTTGAAAATGGTCTGGGATTAATTATTTATAAAGCAATTTTTAAGGAAGACACGCGCCTGGAATTTACTTTAGATGAAATTCATCCCGTAAAATTTGTTTATACGCTACACGGTTCTATTTCACATGAATTTGCAAACGAAAATATAAAACATTCCATTGAAGAATTTCGGTGTGCCATTGTAGCCAGCGAACGAAATAATGGTCATATCATCGAATTTAAAAAAAATATCCTGCACGAAGTGGTAAGTGTAGAGATTGATCGAAAAACTTTTGGGGTAAAGGAAAACTGTGAACTTGCAGGCTGGAATTCCGAACTTAAAAATGTAATTACCGATGTGGAAGGGGTTAGCCAGTTTTATCATGTAGACAGTTGTGGAATCTATTACAAAAATATTTTACAGAATATCGATGATTATAAAGAACTGCTCATTGCGCATCAACTGAATCTACAGGCGATGACTTTAGAAATGTTTGTTCAGCAGGTTGTTCAGTTTGATGACGATCGGTTAACAGCGGAAGAAAGATCTATTCTTAGAATTCAGGAATTGAAGCGCGTGGAAGAGGCCGGAAATCATATCAAAGAAAACATCAACGGTGATTTATCCGTAAAAAATATTTCGCGTATCACCGGTTTAAACCCGAACAAATTACAGACTGGCTTTAAGTATTTATATTCTACGACCCTGAATGAATATGTAACGAACAGCCGCCTCGAACAGGCAAAAATCCTCCTGCAAAATAAAGAATATAATGTAAACGCGGTTGTTGCCGCAGTTGGTTTGGAAAGCAGCAGTTATTTTTCTAAAATTTTTAAGAAAAAATATGGCATTACGCCTAAACAATATAAAAATGTTGAATTTTGAATTTAAGAAGTTCAATTGATCTTTTCGTTAAACTTTCACCTTTATCCAATTAATTTTTAGTCCTATTAAATTTAGATGATTGTTTAAACCGTATTAATGATAACTTTATTCCTTCCGAAAAAACTTATCATTGATCGACCAAATATCTTCTGAATATTCTGATTTAATAGAGGCTGTAAAAAAAAGCATTCCTCTTGCTTTAACAGAAGCATCGGAAACCGATTCACCCAATTTGTTTCCTGAAAAAACTTTGCAGTGTCTTAAAAATTCAAATATTTTCACAGCCTGTATTTCCACCGATTTTGGCGGCAGAGATTTAGGATTAAAAGAAGGCTCTAATCAGGCTTTGCTAACTATTTTAAAATTGATTGGGTCCGGAAATTTAATGGTCGGCAGAATTATCGAAGGTCATTTCAATGCCCAATTCCTTATTGGTCGATACGGCACTTTCGACCAGAAGAAAAGATTTGCAAAAGACAGCTTCGATGGAAAATTATTTGGAGTCTGGAACACGCAGGCTGAAGATGGAGTCTCCCTGAAGTTTGAGAAAGGGCGTTACCAATTAAATGGTTCTAAAACTTTTGCTACAGGCACAGATTACGTTTTCCGGCCAATCGTTACCGCGTCCTCGCAAAAAAAAGGGTCATGGCAGATGTGCATCGTTGATCTGGATGAAGTTTCTTTACAAAAAGATTATACTTGGTGGAATCCAATGGGAATGAAAGCCACGCGAAGTTATAAAGTAACTTTCAACAATATTCCCCTTCCTCACAATAATTTATTAGGCCTTGATGGAAATTACTATGAACAGCCTTACTTCAGCGGCGGTTCAGTTCGTTTTTCAGCAGTTCAGCTGGGCGCAGCGGAAATTCTTCTCTCGGAAACGATACTTTATCTGCAAAAATTAAAAAGAACGGAAGATCTTTTTCAAAAAATGAGAATTGGACAAATGCGGATTCTTGTCAATTCAGGAAATCAATGGCTAAAAGCTGCAGCGGAGTCCATGGACGTTTTTACAGCCGTACCTTCGGCGGAAAATTCCAACTTATTTCTGGATCAGAGTAATATGGTAAGAATTGCCATTGATGAAATCTGTACAGAAATAATGATGCTTTGCCAAAAATGTATTGGCGCACGCGGCCTGAATAAACCTCATCATTTCGAAAGAATTATACGGGATTTGAATACTTATATACGTCAACCTGCACCGGATCACACTTTATTAGAAATCGGAAAATTTGCTCTGGGCGAAACCCCACCGGTAAAAAATTCATTTATAAAAAACATCAAAAAATGGATCAAATTAAAATAGAAAATATTCCTGTAGCCCCGGAACATTGTGTTATGGGTTTAGGCACCACATTAATTGTAGCACCGCATGCTGATGATGAAAGTCTTGCTTGTGGCGGAGTTATTTCTTTATTAAGAAAGTATAACCAAACCGTCTATATTCTTTTATTAAGCGATGGAACTCTTTCGCATCCGAACAGTGTAGAATATCCGGCGGAAAAACTAAGAAATCTTCGGGAAAATGAATTGCTGACGGCCGCCCGCGCCTTAGATGTTCCTGTTGAAAATATTATATTTTGCAGATATAAAGATCGCCAAGTTCCTGGACTTCAAAATCCGCATTTTGATCAGGCCCTTTCCAATATGAATAAAATAATTGAAATCATTGGTCCTCAAAGTATTTTTGTGCCGTGGCGAAAAGATCCACATCCGGATCATATTGCCGCTTATGAATTAATTGATAACGCAGCAACAAACGGTGCCAAAATTTATGAATATGCGGTTTGGCTTAATGCAATAGCATCTGCTGCAGATTTCCCTTCATTAAATGAAATCATTCCATTTAAACTGGATATTTCCAGTGTATTAACTAAAAAGCAGAATGCCATTTCCGCTCATCAATCCCAGATCTCGGATTTGATCACAGACGATCCGGAAGGATTTAAATTATCTCCCGAAATGTTAGCTCATTTTAATCAACCCTACGAACTATTTTATATTTCAAAATAATGGAAAAAAAAGAAACACTGTCAGCCGATTACTTCGCTCAGGTTTATGATGCACAAGATGATCCCTGGAATTTTGAAACCAGTCCTTACGAAGCGCAGAAATATACCGCAACCATACAGGCTTTACCGAATTCACATTATCGAAAAGCGTGGGAGATTGGCTGTTCAATAGGAGTTCTTACCAAAATGTTGGCTGAAAAATGCCTGAATCTTTTAGCCACTGATGTTTCAGAAAAAGCCCTGGATTTTGCTAAAGTTAGATGTAATGATGTACCAAATGTAACTTTTAAAAAATTAAGTTTTCCTCAGGAACTTCCTGACGACCGTTTTGATTTAATCCTTATATCAGAAGTTGCCTACTATCTGTCGGAAGAAGACTGGAAACTTTCGATTCATAAAGTATACGACCTGCTGCCAGAAAATGGTGAAATAGTGTTAGTTCATTGGTTACCAGAGGTTCCTGATTATCCGCAGACGGGCGACCAGGTTCATTATTCTTTTAAGAAAGAAATAGGAGCAAAAATGAATAATGTTTTTAAAACCAGAACAGAGCAATATCGGATCGATGTTTGGAGAAAATCTTAGGAAGAATAATTCGATAGGATAGACCGTAAGTCTACTATGGCTTCATCAATCTCAACAGCTTGAAATTCTGCTTTCCACCGGAGTTTATTCAAAAGTTTAATTTCTTGAAACCATTCTCCGAAATAGGTGCTGGTACGGAATGCTTCTATAATGTTCTGATCAAAGACCATTTCTGTTTCGATGCTTTTCAACTCCTCTTCAATTGAATTGTTGATAGAATTTCGCTTATTCCACAGCTCAGTCACCCGTTTTTTAAGGATGAACCGATGTAAAAGCGAGTTGCCGGACTCCACCAGGAATTTATTTTTCTGAATATTCATATTTTTCCACATATTCAACTGTTGTGATAATCCAATATCAGTTCGACCAATACATCGCGCGGAAGTGCGCACTACAACGTCATGGCTATGTCTAGTTCTGGCATCAATTTTTTCTAATCGCTCATAGCACAATCTTCTAAATGCGTAACGAGTGGAATTCCTCCCGATTTTTTGTAGCATTCAGTCGTTACTGCAAAGCTTCCATTAAAGTGTTGATGATGGCAACATTTTCCATGATCAAAATTTTCCAAAATTTTCGCCTCTAATTCAGCAATTAGCAGTTGATATTCTTCATCTTTTTTATGAAAGAACGCACTTCCTTTATCCAGACCTTCCCACTCATTTTCTTTTAATAAAATTCTTCCTCCGACGGCGTCTGCTCCTTTTTCAATTTCTGCCATATTTTGACAGATCCACTCTTTCGATACGATGGTGTCACCATCAGTGGTAAGAATGATCCCGCCGCCATTTGTACATAGTCTTGCGTAGGCTAAGTCCATCAAAGTTTTACGGACATAACCGATATTTGCTTCCTCCGCGTCGAGCGTAACTTCTTCTAAGTAAAGGTTAATTTCGTCATTCTTTTTCTTAAACTCTTTAATTAAATTAACCGTTTCGTCTGTGCAATTGTTGGCCAGGATTAAGATTTCAAAGTAGACGTAATCGATCTTATTTCCAGACAAATCGACTTGACCCTTGAGCGAATTCAATAAATCTTCAATATAAGTTTCTTCATTTTTTACTGGAATTACAATCGACGCTTTAACCGTTTGTTGAATGGGGAAATTACTGAATAATTGTTTGTGGTGATGAATATACATTTGCCTAATATCTTGTTGATTTTAAAGAAATTTAACAGCGCTCTTTAGATAATTCTGTTTGAATGGTAATTTTCACAAGGGTCAAAATGCGATGTCAAACACATTAAAACATTTTCGATGGTTTACTCGTCAACATGATTTACATTTTTTTCAATGTTCATAAAACGAGCTTTTTTAATCTTAAACTTAAATTCATTTTCACTCTTAAAATAGAAAATAGCTTACCAGTTATCTAAGGTAAACTCTTTTTTCGTTGGAAATTGATTGATAATGCGACATAAAATGATATGCATCTTTAAAAATTTTTTTAAGGGCATTTTTCCTTTCCAGATGTTCTACTTTTACTCTACCACAAAATAATTAACATATGAAATTACTAAAAAATACAGATTTTCACTCGCACTATGATATGATCGTATTCTGTCATTTGCGCTGGGATTTCGTGTACCAACGCCCACAGCATCTCATTAGCAGGATGTCTGAAGATTTTAAAATATTGGTAGTAGAAGAACCGATCGGAAAGAGAGACCACAGTGAATTACAAGGTTTGGAGGTCAGTGAATCCATCCACGTTTTGCAGCCGACGATTGACCATATACAAGAACTGGGAAGTTTTCTGAAGAAAATTTTAAAAGCCCAAGTTTTCCAGGTCGGTTGGTTTTACTCCGCCGCATTTATAGATGTATTAAATTATCTGGATTTCGGAGCGATCGTTTATGACTGTATGGATGAACTTTCCCTTTTTAAAGGTGCTTCACATCAATTAATCGAGCAGGAGCAATCTTTATTAGCAGCCGCCGATGTAGTTTATACAGGTGGCAAGTCTCTTTATGAAGCAAAAAGAGAAAAACATCATAATGTGCATTGCTTTCCAAGTTCTGTCGATCAGGATCATTTTGAAAGAAATGGGAAAAAGGATGAACTTCTGTTGGATATCCAATCCATCCCAAAACCTATTGTGGGATATTATGGCGTAATTGATGAACGTATTGATCTCGATCTGCTGGAAATGAGCGCCTTAAAAATGCCCGAAGTTTCTTTCGTGATGATTGGCCCCATTTGCAAAATTGAAGAAGAGGATCTGCCCAAAGCGAAGAATATTTTTTATCTGGGAATGAAGACCTACGAACAGCTTCCAACCTATCTTAATGAGTTTGATTTCGCCATGATGCCGTTTGCCTTAAATGATTTAACCAAATTTATCAGTCCCACCAAGACTTTAGAATACATGTGCGCGGGGAAACCGATCATTTCTACAAAAATTAAAGATGTCGTGCGCGATTACAGTGACTGTATCAATTTAATTGAAGATGAAAATGATTTCTACAAAGCAGTTAACGAGCCTAAAAGCGGCTACGAACAACACTATGATCAAATTTTAAAACAGACTTCCTGGGATATTACAGCCTCGAAAATGTCTCAAATCATAAAAGTAATAGCATGACCAATTTTGATATATTAATTATCGGTGCCGGGATTTCCGGTGCTGTCCTGGCAGAACGATACGCTTCGGCAGGAAAAAGAGTTCTGATCATAGAAAAGAGAGACCATATCGCAGGTAATTGTTTCGATTATTACGATAAAAATGGAATACTAACGTCTAAATATGGAGCCCATTTATTTCACACCAACGACCAGGGCGTGTGGGATTATGTGAATCAGTTTGCCGAGTGGTATACGTGGGAGCATAAGGTGATTGCGAAAGTTGATGAACATTTGGTGCCGATTCCGGTAAACATTACGACCGTTAATACTTTATTTCAGGAAAAAATTTCTTAAGAAAAAGAAATGCAGGAATGGCTGTCGAAGAACAGAGTTATTTACAATCCACCAAAAAATGGAGAGGAAGCAGTTTTAAATAGAGTAGGTGAAGTTTTATACGATAAAATGTTTAAACATTATACGAAAAAGCAGTGGGATAAATATCCTGCAGAATTGCATGCTTCAGTTTTAGAGCGTATTCCCGTAAGAGATAATTATGATGACCGTTACTTTTCCGATGTTCATCAGGCCTTGCCAAAAGGGGGCTATACCAAAATGTTTGAAAATATTTTAGATCATCCAAATATCACTGTCCTGCTTAATACCGACTATTTTGAGGTTAAAGATCAGATATCCGGGTACGAGAAATTATTCTATACCGGACCTATCGACCACTTCTTTAAATTTAATAAAAATCTTACTGAAAAATTAGAGTATCGCTCCATTAATTTTGTTCGGGAAGAGATTGACCAGGAGTTTTTTCAGGAGAATTCTGTTGTGAATTATCCCGGAAAAGAAGTTGATTTCACCAGAATTGTGGAATATAAGCACTTTGGAAATCAAAAATCACCAACTACGAGTATTGTTAAGGAATTTACGGTTGATGAAGGGGAACCTTATTATCCGGTTCCGAACGAAAAAAACCAGGTAATTTATGCTCAATATAAAAAAGAAGCCGATAAGTTGCTCGATGTTCATTTCGTAGGAAGATTGGCTAACTACAAATATTTCAACATGGATCAGGCTTTTAGAAATGCTTTAGATCTTTTTGAAAGTTTAGAATTAAAAATGCCTAAACACCACCAACATGCAAAATCCATTTAGTTCATTTTTCCTGGGAGGTTTTGAATGTGCCGATCACATTAATCGCTCCGGCGAGCGCGTTAATCTTTTAGAAAACACGCAGCATCATTTAAGAGTAGAAGAGGACTATAAGCTCCTGATCGATATTGGTATCAACTCAGTACGGGAAGGAATATGCTGGAGTTCTGTCGAAGTCAGTCCCGGTATATATAATTTTAGTGAAGTATTAAACAGGATCAAAATCGCAGAAAAGTTGGGCATTCAGCAGATTTGGGATCTGATTCATTTTGGTTATCCCGATGATCTGAGTCCCACGCATCCGAAATTCTGTGAACGTTTTACTTTGTTGTGCGTAGAATTTGTGAAATTTTACACACAACATTCTACCCAACGTCTCATGATTGTGCCGATCAATGAAATTAGCTTTTTATCCTGGTTTTCCGGCGATGTCAGAGGAACAGTTCCCTTCCTGGAAAAATGTGGCTGGGATGTAAAGTATCATCTCTGCAAAGCGGCGATCTATGGAATCAAAGCCATCAGGGAAGAAGATCCCTCCGCTTTAATTATTTTGGTTGAACCTTTAATAAAAGTTCATCAAAATGGAGAAGTTTCAGACGAAAAGATTTTTGAAATTAATGAATATCAATTTGAAGCTGCCGATATGATCTCCGGGAGGATCTGTCCGGAATTGGGAGGAAGTAATGATCTGTTCGATATTCTGGGAGTCAATTATTATTGGAACTGTCAGTGGGTCGAAGGTGGTGAAACCGTGTACTGGCCGGATGCTCTTAACGCAAGAGTTCCATTAAGTAAGTTACTGTTTGGCGCTTTCCTTCGCTATGAAAAGCCGATATTTATTTCAGAAACGGGCCATTTTGGGGAGGGACGCATAGAGTGGCTCCAGGAAATTTCCGCGGAATGCCAGTCGGTCATAAAAGCAGGGATTCCGTTTTGGGGAGTTTGTATTTATCCTGTAACGGACCGACCGAACTGGGACAACCTTTCTGAATATAGCAATTGCGGTATTTTTGATCTTGATGAGCAAGGCAACCGAATTCCTCATTTGGAATATATCAAAGAACTAAAAGATCAACAACTTTATTTTGAAGATCTTTTGGTTAAATTAATTTAATAAAAACATTGTTATGGAACAATCATCTAAAAAAACAGGCATTACATTTAGTGCTTTTGATCTTCTACACGCGGGACATATTCGTATGTTAGCAGAAGCAAAACAACAATGTGACTATTTAATTGTTGGCTTACAAACTGACCCTACGATAGACCGACCGGAAAAAAATAAACCAACTCAAACGGTAGTTGAGCGTTATATTCAATTACACGGCTGCAAATTCGTTGATGAAATTATTCCCTATACTACAGAGAAGGATTTGGAGGATATTTTGCGACTTTATGAGATCGATGTTCGGATCTTAGGTGATGAATATCGGGAAAAACCTTTTACAGGCAGGGAATATTGTGAAAGTGCCGGGATTCGCCTACACTTTAATGAAAGACGGCATCGCTTTTCCAGCACCAATTTAAGATTAGAAGTTTTTAATAAGGAAAATCTGAGATTAAATATTTCCCAAAATTACAAATAAAATAAATATTTTCATTTAAAAACTTAAGCATCAAAATCAAATTTTGGTGCTTAGTTATGATCTGTTTTTTAATAATATTGAAGCTTAAAATATATCATGCTTAGTAAATCAAGAATTTTAAAATTAATTAAATTTCTACCATCTAAAGTTTTCGTATTTTTAACTCAAGAACTACAATATCCAAAAGTCAAATTAAATAGATTTAAAAACAGGATATAATAACCTTTAACAATTATGAATATTCAAAAGTCAAAAACCAATTTCTCAAATATTGCCATCATAGGAAGTGGACCGACGGGACTTTATTTACTTCAATATATTTGGGAACATATTGATGTTTTGGCGTCTGAAATCAAAGAAATAACCATCTTTGAGAAAGAAGATATTCTGGGAATGGGAATGCCTTATCATCCGAAAACAACCGACATATACAATCTTGCAAACATCTCCTCAGAAGAGATTCCCCTCCTGCAGGAGTCTTTTGGAAACTGGCTTCGAAAACAGGATGCAGATTTTCTGAAAAAACTTAATATCACTGATCTACCGATTGATGACTCTGAAGTCTACAGCCGCGTTTCTTTGGGTCATTATTTCGTAGCACAATTTAAACAGATTGTTTCTTTGCTTGATTCCAAAGGAATAAAAATTGTACAGAAAGCCAATTGTGAAGTCTCTGATATTCGTGAAGAGGACGGGAAATTAACGGTGACAGACTGTAATAATGACAGCCATCAGTTTTCCACAGTCGTCATTGCAAACGGTCATGAATGGAACAATGAAGATCACCCGGCTTCAGGATATTACGCTTCGCCCTGGCCGATTCATAAATTAATTCCAAAAACCGGAGAAACGTATGATTTTCCTGTGGGTACCTTAGGTGCTTCTTTAAGCGCTTTCGATGTGGTAACCTCTTTGGCACACCGACACGGAATATTTGCAAAAGAAAACTTGAAATTGATTTTTAAGAAGAATCCTTCAAATCCAAATTTTAAAATTGTTTTACACTCCGCAGAAGGTTGGTTGCCGCACTTGCAATATGAGCAGAAAGAACCCATAAGAGAAATATATCGCCATTTCAGCCGGTCTCAATTGCTGGATATTATCGATGACGAGGGATTTATGAGAATTGAAACCTTTTTTGATCGCCTTTGTCGACCTGCCTTAATTGAAGCTTTTAGTAAAGACCGTTTAACACACGTCGTTGATCAGTTAAAAAAGCCGGATTTCACTTTTAAAGATCTAGTCTCTTTAATGTCAGAGAAGCATGAATATGTCGATTCTTTTGAAGGAATGAAGAAGGAAATGATTACCGCAAGAAATTCGGTCGTTCACAACATTCCGATTTACTGGATGGAGACTCTTGATGATTTAATGTACAGTTTAAATTATCATGCAGAACTTTTACCCGCGGAAGATCATCAATTTTTCCATAAAGAAATTATGTCTTTTTTAATGAATGTGATCGCTGCTTTGCCGTTGCAGTCTGCAGAAATACTGTTGGCTCTTTATGATGCAAACTGTATCGAATTAAAATCGGGATTCGTCCATTTTCCTGAAGATGCTTTTTCCGAAGGTTTTACCAAAATAATTCTGGAGAATGAAAATGGAGATAAGGAAGAGGTTGATTACCAGTTGTTTGTTAATTGCGGCGGAGGTCAAAAATTAGAATTAAAGGATTTTCCCTTCCAGACATTAGTTAAACTAGGGGTTGTAAAAGCGGCAACGGTAAATTTCGCTGATGAAAAGGAGTATAAAGATAATCTAACGGAAGATAAAAAGAAAGGTCTGAAAATTCTGGATGATCATATCGCTTTCAAATTGTCGGGCATACAAATCGATTCAAGTTACAGAACAATTAACAGTCAAGGTTTAGCCAACAACTTTCTCTACGACATCAATTTCACGCATACGAATGGATTACGACCGTATTCCTATGGATTGCAGGCGTGTAGTGCAACAAGTTTAATTTTAGTTGAATCCTGGATCTCTGAAATTGTAGATCATAAAAACGTAGGTGAAGAAATAGAAACCATCACGAAACTATATAAAGATATTGAGGGATTATAAAATGTTTCTTCCATTTTTTATTCTTCATCAAGGTATTCTTTCTGCTTCCGTGCTTATCGTTTTTGCAGATAAATAAATAGCGTTTTTTTAAAAAAGATTTAAAGACTTAATAATCAAGATATATTTTTGACTTCAATTAGAATAAACAGATAAAAACTCGAAATCATTTAGGATTACATTTTAAATAGAGCTTCGACTTACTTAATTAATATTTCCAATAATTTATAAAAAAGAGCGGCTGTGAAGCCGCTCTTTTAAAGTTATAATTTACAATTTTTAGGCAGGGACCGAATTCCCTTTTTCCCTTTTCCAAAAGCGGTGTTGTTTAATATCTGCGACGAAATCATTTAAATTTCCCGTCGTAGAAAGACCTTCACTTTTTAGAGCAGATTTTGGTAAGGCTTCTTCCAGTAAATTTTTACCGTTCTTATTAACAGCAATAGGTTTACAATGTTTAAAGGCTTCTGCAACAAAATGAACCGCATCGGCATTCTCGCACAGGATTTTCACACTGTCACCTCCGGGCACATATACGGCATCGAAGACAACGGAAGCAGCGGTCAATAAACTCTCATCAACTGGATATTGATCACCCGATTTTGTAGTAACAAACCCATGTTTTGGTGCGATAATAGCAACCATTGCACCCAGGTCGCACAAGTTTTTTTTCACTTTTGTGAACGCCTCATCTTCCACACCATCTGCAGTCAAAATTGCAATTCTTCTTGCTTGAATGTCGGTGGGTAATTTTTTAGACATAGTTAAAGACGGTGCATCCTGAATCGGAAGTTTTTCTTTAAAGGAATGGTAACGTTCTAAATCACCATCCGCAGGAATGCTGTCGGTGATAGGCTGTGGTAATCTTTCAGGGACTAAACCTAATTTATCGCCCACGATTTGAGCCAGTTCTTTATCGATTTCTAAAAGCATATTCACCATTCGCTGGCGGATCGGAACGATTTTCACCTTTCCTAATTCAAAAGCAAAGGCATTTTGAATATGTCTTTTTTCATCTTCCGACATGCTTTTGTAGAATAATTCAGGTTGACTGAAATGATCAAAGAAACTTTTGCTTCTTCGTCTGATTTTCTTAGAATCAATTCTTTCCTCGAAAGAAGAGAATCCACCTTCGGAGATCATGGCTTGGAACGGACATCCACCGCCCATAGAATTGGGATTATATGCCACTCTTCCTTTATTGATCTGCATTCTGTGCATTCCATCACGCTGATTATTGGTGACTTCAGGAATCGATTTATTGATTGGAATCTCATGGAAATTTGGACCTCCTAAGCGAGAGATCTGTGTGTCGGTATAAGAAAACAATCTTCCCTGAAGCAGTGGGTCATTTGTAAAATCAATTCCGGGAACTAAATGTCCGGGATGAAAAGCGACTTGCTCCGTTTCTGCGAAGAAATTATCCGGATTTCTGTTTAAAGTCATTTTTCCAATGATTTCTACAGGAACCATTTCTTCCGGAATCAATTTTGTTGGGTCCAGAAGATCGAACGGATATTTATGCTCATCTTCCTGAGGCACGATCTGTACTCCCAATTCCCACTCCGGGAAATGTCCTTCATCAATGGCTTCCCATAAATCTCTTCGGTGGAAATCAGTGTCTTTACCGGCAATTCTTTGTGCTTCATCCCAGGCTAAACCGAGGACTCCCTGTTTTGGCTTCCAGTGGAATTTTACAAAATGCGACTTTCCTTCGTCATTAATGAATCTGAAAGTATGAATTCCAAAACCTTCCATCGTTCTCAAACTTCTTGGGATGGCACGGTCGCTCATGAGCCACATCACATTGTGCATTGCTTCCGGCATCAAAGAAATAAAATCCCAGAAAGTATCGTGCGCAGATGCCGCTTGTGGAATTTCATTATGGGGTTCGGGTTTTACGGCATGTACTAAGTCCGGAAATTTCGTGGCATCCTGAATGAAAAAAACAGGCATATTATTTCCTACCAGATCGTAGTTTCCTTCCTGCGTATAAAATTTAACAGCAAAACCCCGAACATCCCGCGGTACATCGGTAGAACCTCTAAAACCAGCCACCGTTGAGAATCTTACAAACACGGGCGTTTTAATCGAAGTATTGTTAAGGAATTTTGCTTTGGTATATTTTTCCATTGACTTGTACAGTTCAAAAACGCCATGAGCGCCGGAACCTCTTGCATGAACAATTCTTTCCGGAATTCTTTCATGATCAAAATGCGTAATTTTTTCTCTCAGGATAAAATCTTCCAGTAAGGTTGCACCTCTTTCGCCAGTTTTTAGAGAATTCTGGTCATCATTAATTTTTAAACCTTGATCTGTGGTCATAAATTCACCCTGATTATCGGTGGTAAATTTCCCCAGCTGTTCTTGTTTAGGATTTGCGCCGTTCTCGAACGGTTCGCTTTCATTTATTTTCATAAGGCTATTTCTACGGTGTTGGGATTGTTTTAGACTGCATTTAGATCTTTGGACTGAAGTTTTCCATCTACAGCTTGCGAATTCAAATTGGTATCGGCGATATAGCTCAACAGCATATCCGATTTTTTTTCTTCGCCTAAAGTTTTCAATATTAAATCTAAGGCTGTTCTTTCATTTAGAGTTTTCGCAAACGCGGCTAAAGTTCCGTAAGTTGCAATCTCATAATGCTCTACTTTTTGAGCACTTGCAATAATTCCTGCGTCGCGAACCGGTCCTTCTGCCGTTTCATTCATAATTTCTTCGCCTTCCTTAATGATACCGTCAATGGCGTGACATTGTTTTGCTTCTGCTTTTTCACCCATCGATTCGAATGTTTTTTCTAATCTTACAACTTGCTCTTTTGTTTGAGCCAAATGGTCTTTGATGGCTGTTTTTAATTTTTGATCAGTTGCCTGTTCGAACATTTTTGGCAATGTTTTTACCAGAGCATTTTCTGCATAATAAATATCCTTTAACCCATCGATGAAAAAATCTCTTAAATTAGATGCTACGGCGGATTTGTCTTGCTTTTCTTTAGCTTTTTTGTTTTTTTCCATTGTTTTTTATTTTAATGATATTATTGGAACTACAAATTGAATCCTAAGTTAGTTATAAAAGTGGATAAAATTCCTCATTTATCTAAGAATTATATAAAGTAAATGTTTTTGCAGATTCAAAACAGCATCCTAAAGTCATATAAATTCTTTTGCATCTGTAAAAAATTGTTTTAGGTCATTTTTTCATTGAGACCTCTGATTTTTACGATAGAATAAATAACGGAAAGTTAAAAAAGTAAAAAACGGGAAGATTATTATTCCACTTTCAACGAATCTGGACGAAATTATTTTGATCAGTTGCGTTGAATGTTTTTTATCGGCGACCGCATCTTTAGTTATTGCTGGACTTTAAAAAAGAGCATTTGGAAAACAGATGAAAGAAATATTAATACAAAGTTTGACGATGGTATTTACTTTTGTGATCATCGCTTCCCCTTATAAGATGGTAGAAGAGGAGATGCATTAGAATTAAAAAATCTTTAATGTAAAGTAGATTTTGATGATGAAATAGGAAGCATTCGAACTTATTTTCATTTTATATGAACATTTATTGCTAAAAATGATGCTTCGAAAATATCAACTCGGACTATAGAAAATGGGTTTAATTAACACATATCATATTCGCCTAAACGGATTTTACAGCTAAGATTTTGGTGTGTTTTGAAAGGATTTGAATTATTTTTTCTGATGAAAGTTGTTTTTTCGCCAATAATTTATGATACTAAAAAGGCAGATCGATTCCTTCCGGTATAACAAAATCCTTCGTGTAGGGATTTTCCAGAAAGCTTAAAAAGGGTTTTTGAAACTGAATGATATCGCCTCTTTGAATTCCGTAAACTGACCAGTAATTGGTGAGCAACTGTGCGAAAACTTCATCATCCCAGAAGCCGAAAACCGGACGGTTTTCTTTTGCTGTAATAGGAATCGCTTCGATGGTAATTCCGGCGTCGGTGTTTTCAATCTTATATTCCGCTTTGTACTGTAAAAGATAATCGCAGTAATGAAAACGAGCAAACAACTCTTCAAACTGAATGGGATGCAGAACATGACCTTCCATTTTTTCCAGAATTTCTTTTTGCTTGTCGCCAATTACTCCATTATCCTGCAAACACGCAACTAAACCAAAACCATTTACCCCAAACTGAAACAATAAATTTACCGTATCATCACGGTAACTGAAGATATCAGCAGAATATTTTAAGGGGAATACCGCAATACTCCAGGGTTTTTGTCCCACAAAAGAAATCGGTTCTATGATTGACTGCATCATGAGATGGAAATTCCCGAAACGTTCCCGCAATAGTGGTGATAGATTGAAAGGTTCCCGCATTCGGAGCATGCGTTCGCTTTCGTACCGCATTTCGTAATAGAGCATTCCATAAACCATTCTGCCCGTCCAGAGGAAAAGCAGGTGTTCGTCTAGGGACTTCATTCCTTCAAAACCTTTTTTATAGGCTTCCTGAATTTTTTCTTCCAGCTCTTCAAAGGCTTTTTTCACGCGTGCAGAACAAGGCAGCTGAAGATCTGCATAGGTGTAAGATTTGGATTTATCCATCATCTCAATCCGGTCGCTGCCAAATTTGAAATGCTCCATCAGCCATTCCGGATAGACCGTCATTTTCTCCGTGGTTAAATCGCCGGTAAGAAAACAGAACTGTTCGTCGAAAATTAAATCAGTAAATGGATTGAAAAGGGATAAAGACATAGTGGGTAATTAAATTGAAAACTTCGGACAAAGATAATGATAATCGCTGATTTACCTTACGATATTCGGTTCAACTTCTTTTATAAATAAAAGAAAAATGGACAGCTATTCCTCTTTAACTGAGTCTGAAATATTTTTTTTCAATAATCTAAAAATCTGCTGTAAAAAATAAAAAAAATTAAAATTTTAAGTGAATAAATGATAGATTTGTAAATACAATTCGTTTTTTATTAATCCTAAGTTAATATCATGATTGACGGCAGTGAATATACATTTGATCTCGGAAATTTGTTATTTGGAGATTTCAGTTTACTGATTTACTTAGAGATCATTATCAGGGTGACCATTATTATGGCGTATACGATCCTGATTATCAGATGGATAGGTAAACGCGCCATAGGAAGTTTGGGCAGTGCAGATGTTCTGTTGATTATCGCGATGGGAAGCGCGGTGGGTGATGCTACTTTTTATCCCTCAATTCCATTGGCAATACCACTAACTGTTATTACTTTAATCGCTGCTTTTCAAAAACTCTACGTTTATATCGGAATTAAAAATGAATCTGCCCGCATGGTAACGCATTCTAAAGTTGTAAAACTCGTGGAAAAGGGAAGGCTCATGACCGAGAATTTTACAGTGGACGAAATTGATGAAAATGAAGTCTATATGCTTTTGAGACAAGCGGGAATCCGGTATCTTTCGGAAGTTGAACATGCCTATTACGAGCAATCCGGCGTCATGAGTGTTTATAAATATGAAAATCCAAAACTGGAACATTCAATTTTGCCCGAACACTTGAAAGAACAAAATGTGGTGGAATAATTCTCTATTATTCTAATTTTAATATTTTTTAAATTTCCTTTAATTAAAGTCATTATCACATCAAAAAATGGACGAAAATATTTTAGGTCTTGTCGCAGGAGGAATAACCTCAGTCGCGATGTTGCCACAACTCATCAAAGTTTTAAAAAATAAAGACGTAGAAGATTTGTCGATTCTCATGATTCTTTTTTTAGTCCTCGGATTATCTCTGTGGGTTTGGTATGGCATTATCAAAGAGGAGTTGCCCATTATTTTGTCCAATGCTTTTGCGGTGCTGGTGAATATCTGTCTTCTAATTTCCTATTTTAGGTATCGAAAAAAATAGAAGTAAAGATTATCTTTTTTCTTTGAATTTTTTTGTAAGAAATTAATATCATTTGTAAGTTTTACCATTTTATTCATCGATGATCGGAATATTATTCTGTAATTCTGTGCTTCTGTCGTGTTTTAAACTACACTTGCTAAAAGCAAATTCTCCGATTTAAAAATTACTCCTATATTTAACTTTAAATTATAAAAATTAAAACGCATGAAAAACGCTAGGTATTTACTACTTCCACTGGCTTTCGCCCTTTTACAAAGTTGTGCTGCCAACCTTTCTTACTCTGGTTCACCATTCAAAAAATCAATGGAATCAATTACTGCAGATGAATTGAAAACCCATCTTTACATTGTCGCTGCGGATGATATGGAAGGTCGGGATACGGGCAGTGAGGGACAGAAAAAAGCCGGTCGGTACCTGATCGAACAATATCAAAAAATGGGAGTTTCTCATCCAAAATCAATGACCTCTTATTATCAAACCGTACCTTCGGAAGCAATGAAAGGCAGACGAGGAAATTTACCGCAATCTGAAAATATTCTGGCTTTTGTAGAAGGTTCCGAAAAACCTGAAGAGATTATTGTAGTTTCTGCACATTATGATCACGTGGGAATCAAAAACGGAGAAGTTTATAATGGTGCTGATGATGACGGAAGTGGAACAGTAGCGCTGCTCGAAATGGCGGAAGCTTTTCAGATGGCTAAAAAATCAGGTCACGGACCGAAACGTTCGATTCTGTTTTTACATGTAACAGGCGAGGAGCATGGGCTTTTAGGTTCTAAATATTATGCTGATAATCCCATATTTCCTATGGCAAACACCGTTGCCGATTTAAATATCGATATGATTGGCAGATGCGATGCTGAAAATTGTGGAAAAGAATATGTGTACGTCATTGGTTCTGAAATGTTGAGCACCGATTTAAAGAAGATCAGCGAACAGGCCAATAAAGAAACGGTAAACTTAGAACTCAATTATAAGTATGATGATCCGAATGATAAAGACCGATTATATTATCGATCAGACCATTACAACTTTGCAAAAAATGGGGTTCCTGTCATTTTCTATTTTGATGGAATTCACGAAGATTATCATAAACCAACTGATACGCCTGATAGGATTGATTACAAAGCGCTCCAAAAAAGAACGCAACTTGTTTTTGCGACAGCTTGGGAATTAGCCAATAGAAAGGATCGGATTGTAGTAGATAAGAAGTAGAATAGTCATAGTGAAATAGTCACCAAAAAAGTTTAAGAATAAAAAGAATCAAGGTCAATCTTGATTCTTTTTACTTTTTCATCTGTCTTATTTTAGTAGCCTCACCGGGAATCGAACCCGGATCTAAAGTTTAGGAAACTTTTGTTCTATCCGTTGAACTATGAAGCTGAAATTGCAGTCAAATTTATAACATCCCCGATAGAAAAGCTGGGAAATTTCAATCACTCTAAAAAATCAAGCCAACTCTTGAGAAGTTGGCTTTCATTATTTATAACAAAAAAATAATTTTATTTCAACTTCTCTTTTAAATATTTCCCCGTATGTGATTTTTTATTTTTTACCAAATCTTCCGGTGTTCCTGCAAAAACAACTTCGCCACCATATTTTCCGGCTTTCGGTCCGATATCGATGATGTAATCTGCGGTTTTAATAATATCGGGTTGGTGTTCAATAACGATAACAGAGTGTCCCAGTTCAATTAAAGCCTGAAGTGATTTCAACAGTTTATTAATATCATGAAAATGAAGTCCCGTAGAAGGCTCATCGAAAATAAACAGTGATTTATCTGTTGTCACCCCTTTCACTAAAAAGGACGCCAGCTTCACTCTTTGCGCCTCGCCGCCGGAAAGGGTGGAGGAGCTTTGTCCCAATTGCAGATAGCCCAAACCAACTTCCTGCAAAGGTTTTAATTTGGTCACGATCTTCTCCTGCTGATTTTCTTTAAAGAACGTTAAAGCTTCATCAACTGTCATGTGAAGAATGTCGGAAATATTTTTTTCGTCAAATTTAATTTCCAGAATTTCATTTTTAAAACGTGTACCATGGCAGGTTTCACATTCCAGTTCAATGTCCGCCATAAACTGCATAGAAACCGTGATCACGCCTTCACCTTTACAATCGTCACATCGTCCACCATCTACATTAAAAGAGAAATGTTTTGGCATTAATCCCTGCATTTTTGCCAATTTTTGTTTTGAATACAAATCCCGAATATCATCATAGGCTTTCAGATAAGTGACAGGGTTTGAACGCGACGATTTACCGATCGGATTCTGATCGATCAGCTCAATGTTTTTAATGAGTTTTGCCGGAAAATCAACCGAGTCATAATCGCCTTTTTTTCCACCCATTCCGAGTTGAATCTGAATATCATTCGTCAGAATTTCTTTCATTAAAGTAGATTTTCCACTTCCTGAAACTCCCGAAATGACGACCAAACATTCCAGCGGAATATCAACATCGATGTTTTTTAAGTTATTCTGACGCGCACCTTGGATATGAATCCACTCTTTCGGTTTTCTCCGGCTTTTTGGAACTTCAATTTCCAGTTTTCCTGTCAGATATTTTGAAGTTAAAGTATCTGCATCTTCCAACTCCACAAAGTTTCCGGCAAAAACCAGTTCTCCTCCAAGATATCCTGCTTCCGGACCAATATCAATGATATAATCTGCCGCTTTCATTACATCTTCATCATGTTCAACCACGATGACCGTATTTCCTAAATCCCGCAGACTTTTTAAAACTTCAATTAAATTTTCAGTATCTCGCGAATGTAACCCGATCGAAGGTTCATCTAAAATGTAGATCGATCCCACCAAAGAACTTCCAAGCGACGTCGCCAGATTAATTCTTTGACTTTCCCCACCGGAAAGCGTATTCGAGGTTCTGTTAATGGTTAAATATCCCAACCCAACTTTAGTTAAAAATTCCAGGCGTGTCGTAATTTCATACAGCAAACGTTTGGCGATTTCTGCATCGTGTTTGTTGAGTTTCAAAGATTTTATTAACGGTAAAAATTCATCCAAAGGCAACTCAATTACCGACTGAATATTGTGGCCATCGATCTTTACCCATTCTGTTTCTTTACGCAGACGCAATCCTTCACAAGATGGACACAAGGTTTTGCCCCGATATCTGGACAACATGACGCGATACTGGATTTTGTATAAATTCTCTTCCAGCATTTTAAAGAAATTATTAATGGAAGGAAAACTTTTCGATTCATCGCCTTTCCACAAATAATTTTTCTGATCTTTTGTTAATTGATGATAGGGTTTATGAATCGGGAAATCTTTGGCTTTTTTAATAAAATTTCTTTTCCATTCACTCATGCTTTCGCCTTTCCAGCTTGCCACGGCATCTTCAAAAACCGATAAATTTTTATTGGGAATCACCAGATCTTCATCTATTCCAATTACTTTTCCGTAACCTTCACATTCCGGACAAGCTCCGTAAGGATTATTAAAGCTGAAAAAATGGACGTTCGGTTCCATGAATTCCATTCCATCCAGTTCAAACTTATTGGAGAATTCCGTTATTTTTCCCGTCTCTACATTTTTCAGGGAACAGTATCCGTGACCCTCATAGAAAGCCATTTGAATAGAATCTGCTAAACGTTGCAGAAAACTTTCATTCTCCTCATAACTGAAACGGTCGATCACGAGCTGAATTTCCATATCAGGTTCAGGAACGAATCCGAAACTTTCCAAATCTTCTATACCGGCAACATTTCCGTTTACTTCCAATCTTGTAAAACCTGAGAGTTTTAAAGTGTTTGCCTGTTCTGTAAATTTTGAAACTTCGAAAGTTAATGGCGTTCTTAAAAGGAAGGTCTGGTTTTCATTCTTTTGAATAAAATTGATGACATCGGTTACGGAATCTTTTTTTACCTCATTTCCGGAAACTGGAGAAAAAGTTCTTCCTACGCGAGCAAACAACAGTTTTAAATAGTCATACACTTCCGTAGAAGTTCCCACGGTAGAACGGGGATTGCTGGATATTACTTTTTGCTGAATGGCAATGGAGGGCGCCAAACCTTTGATGTCATCCACTTTCGGCTTTTCTAATTTGCCCAAAAACTGTCTGGCGTAAGAACTTAAACTTTCTACGTAGCGGCGCTGTCCTTCAGCATAAATGGTATCGAAAGCGAGAGACGATTTTCCACTTCCGGAAACTCCCGTGATGACGATGAGTTTGTTTTTAGGAATAAGAACGTCAATATGTTTGAGATTATTAAGGTGTGCATTTTTTACAAAAAGCTGTTTCTTAATATCAATATCGTTAGGTATAATCATTATAAATTTTAAAGCCTACAAAAATACGGATTTTTTGAGAGAAAATTTTGCTAAGATTATTGCATGTTCAGGTTTTTTTTACAATATTTGTGTAACAAATAAGTAATAATCTCATGAAAAAACTTTTGAATGATTTGATTACACATTTGATGAGAAAAAGATAAGGAGTACCTCTTAAGATGCAATACCGAAGTGTTGCATTTTTTTTGTTTTTAAAGCGGCCTTTAATCGATTCTAAAACAGATCATGTTAATCTGCTCGTTGTTTGACTTTAATTTCTTTTGAAAAAAAATTTGACAACGTTAATTCCGCATGAATTTATTGTTAATTTTTTTTAATTTTGCGAAATGTCAAAACGCCTCTACGTACTCTTCGCTTTTCTCTTACTGCTTAAATTATCAGCACAGAAGGAAAATATATCCAGCTATAATGTTATAAATGTGACTTATCACATCAACCAGAAGTCTTTTGTGTATGCGGAAGGTCAGTTGCGGGGAATCAACGATTTTGCTTATCCAGACTATTACGAAATTAAAGGTGGGATCGGCTATGAAATATCAGATCGACACAAACCTTTGATTGGAATCGGCAGATATGTGAATTACAAAGACCATTCTTTAGATAAGGAAGAATTTCGCGTTTGGCTTCAGGATGTTTACGATGTAAAAGCTGGGAAATTTAAATTTGAAAACCGCGTTCGTGCCGAGAAGAGTTGGTTTTACTCGCCTGCAAAAGATGAACATTCGGATCGAATTCGCTTACGGTATCGATTAAATGTCTCCGTTCCTTTAAATGCTGAAAAAGTGAAGCCCGGGACTATTTCTGCCAATGCTTATGATGAAGTTTTCTTTGTAACCACCGACGAACCCTTGTTTGCACGCAACCGTGTTTTTGGCGGACTCAGTTATCAAATTGATAAAATCTTTTCAATTTCTTCCGGGTATCTTTGGCAGAGGGAATTTGCTGAGTCGGGCAATAAAAACATCCACTTTCTTTACTTGGGTTTATCTCTGAATTTAGATCGCAGTGGATTAAAAGAAATTAATTTGCAGACCGCAGATTAATGTTGGTAACTTTTTACAGGAAACACTTTTTATCACTTAAAATCTTGCATTTTTTGGGGTTTAATTTATATATTTGTGAAATTAATAATAATTGAGTTTTATGAAATTTATTGTTTCAAGTAGTGAATTACAAAAAGCCCTGCAAACGGTGAGTGGAGTTATCTCTAACTCCCAGTCTCGGCCAATTCTTGAGAACTTTTTGTTTGAGATTGAAAAAGATATCCTAAAAATTACCGCTTCGGATGGGGAAACCACTTTAATCACTTCCCTGGAAGTGAGATCTGATGCGGAAGGAAAAATTGCGGTACCTGCAAAAATATTTCAGGAATTTGTAAAAACATACGGGGAACAGCCGCTTACGCTTTCTGTAAAAGATGCGGAAGATGGAAACGGTAAATTACTCGAAATTTTAGATGAGAAAGACAACTTCGCGGTGGCTCTTGATCATGCTGAAGATTACCCGGAAATTCCAGAATTTGATGCTGCACAAAGTGTAACTATTTCTGCCGGAATTTTATCTGAAGCCCTTAACAATACTTTGTTTGCTACAAGTAACGATTCATTAAGACCTGTAATGACTGGAGTTTTATTTCAGTTTAAAGAGGATGAAACGAATTTTGTTTCCACAGATTCACACCGATTGGTGGTTTATAAAAGAACCGATTTGATTAATGCTGATCCTGTAGAATTCATCATGCCGAAAAAACCGCTTGCAATTTTCAAAAGTATTCTGGCTTCTTCAAACGACGAAGTTTCCATTGAATTCAATGAGAATATGGCGAAATTCACTTTTGGCAATAATATTTGGATCTGCCGTTTGATCGATGGAAAATATCCAAATTACTCTGCAGTAATTCCAAAAGAGAATCCGAATATTTTAACCATCAATAGAAATCTTTTATTGAACTCCATTAGAAGAGCTTCCATTATGTCGAATAAATCGACAAATCAAGTTCGTTTTAAATTATCTGGAAATATCTTGCATTTGCATGCAGAAGATACTGAGTTTGCTAATAAGGCAGATATGCAGATTCCGTGTGATTATAATGGAGAAGACATCAATATCGGTTTCAGTTCGAAGTTCTTAACAGAAATGTTATCCGTTCTTTCTGCAGATGATATTACCATGAAAATGTCGCAGCCAAACCGACCGGGAATTATCGAACCTGTAGATGGATTGGAAGATGAAGAGAAAATCCTTATGCTTTCCATGCCGGTTATCGGAATGTAAAATACACGCTAAAAGAGCTAGCAAAACATATTAATTGAGATTCAAAATTTTTTGAATCTCAATTTTTTTTTAACCTTCAAAATCACGATATTTGCACCTTTCGTATTTCAATTAATCAACGATTGAAATCTGATCCCTAATTTTTAGAAATCTCTTTACAATGAAAATCTCAAATAACTGGCTTAAAGACTATATTAAAACGGACCTTAAAACTGAAAAAATCGGTGATTATCTTACGGATATCGGTTTGGAAGTGGAAGGGATTGATTCATTCGAATCCGTGAAAGGCAGTTTGGAAGGAATCGTTGTCGGTAAAGTCTTGACGTGTGAGCAACATCCAAATGCAGATAAATTAAAACTGACCTCTGTTGATGTAGGAAACGGTAAAGTTTTAAATATTGTTTGCGGTGCACCCAATGTTGCGGCCGGACAAATAGTTCCGGTTGCCGTAGTCGGAACAAAAATTTACACCAAAGACGGAAGTTCTTTTGAGATCAAAGAAGCAAAAATTCGGGGTGAAGTTTCGCAGGGAATGATTTGCGCAGAAGACGAATTGGGATTAAGTGATGATCACGGCGGCATTATGATTCTGGATGATTCAAAATATGAAGTAGGGAAAAATTTTGCAGATTATTTTGATTTAACCAACGATCAGGTTTATGAAATCGGATTGACGCCAAACAGGACCGATGCCATGTCACATTACGGTGTTGCACGGGATTTAAATGCCTTCTTAAGCACCAATCAACTCAATACGACCTTCGAAAAAGTGGTTTCAAAACCTTTAACAATTGAAGGAACAACGGATTTTCAGATCGAAGTAGAAAATTCAGAATTATGTCCAAGATACTTAGGTGCAGTTATTAAAAATGTTAAGGTGGAAACTTCACCCGACTGGTTGAAAAACCGCCTGAAAGCCATTGGTTTGAGTCCTATTAACAATATTGTTGACATCACCAATTACATTCTGCATGGCTTTGGTCAGCCACTTCATGCTTTTGATGCCGATAAAATTGGCGGTAAAAAAGTCAAAGTTGGTGTGAATGAAAAGGGAACAAAATTCACTACTTTAGATGGGGTAGAACGTACATTGAATGGTTCGGAAATTATGATCAAAGATGGCGATAATAATCCGATGTGTATTGCCGGAGTTTTTGGTGGACAAAATTCAGGAGTGTCGGAAAATACCCAAACAATATTTTTGGAAAGTGCCTATTTTAATCCGGTTGGCGTAAGAAAAGGAGCGAAATTTCACGCTTTGAATACCGATGCATCTTTCCGTTTCGAACGTGGAGTAGATCCTAACTTAACCAAAACTGCTTTAACCCACGCCATTAAAATGATCGAGGAAATCGCAGGAGGAAAATTGGTTGGCGATCTATTGGAACATTATCCTGCAAAAATTGAAGATCACTATATCATCTTAAGATATTCTAAAATTGAACAGATTTTAGGTACAAAAATTCATCACGAAAAAATAAAGGAAATCTTAAAAGCCCTGGAAATTTCCGTGTTGAATGAAATACAAAACGGTTTGGAAATCTCGGTTCCTGCGTATAGAGCAGATGTAACGCGGGAGATTGATGTGGTCGAAGAAATTTTAAGAATTTATGGATATAATAAAATTGATTATCCGCAGAAAATATCTTTCACGCCGGTTAAATTAAGTTTTGATGATCAGGATGCTCTGGAGAATTCTTGGGCAAGAACTTTACAGAGCAATGGTTTTAATGAGGTCATGAACAACTCCCTAACTTCTGTAAAAGATGAAACTGATGCGGTGAAACTCTTGAATCCTTTGAGTGGTGATTTGGCATTTATGAGAAAGTCTTTGTTAGAAGGACTTTTGGAAAATGCAGATTATAATATCAAAAGAAAGAATCAGAATATCAAGTTTTTTGAACTGGGAAAAATTTATCATAAAAAAGAAAAATATCTGGAGAGAAAACAGCTCGCTGTTCTGGTTTCGGGAAGAGATCAGGCTGAAAACTGGTTACAGCCGAAATCCGGTACAGACTTTTACCGCTTAAAATCGTATGTGAAAATCCTTTTGGATACTTTACCATTAATGATTGAAGAGAAATATCTGGAAGATGAGCGTTTTTCCGATGCTATTGAATTATCTGCAAACGGAAAAACAGTAGCACGATTAGGAAAAGTTTCGCCGACTCTTTTAAAAAATGCAGATATTGACCAGGAATGTTTCTATGCAGAAATTGAGCTGGAAATATGTCAGAGTTTACGATCAAAAACGAATATAAAGTTCAAGGACATCCCTAAATTTAATAAGACGAGAAAAGATTTGGCCTTGTTGCTGGATAAAAATGTGAGTTATGCAGAACTTTATACAGCAGCGAAGAAAAATCCATCAAAATATTTAAAGACGGTGAATCTGTTCGACGTTTATGAAGGAAAAAATCTGCCGGAAGGAAAGAAATCCTACGCCATGAGTTTCGAATTGTTGAACGAAGAAAAAACATTGGAAGAGAAAGACATAGCAGAAGTGATGAATTCATTGATTAAAACCTTTCAAAAAGAGTTTGCAGCAGAATTGAGATCTTAAATGTTATTTAATTAATTATTATTTAAAAATGCATTTCTACGGAAATGCATTTTTTATTTCCCTGAAAGAATAAAAATAGGGCAGCCGTGGTCAACTCAATATTATTACTTAAATTTGAGAGATAAAATTTTAAAGATGAAAGCAATTCACTTCTCACAAAAGAATATTTTTAGAAATACTTCCCTGGCTCTTTTTGCTGCGGTAACTTTAGCTTCTTGTTCTACCATGGCGACTTCTAAATCGAAGGTAGGAACGTCTCAGGCAAATATCACCAATACGCAATGGACTTTGGCCGATAATGTAAAAGGTAATAAACCGACACTGGTGATCGAAGGTTCAAAAATTACCGGAAATGGCGGTTGCAATAATTACTTTGCAGAATTAATGCTTGATCCCACGGTTGGTAATTTCTCTACAAAGAATATTGGAGCGACCAAAAAAGCTTGTCCAAATATGAGCGAAGAAAGCAATTATTTCAGCACGCTGTCTGCGGCCACCAAATATGTAGTGAATGGCAATACGTTGGAACTTTATAAGGACAATCTTTTGCTTTTGAAATTTACCAAATTATAATTTCGCTTACAGATAAAAAAAAAAGGAACTCAATTTTGAGTTCCTTTTTTTCTTATTTATTCTTCGTCTTCTTCCTCATCATATTTTGCGAGCTCCTCGTCACACCATTTGAAAGCAGCTTCAACTACTTTGGTTGCTTCGTCTGCAACGGTTTCTTCGTCATCTCCTTCCAGATCGTCGAACCATTCTACTTCCTCTTCCTCAACATTCAAAACAAATCTTGGGTATTCGGTATGTACTACGAATAAATCTTCAGGAAAATCTGAATTGTCTGCTAATAAAAACTTTGGTAATTTCATTTTCTTAATGTTTAAAACTGAGTCAAAGATAATCAAATTTATCGAAATTGGTTCCCGGGAATTTTAATTTTAACTAAATAATATCATGGATTATTTAAAGATTAAAAATCGAAAATTTTCTTCTTTTTTTCCTAATATCATTTTAAAATTCGTAAAGAAATTCTCTTGATTAAAAAGAGATATTCTTACTTAGTAAACATTTTAGAAACCTTTTCTGCCTTTTTACTTTCAGAATAATCGTAGAATCCTTCTCCTGATTTAACGCCCAATTTCCCGGCGGTCACCATATTAACAAGTAATGGATTTGGTGCATATTTAGGATTTTTGAAACCGTCGTACATTACATTTAAAATCGCAAGGCAAACATCTAAACCAATGAAATCCGCCAATTGCAATGGTCCCATCGGATGCGCCATTCCCAATTTCATTACGGTATCGATTTCTTCAACTCCTGCAACGCCATTGTATAAAGTTTCGATGGCTTCATTAATCATCGGCATTAAAATTCTATTGGCTACAAAACCCGGATAATCATTGACTTCCGTTGGTGTTTTGTCCAATCTTTTGCTCATTTCATAGATCTCGTCAAACGTTTCTTTTGAAGTAGAGTAACCTTTGATGATTTCCACCAATTTCATAATTGGCACCGGATTCATAAAATGCATTCCGATGACTTTGTCCGGACGGTTGGTGACCGAGGCAATTTTTGTAATAGAAATGGAAGAAGTGTTGGTCGCCAGAATACAGTTTGCAGGCGCTAAATCATCCATTTGTTTGAAGATCTTCAGTTTCAGATCAAGGTTTTCGGTAGCCGCTTCTACAATTAAATCTGCCTTGGTTGCGCAATCTTCTAATTTTGTAAAAGTTTTAATGTTGCTTAAAGTTGCTTCTTTTTGCGCTTCCGTCAAATTCCCTTTGGAAATGATACGGTCCAGGTTTTTAGTGATCGTTCCCAATCCCCGGTCTAAGGCTTCCTGAGAAACATCAACTAAACTAACCTTAAATCCGGTTTGTGCAAAGGTATGGGCAATTCCGTTTCCCATGGTTCCTGCCCCGATAACGACAATATTCTTATTCATTTTTTATAATTATTAATAATCTTTTGTATAACTTTTTCCTTCTTCCAAAAGTATGGCGTCACTTTCAGAAGTCTTAAATTTAGTCTTAATAAATGTTCTTTTGCCATCAATTCTATTAATGAAGACGGCGAAATGAAGATGCGGTCCGCTTGCAAAACCAGTACTCCCACTGTAACCGATGAGTTGATCTTTTTTTACGAATTCTCCTTTTTTCACCACGGTTCCCTTGTATTTCAAGTGCGAGTAATCCGCAAAAGTTCCATCGCTGTGCATGATCAAAATTTTATTATTGTACTTCGCACAGGAAATATCAGGACAGCTTTGGGTGAATTGATTAACGACCTGAACCACTATTCCTTCTCGAGCCGCTAAAATTGGACTTCCCGATTTAAGATCGAAATCCAGGGCAAATTCATTCTTATGCGAAAATTTACCGTCGTATCCCTGAAAGATAGACTGTGTTTTTCCTTTTTCGAAAGGTAAGGAATAAATATAATCTGCATCAAAATCCTCCTGCAGTGCATTCCCAAAATTGTAGGTGTTGCTGTAGGAAAAGGAGTTGGCAGTATTTGGTTTTATTTCTGAAAATTTTGTGATCAGGAATCTTTTCGAATTTGCGGGGATCACTACGATTTCATCATTGGAAAGGGTAGAAGCCAAATTATTCAGTTTAAAATTAAACTGAGCAGACATGGGCATCGGTTCATTATTATCTGCAAAAACTTCGATGTCCCGCCCAACGATCTCGTTGTAAAATCTAATATCCCATTTCTGTTGTGAAAACAAAGCGCTTTGGATCAGTAGAACCAGGATTAAAAATATTCTTTTCATTATTTATTTCCTGCTAAAATAATCAAAAACAATCTTAGAAATATCAGCAATCATTTTGGTGTTTGTATTTTCACTTTCCATTGAATCTGAAACCAATATGCTAATGGCATAGTGCTTTCCATTTGGTAAAGTAACAATTCCTATATCATTTTCTGCAGCAGTTAAACCGTTATCATTTTTTCCTGACGATCCTGTTCTATGCGCTACGGGAATATTTTTCGGCAATTGTGCTACCAATTTATTTGCGCCAGTCGTAGTTTCCAACATGGTCTGCATTAGAAAATCAGTAGATTGTTTCGAAAGAAGTTTCCCTTTATAAAATTTTTGCAACACAGCATTTAGAGAATTTGTGGTACTGGTGTTCCAATATAAATATTCCCAGCCTTCGTGCATTTTTCTTTCATCAGCAATTATGGTGAAATTTTTCACGCTGCTTTTGTCCATCTTTTTTTGGACTGTTTTTGTGCCTCCAATGAGATTTATTAAAATATCGGTAATGTTATTATCACTTTTGGCTACCATATATCTTAAGAGTTGTGCCAAAGTTTTTTCTGCATTTCCATCAGGAAATTCTTTCCGGAAAGGACTGTATGTATTTTCATACAACTCTGCTTTTGTTACGGGAATATTTTGATCCAGACTCAACTTCCCCTGATCAACTTGATCCAAAACTGCGAGAGCAATATGAAATTTAAAGACGCTCAACAGCGGAAGTTTTTTATTTCCGTTGATGCTTAAAGATTTATTTGTTTCAAAATCTAAAACAGAAACGGCTACGGTGGCATTTTTACCTTTTATAATTTGGTTAATATCCTTCTTTAAATCAGAATTTTGCGCTATTCCTAAAGAGAAAATTAATAAGAACAAGATTGATAATTTATTTTTCATTGAGGTATTCTAAGATTTTTGAAGTCAGATATTTTCTTTCTTCTTGATTAGCATCATTGTCCATACTGCTGTGTTTTATATCAGTAAATTGAACGGTAATTCCAAAATTTTTCTTTTCTTCATCAGAAGGTAAAACGGCTTCGTCGGCAGGATAATCGCTTGAACGTAAAGTATAAACTTTTGGTTTAGACGTTCTGGGTAAATCCATTCTTCTGTTATCCAAAGAAATTAATTTATGAATTAATTCCGGATGTTGATGTGCAAATAGAACCGACATATCTCCGCCATTAGAATGACCAATCACGGCCAGTTCATTAAAATTTAACGAAGGAAATTCCGTCTTTATTTTATTCAAAACAAAACTAATATTTTCTGCGCCACGTTTCCAATTAGACATTCTTGTCGTTTTGAAAGGTTCTTCCATCGACAACAGATCATCGTTTTTTAACTCGTGCTGAATGCTAATTATAAAATACCCTTTTTCAGCCAGAGCTTCTAAGAGATAAGTGTAATCTACGGCATAATCATCTCCTTTGTTACCACCATAACCATGACTGAATATAATTGGTGTTATGTTATCAACTTTTAAATTCACAGGTTGATAAATCGCCACAGGAATCAATCGATCCCGCGCAGAATCTATATATTCCGTTAAGATAAAATGATAGTTATATTTTCCTTCGTCAGCAGCAAGTCTTTTAGACTGGCAACTTAAGATCATCAATGAACAGAAGAATAGTAAAAAGATTTTTATTTTTGACATTAATTAAATGGAATCAATTTAGAAAATAGATTAGCTGATCAATCTCACAATTTCCAACGCCACTTTCAACGCTTCAGTGCCGTCTTCCAAAGAAACTTCTACCATCTTATCTTCGGTAATCGCATCTGCGAAACTTTCTAATTCATCCAAAATAGCGTTATTAGGCTGGATGTTCGGATATTCAAAAATAATTTGATTTTTTTCTCCTTCCGCATTTTCAATGATCATATCAAAATCACTCGGGCTTTCCGGAGCCGGTTTCATTCGAATGACTTCGGCTTTTTTCTCTAAAAAATCTACCGAAATATAGGCATCTTGTTGAAAGAAGCGGGATTTGCGCATGGCTTTCATTGAAATTCTGGAAGTTGTTAAATTCGCAACACAACCATTTTCAAATTCAATTCTCGCATTACAGATATCCGGAGATTTTGAAACTACAGAAACGCCGCTCGCATGAATTGCTTTTACCTTTGATTTGACAAGAGACAGCAGAATATCCAGATCGTGAATCATTAAATCTAAAACAACAGAAACATCAGTTCCGCGTGGATTAAATTCTGCCAGTCGGTGAATCTCAATAAACATGGGATTCTTAATATAATCTTTGGAACCGATAAAGGCAGGATTATATCGCTCTACGTGACCAACTTGCGCTTTAATTCCGAATTCTCGGCATTTGTAGAGAATTTCTTCTGCTTGCTCTAAAGTTTGTGTAACGGGTTTTTCTATGAAAAAATGAATGCGTCTGTCAATCGCTTTCATGGCATAATCATAGTGATAAAGGGTAGGCGTTACAATATCCAGCATTTCGATTTGATCTAAAAGTGCCTCGAAATTTTCAAAATATTTATATCCAAACTCCCTTTCGAGTTTTTTACCATTCTCTACATCAGCATCATGAAAGCCTACCAATTCGTACTTTTCAGATTGCTGAAGTAATTTTAAATGTATTTTCCCCAAATGACCTGCGCCAACTAAACCCGCTTTAAGCATAGAAAATTAATTTTTGTAAAGATAAAAAAAGATGTTAGATGCGAGAAGTTAGCTGTTAGAAAATTCTAAAATCTAAATTCTTATTTCTAAAATCTAATTCCTATTTTTGTGAAATGCAGGATTCGTACGTACATAAAGGAAAGAGAAAAATTTTGGTAGATTATCTTCGTGACAACATTGGGATTGCTGACGAAAATGTTTTGGCGGCCATTAATAAAGTGCCTCGACATCTTTTTCTGGAAAGCGTATTCGAAGATTATGCTTACGAAGATCGCGCCTTTCCTATCTTAGCAAAACAGACGATTTCCCATCCTTCCACGGTGGCGGAGCAAACCGCTCTTCTGGAAGTGGAGGAAAAGGATAAAATTCTCGAAATCGGCACGGGAAGCGGTTACCAGACTGCAGTTCTTATTGCAATGAACGCCTTTGTTTATACGATTGAACGCCAGAAGGATCTGCATGATTTCTCTCATCGTAAATTCCGTGAACTTAATCTTCGTCCTAAATTTCAAAGTTTTGGAGATGGCTTTTTAGGACTTCCAACATTTGCTCCTTTTGATAAAATTTTGGTGACTTGTGGCGCAGAAGTTTTGCCCACAGAATTATTGCATCAATTAAAAATCGGCGGAAAAATGGTGATTCCACTAGGGAAAACGGAAGAGCAGATCTTAATGAGATTTACAAAAAAATCGGAACGAGAATTTGAAAAGGAGGAATTTGGTGCCTACAAATTTGTACCCATGTTGAACAATACCAACCACTAAATCAACAATTCCAGTATTTTTAAAACATAGTTCCCAAACTCTTTTTTTATTAGAAATGTAATTTTGTAAGATGTTAAAATACAGCAGAATTACGTTGTAGAAATTATACGAAAACAAATCTAAACGATTTTGCAGAGGACAAATGTGTCCTTTTTTATTTTATTGCGGAAGAAAAGTATGATTTTATTCATATTTTTCAATGTAAATTAACTCAAAAAACAAGAGGTAAATTCTTCTTTTCAATATATACGTTGTATTTTTGCAATCGTTCAAATTTATTCTAAATTAAAAATAGCTGAAGTAATCGGTTACCTTTTTTTTCAGCGAAAGTAAATTTTTTATGTTCTCATGAAAAAAATTCAAAACATTCTTATTTCCACAAGAACCATGGCGGTTTTATTGTTGGTATACGCCGGTTCGATGGCTTACGCCACATTTTTGGAAAACGATTATGGTACTCCCACTGCAAAAGCATTGATCTACGAAGCGAAATGGTTCGAGGGCTTAATGCTCCTGTTGATCCTCAATTTTATTGGAAATATTACGAGATATCGGCTTTGGCGGAAAGAAAAATGGCCGGTTTTGGTTTTTCACCTTTCCTTTATTTTAATATTTTTAGGTGGTGCCATTACGCGATATGTAAGTTTCGAAGGAATCATGCATATTCGGGAAGGCGAAACAAGCAACGAAATTATTACCGACAAAAATTTCTTTAAAATTCAAATTGAAGAGAATGGTGATGTTCTTAATTATCAGGATGTTCCTTATTTAATGTCGCCGCTTCACAAGAACTTCAATGCAAATTACGAATATCACGGTAAGAAGATCGCGGTAAAAGCAATTGATTATATCCAGAGAAAAAAAGACAGTTTGGTGGTTGACCCACAGGGAATTGAATATCTTCATTTGGTTTCTACGGGACAAAACGGGCGGGAAAATATTTACATCAAACCCGGTGATTCAAAGTTGGTGAACGGAACTTTGGTTTCTTTCAACAGAGCCATCGAGGGGGCTGTGGAATTCAATAATACCAACGGAACTTTGCTCATTAAAACTCCGGTTGAATCGGAATATATGACCATGGCGACCCAGGCGAAAGGAACGACGAAAAAAGATGAATATGAACCTTTGGTTTTAAGAAGTCTCTATTCTATAAATGATTTGAAATTGGTTGTTCCGGAAGGTTTGATGAAAGGAAAACTCATCGCTTATGAAGGAGACCGTAAAAAAGACAAAGATGTTTCCGATAATTTGACGGTCGAAGTTCAGGGACCAAAATCAAAAGTACGCGTTGATCTTCCTGTTGAAAAAGGGAATCCAAATGCCTTCAAACAGATTTCACTGGACGGAATGAATATTATTCTTGGTTTCGGACCAAAAGTATATAACACTCCGTTTTCCTTGAAACTGGATAAATTTGTAATGGAAACCTACCCGGGAAGTTCTTCCCCAAGTGCATATGAAAGTCACGTACAAATTATCGACAAAGGAAAACAAACACCTTATAAAATTTACATGAATCACGTATTAAATCATGATGGATATCGATTATTCCAGGCAAGTTTTGATCCGGATAGAAAAGGAACCGTGCTTTCTGTGAACCACGATTTCTGGGGAACGCTGATTACTTATATCGGTTATTTCTTCCTTTTTGGGGGAATGTTTGTCATCTTCTTCTGGAAAGGAACGCACTTCTGGAAACTGAATACCATGTTAAAAAATGTCAGCAAAAAGAAAGGGGCGACCATCTTATTGCTTCTTTTAACGCTGAATTTAAATGCGCAGTCTATAGAAACGCATGGCAATACCGATGGTGGAAGTGAAATTTCCCATTCCGCAGATGATGGCCATAACCACGACGCTGCAGATTTACTGACTGAGGAGGCTGCTCCAAAAAAACAAAAGGCTGTTGGAATGTTAAGATCTCCGAAGCCAATTACCGCTGATGAAATTATCGCAAGAAATAAAATTTCTAAAGAACACGCCGATAAGTTCGGATATTTGTTAGTTCAAAATTACGAAGGTCGTATTGTTCCGATGAGTACTCAGGCTTTAGACGTTCTTAGAAAATTGTATAAACACGATAAATTTAATGGAACAGACGGAAAATCAATGACAGCTGAACAATGGTTTTTGTCAATTAATACCGATACTGCAAGTTGGACCATGGTTCCTATAATTAGAGTTGGTTCTAAAGGAGGAGAAGAGTTAAGAAAAAAAACCAAAGCTATTTATAAAGATCATAAGGCTTTAGGTGATGAATATTATACGTCCCTGATGAGCCTGTTCCCGGCCGACCAAAATGGTGCACTTCACTATGTTTTAGAAGAAGATTATCAGGAAGCCTTCCGGAAAAAACCCGCAGATCAGACCAATTATGATAAAGAAGTAATTGCCGTAAACGACCGTGTTCAGGCATTTAACGAATTCTTCAGTGGCCAGTTCATGAGAATTGTTCCCGTACAAAATGATCCGAACAATACGTGGCATTCCTGGTTAGACCAAAACTTCGAGCCGGACACAGAATCTCAGAAGGTAATGGGTCCTTATTTCTCCGAAGTATTATCTGCCCAAAAATCAGGTAACTGGTCCAAGGCCGATGCCGAATTGGTGAAACTGGAGCAATACCAACAAACCTGGGGTAAAAACGTAGTGCCAAGTGAATCGAAAGTGAAACTTGAAGTCTTGATGAACAAAGCAAATATCAACTTTTATTTATTGATGTTCTATTCGGTCATCGGTGGACTACTTTTGATTTTAGGTTTCATTGAATTATTTAAGCCGAATAGGCTCTTAAATAAAATAATCAGAGGATTAATTCTTGTGGGCTTGGTGGGCTATTTCCTACAATTCTTAGGCTTGGTAGGAAGATGGTATATTTCAGGCCATGCACCATGGAGTAACGGTTATGAAGCCATAATATTTATTTCGTGGGTGGCGATTTCTGCAGGATTATTACTGTACCGAAATTCAAACGCCCTGATTCCTGCGGCAGGATTTATGGTTGCCGTAATTATGATGGGATTTGCTCACGGTGGTTCAGCACTTGATCCGCAGATTACACCGCTGGTTCCGGTGTTGAAATCCTATTGGTTGATTGTTCACGTTGCGATTATTGTGTCGAGCTACGGCTTCTTCGGCCTCTCTATGATGATTGCGATAATCGTGTTGTTCTTCTATATTTTTGCGAACAAGAAAATTTTCAAAATTCACCACGATACCACGATCAAGGAATTAACCATCGTTTCAGAAATGTCCTTAACCATTGGTTTATATGCCTTAACCGTTGGTACTTTCCTCGGTGGGATTTGGGCCAATGAATCTTGGGGAAGATACTGGAGCTGGGATCCAAAAGAAACCTGGGCGTTTATCTCCGTCATGGTGTATGCATTCGTTTTACATATGCGATTAGTTCCGGGATTACGCGGAAGATGGGCATTCCATGTCGCTTCATTGTTTGCGATCAGCACTATCGTGATGACCTATTTTGGAGTAAATTACTACCTAAGTGGTTTGCATTCCTATGCAGCAGGAGATCCGATTCCTGTTCCGATCTGGGTGTATATCGGCATTGCATTTATGTTTACGCTCGCCATTATTTCTTACATCAAATTCAAAAAATTGAAGACGAAATAATATAAAATCTTAAGATCCTGAAAATTATTTTCAGGATTTTTTTTTTGAAGCATCCAGATTTTTCTTTTCTTACACAACTGGTCGCGCTTTCACTTCTCGCTTTTTTTGCGTTTGAAAACGGGATCTTAACTCGAAAGAAGAAGCAACGCAAAAAAGAGCTCATACAGGCCGTTCAATCGCGGCTATGATCAAGATCCGTTTTTCTTTTCAGAATCCCCCAAATAATCATTAAATTTGTCTACAACAAATAATATTCTGGATCAACCATCCCTCATCTAATATTCAAAACTTTTGAGCACTTATCTTACAATTCTCGGTTTTAACTCTGCCATTCCTACCATTAATTCGGCGCCCACGGCCCAGTTTCTTGAGATGGACGAACGCTGCTTTCTGATTGACTGTGGCGAAGGAACGCAGGTACAGCTACGAAAAGCAAAAGCACGCTTCTCAAAAATCAATCATATATTTATTTCTCATCTTCACGGGGACCATTGTTTTGGTTTGCCCGGTTTAATCGCCTCCTTCCGTTTGTTAGGGCGGGAAACTCCGCTGCATGTTTATGGGCCGAAAGGAATCAAAGAGATGCTCGAAACGATTTTCCGGTTGACAGAAACTCACAAAGGTTTTGAAGTCGTTTATCATGAACTCAACAACAAGAAGTCCGAAAAAATATATGAAGATCAAAAGCTGGAAGTTTTTACCATTCCTTTAGACCACCGAATTTACTGCAATGGCTATCTTTTTCGGGAGAAACCAAAAGAAAGGCATCTAAATATGGAGGAGATCGCAAAATATCCTGAAATAGAAATCTGCGATTACCAGAATTTAAAAAACGGAAAAGACTTCGTTTTAAATGACGGTTATGTTTTGAAAAATACAGTTTTAACAAAGGATCCCTCAAAATCCGTGACTTATGCATTTTGCAGTGACACTCGTTATTCCGAAAAGATTTTGCCTCTTATCAATGAGGTTGATGTGTTATATCACGAATCCACATTTCTGCATGATCTGAAAGAAATGGCCGATTATACTGGGCATACCACCGCTTTGGAAGCAGCCAGAATTGCACGGAAAGCCAATGTAGGAAAACTAATTCTGGGACATTTTTCCAACCGTTACCACGATTTAAATGTATTTTTAGAGGAAGCACGGGAAGTTTTCCCCAACACCGATTTACCGAAAGCCCTACAACAGGTTGAGATTTTATAATTAGGATAGTGAAAAACTCCACCAAAATTCCGGATACCGAATTCTTAAAAGATTTCCTGGATGAAAAAGCAGATCTTTATAATCATATCGATTTTATTGAAAATGATCCTATCCAGATCCCACACCGTTTTTCGTTAAAACAGGACATAGAAATTGCAGGATTTCTGACCGCCACGATTTCTTGGGGAACCAGAAAATCAATTCTGACTGATGCGGACAAGATCTTATCATGGATGGGAAATTCGCCCTATGATTTTATATTAAATTATAATGAAAAAGATATTGATGCATTCCAACATTCGTCGGTACACCGGACTTTTAACAAAGAAGATTTAGAGAACTTTGTCAAAAATCTGAACCGGATATATAAAGAACACGAAAGCCTGGAGAATTTGTTTTTATTAAAAGAAGGTGAAACCAATTTTTATCACAGCTTTCATCGCTTTAGAACGGAATTTTTTAATAATGACGAACAGCATCGCAGTACAAAACATGTAAGTTCAACCTACAAAAACTCGTCCGCAAAACGCTTGATGATGTATCTTCGCTGGATGGTTCGCCAAGATCGAAAAGGCGTTGATTTTGGAATCTGGCAAAATATTGATCAAAAATATTTATCCATCCCTTTGGATGTTCATACCGGAAATATTTCGCGTAAATTGAATATTATTCAGCGAAAACAAAATGACTGGAAAACGGTAGAAGAAATGGATTTGGCTCTAAGAAAATTTGATGATCAGGATCCTGCCAAGTATGATTTTGCGCTTTTTGGTGTGGGAATTGCTAAGGAGTTTTAGAAAAAAATAGAAAAAAATGAAAACTAAAGAAGAAGAACACAAAGAAAAAATAGATTTTTTGGTACGCGTAACCGATGGGGTGATGTGGTGGATTGGCTCAATTCCGTCTCTGATTGTACATTCTATTGTTTTTATAACGGCTTTTTTATTGCCACTTTTCGGTCTGGTTGCTTTTGATAAAATGCTTTTGGTCCTTACAACGGTACTTTCCTTAGAAGCAATTTATCTTGCTATTTTTATTCAGATGTCTGTGAATAGGAGTCAGGAACATATTGAAGATTTGAAAGACGATGTAAATGAAATTCAGGAAGATATCGAAGATATTCAGGAAGACATTGAAGAAATTAGTGAGGATATTGATGATATTCAGGAAGACATCGAAGATATTGCGGAGGAGGAAGAGGACGAGGATCACAACGAACGTGCAAAAAATGTGATGTTGAAGAGTAATGTAGCAACAAATAAAAGCCAGCTTAATAATCTAAAAGGAAAAATTTCCGAGCTCGAAAATCTGCTTGCTGAACTAAAGAAAGAGGATAAAAAGGAGACCCTTTAAAACCGCATCTCTATTAATATTGTAAAAGAAAACCATTCAAATCTGAATGGTTTTTTAGTTTTTAAGAATGTTCTTTCCAAAGCTTTGTAAATGCAATAAAATCTGCGACTGATAATTCCTCTGCGCGTTTATCCATAAATTCGTGCGTTTTCAATTCCTCTGGGATACCCAAGGCTTTCCAGGAATTTGAAAGCTTTTTGCGCCGTTGTCCAAAACCTGCTTTTACAATTTGCTTGAACAAAACCTCATTTCCGGTTAAACCTTCTTTTGGATTTCGGGTCAAACGAATCACTCCGGATTTTACTTTTGGTGGCGGATTAAACACATTTTCATGGACCGTAAAAAGATATTTTACATCATATAATGCCTGCACCAATACTGAAAGGATTCCGTAATCTTTGGTTCTAGGCACCGCGGCAGTTCTCTCTGCAACTTCCTTTTGGAACATTCCCACCATTTCCGGAACACGATCGTAGTGATCAATAATTTTAAAAAGAATCTGGGACGAAATATTATAAGGAAAATTACCGATAACGGAAACTTGCCCTTCAAATGAATCTGCAATATTTAATCGTAGAAAATCACCCACAAAATGCCGGTCCTCCAATTTCGGATAGTGGCTTTTCAAGTAGGCGATGGATTCCGTATCGATTTCTGCCACAAAAATTTCTGCGTCCTTTTCTAAAAGATATTTGGTAAGCACGCCCATTCCAGGACCTACTTCTAAAACCTGGTTATAATTTTCGTAACTCAGTCCGTCTACAATATTTTTGGCAATATTTTCATCAGTCAGGAAATGTTGACCGAGATGTTTCTTAGCTCTAACGCTCATGAAGGAATCTATTTATTTTAAGGAGAAACAAAAATCAAAAGTCCTATTTTTAAGTCCTTCTGCAGTTTCTTTTAAGTTTTTTTTAACAGCGATTTTCCGCCTTTCTCCGCAAATTACGGAAGTTTTTTTCTATTTTAGCAGAAATTTTTTATTTAATGGCTAAGACAGTTGAAGATTTTAACAAAAGAAGACTTCGCTCCAGCAACATCACCGTGGTGATTAGTATTGCATTGGTGTTATTTTTATTAGGATTGATGGGACTTATTCTGATCAATGCGCAAAAATATTCAGATTATATCAAGGAGCAATTGGTAGTGAACGCTTATTTTGATGAAAATTACGATGCAAAGGATTCGGTGAAAACCGCAAAGATGGAGGCTGAGACCTTTAAGAAAATACAAAATTTAGCACCGGTAAAACGGGCCACCTATATTTCCCGGGAAATGGCGGCGCTGGAAGCTAAAAAAAGTATGGGCATTGAAAGCAGTGCACTCTTCGAAGAAAATATTTTTCCCTCTTCTGTTGAAGTCGCTTTAAAGCCTGAGTTTGTAGACCCTACAAAAATCGATGAAGCCATAAAACAAATCAAAGCGACACCCGGTATTACTGATGTTAAAAATAACAGCACCTTAATGGTAGAAGTGTACAACAACTTAACAAACATCATGAAATGGATCCTCGGCTTCTCGATTCTGTTTTTGATCTTAGCGGTTGTTTTGATTAATAACTCCATCCGTTTGAAAATATTTTCAAAGAGGTTCATTATCAAAACGATGCAGTTGGTTGGTGCCAAGCGACGCTTCATTTTAAAACCTTTTATTAAAGAAGCAATTATTCTTGGGGTAATTGGTGCTTTAATCGGTTTAGGCGTTTTATTTGGTGCCTGGTATTATTTCGTTACTCAAATCGGAACTCCATTTGCGCAGGACAACAATCAATTGATTATTCTCGTCGTAAGCATCTTTTTGCTGGGCGTTTTGATCACCGTTTTCTCCACCGTTTTTGCAACATGGCGATTTTTAAAATCGAATGTTGATGATCTTTATTATTCTTAAAAATGAGCAAAAAACATAAAAACTTTTCCGCCGATTCGGTCGGTAAAAAAGTTGAAGTTTCCGAAAATGCAACTTTTTATTTCGGAAAAGAAAATTACAAGTGGATGCTGATCGGATTGGCATTAATTATCTTAGGATTTATTTTGATGATGGGCGCTGATGCGAACACGGTCGATGGTAAATTCGATCCCAACGTATGGAATGAGGATATCTTCTCTATACGTAGAATCCGAATTGCCCCAATGCTGGTCATTGCCGGTTTCATCGTGGAGATTTACGCCATTTTGAAGAGAAACAAATAAACGGTCATAGTGATCAAATACTGCTTTGTCAAAGTTTAAATCTTTGACAAAGTTTTTTTTAAAACCACTTTACTCAGACATTTTCACAGACTTTTAACAAAAAATAAAAATGGATTTATTTAAGGCAATCATCATTGCAATTATTGAGGGACTTACCGAATTCCTTCCTATTTCTTCTACCGCACACATGGGTTTTATCGCCAACTTAATGGGGATGGAAGAAACAGAATTTTTAAAAATGTTTCAGGTTTCAATACAATTTGGGGCAATTTTAGCCGTGGTTGCCGCGTACTGGAAAAAGTTTTTTGATTTTCAGAATCTAAAATTTTATTACAAATTGGCTTTCGCCGTTATTCCAGCCCTCGTTTTAGGATATCTTTTCGATGATAAAATTGAAGCCGTTTTAGGGAATCAGATAGCAATTTCGGCGGTTTTGGTCGCAGGTGGAATTGTTTTACTTTTTGCGGATTCCTGGTTTAAAAATCCAAAAATTGATGATGAAAAAGACATGTCCATTAAGAAAGCCGTGATCATCGGTTTTTGGCAATGTCTCGCCATGATGCCCGGAACGAGTAGGAGTGCCGCTTCAATTATTGGGGGTATGACGCAGGGATTAACCAGAAAAGCAGCCGCAGAATTTTCTTTCTTTCTAGCCGTTCCGACCATGTTAGCCGTGACTGTTTATTCAATTTTCGTGAAAACCTGGGGCAAAGAAACCCCCAATCCAATGAAAGGGTATGAAATGATCCTGTCTTCTTCAGACAACATTATTGCATTTGTTGTGGGAAATGTGGTGGCATTTATCGTAGCTTTAATCGCCATAAAATCGTTTATTGGGTTGCTAAACAAATACGGTTTCAAGCCTTGGGGTTGGTACCGGATCATCGTGGGAATCGTGTTGTTGATTTATTTTACACAGTTTCAATAGTTTTATTTGGGCAGCTTAATCCGCCCTCCGTTCCCGCTTTTTTGCCTCCACTTCGTTGCGGCAAAAAGAGCTCCACTCAGGTCGGGCTGCAAACCAGAATTTTTTATAAATTTAATTTTTAAAAATGACCGATACCGATTTCTTAGAAGGCCAGATTATACTTCTCGACAAACCTTTGGATTGGACGAGTTTTCAAGCGGTGAATAAACTGAAATACAAACTCAAAAGTGAATTTAATCTTCCGAAGAAATTCAAAATTGGTCACGCCGGAACATTGGACCCGCGCGCCACAGGATTACTAATTGTCTGCACCGGAAAATTCACTAAGATCATTCCTGAAATTCAGGATGCGCCAAAAGAATATTTCACTGAAATAAAGATCGGTGTTCAAACAGAATCTTACGATACCGAAAAACCCGAGATTCTCCAACAGGATATTTCAAACATTACGGAAGAACAAATCAAGGAAACTTTAGAAAAATTCCTCGGTGAAATTGATCAGAAACCGCCGATTTTTTCCGCTATTAAAATCGAAGGAAACCGCGCCTATGATTTAGCCAGAGCCGGAAAAGAAGTGGAAATGAAATCCCGGAAAACCACCATTAATTATATTAAAGATATTGAGATAGAATTACCTTTCGTTCGCTTTACCGTTGGTTGCTCCAAAGGAACTTATATCCGAAGTTTAGCCCATGATATTGGTCAGGAATTGGGAGTTGGTGCTTATTTAACCAACCTTCGCAGAACCAAAATTGGAGATTACAAAATTGAAGATGGAAGTTCTGATTATTTGAAGGACGACTACCGTTTTGAAAATTTCAATCAGTATTTGGAATAAAAATGGGAAAATTAATCTCCGTCAACGCTTAAGCCAGCATGGCGGCTTCTATGTTGAAGGTCAAAAGTTAGGAAATACGTGATTTAGCATTGTGGGGATATTTTACGGACTGACGATTTTCAGTTACAAAAACTATAATGAGTATGGAAAAGACCAGAATAAATAAATACCTTTCAGAAGTAGGTTTCTGTTCACGCCGAGAAGCAGACCGACTTTTAGAACAGGGAAGAATTACAATCAATGGCGCTGTGCCGGAAATGGGAACTAAAGTTTCTGACGACGACGAAATTTTTGTCGATGGCGTGACCATTAGAAAAACAGATGAAGAACCCATTTATATCGCGTTGAATAAACCGGTCGGAATTGTCTGCACAACGGATACCAAAAGAGAAAGAGACAATATCATCGAATTCGTGAATCATCCGAAAAGAATTTTCCCCATCGGAAGATTAGATAAACCGAGTGAAGGATTAATCCTTCTTACGAATGATGGAGATATTGTGAACAAGATTCTGCGTTCCAGAAACAACCACGGAAAAGAATATATCGTAAGAGTTGACAAACCAATCACGCCAAAATTCCTCATGCAAATGCGCGGTGGAATCCCTATTCTTGATACTGTGACCAATAAATGTGAAGTTGAGCAAATCGATAATCTTTCTTTTAGAATTGTCCTTACGCAAGGTTTAAACCGTCAGATCCGCCGCATGTGCGAATATTGTGGCTATGAAGTAAAAAAGCTGAAGAGAATTCGCGTCTTAAATATTAAGCTTGATCTTCCGGTCGGCAAATGGCGGGATCTAACGGCGGCTGAAGTCAAAGAACTGAAAGCCATCGTAGCAGATTCGCAAAAAACGGTCGACTAATATTTTGCCTTTAAGTACAAATAGGCGGTTAAATATTTGTTCAGACGTTTCATATCGCGCTCAGTAAGCGGTTGCGTAAATCTCTTTAAATCCATATTATCCTGCAGGTCATTCATCTTTACCGAAACTGCAAGGGGTGATTTTTCGGTCTGTTTTACAAATTCGGTGTAATCCTGATCCGCCGGAGTTTTGGTTAAGCATTGAATGGCAAAAACAATATGTTCAGGAAATCCTTCCTCTTTCAAATATTCCAAAGTAATCTCGGGGCAGTCTTCAATCACGTCGTGTAAAACACCAACTATTTTTTCATCATAGGTCTTTCCTGCATTCATGACCCGAATTACATGACCGATGTACGGCGTTCCGAATTTATCGGTTTGTCCTTTGTGGCCTTTTTGGGCAATCTTTATGGCTTTGTTCAGCAGTTCTTCTTTCGTCATGGTGGTAAAATTCTAATTTAAATATAAGATGATTTTTTTAATTCTATAAGTATTTATTCCTTTAATTTTAAGAAAGATTGGAAGGCTTTGAAAGCAATCTGACTTTCTTATTTAATTCTTCTAAAAGTTCTAATTGCTTCTGTTGAATGTCACAAAGATGTTTGTACTGATCAATGATAGAAAGATCGACCTTTTCGTGTAGATTTCTGATTTCAATTTCCGATTTCAGGTTGATCATGTAATCATTGATGGATCTTTTTCGGTCTTTAACCTCCTTTCTGTTTTGACTCATCATGATGATCGGTGCCTGAATTGCGGCAATACACGAAAGTATTAAATTTAATAATATGTAGGGATATGGATCAAAACTTTTTATTGTGCATGACCTGCGTGTTGTAAAGGATCCAAATCATTAGAATAAGGCCGAAAATAATGATGAACCTCCAGCTGCCACCAAATTGTGCAACGCGGTCCGATAGTTTTTCACCGTAGCTTCTTTCCTCGTCGTTTTCCTGTATGGTAGTGGTGATAAGCGTTTCCTCTGTAAGAGCTTTTTCGATAATTGCGTGCATTTTTCGAAGTTGCTCGTCTTCACTTTTCAAAAGATCAAGCACGTATTTTTTATTTTTCATAACTCATATTTATGTCAGGTTGCATTATAAACTTAATTAAAAGTAAGCGTTATTTTCTTAATTTCTTTATTAGAGCCAGAACTTCTCGAAAGAACCAACACAATGATTTCGATCTCGGTAATTTCAATTCCGAAAAGAATTTCTGCAACCAGTTCGGGCCGTGATGTTAAGATTCGCTTTTCACTTTTAAGGGAACATCACTGAAAAACAAAGCAAAGCGGCCAGAATGGGCTGTGAGGTTTTATTGGTCATTCAATTAAATTTTAAAAATATTTTACAACAGAATCAGCCAGCATTTTTGTATTACCGCTGAAATGATGATTTCCGGGGAGATGAAGAAATTGATAATTTTTTAATGTGATTTCTTTTCTTGGAAAATAAGTATACTCAAAATCACTCAGGACTAACGTAAAGGGAACGTTTTTCAGCTGATTGATTTCGTGAGTAACACTGAAACCATATTGTTGACTTCCCATAATATATTCTTGAAGATGAATTTCAAAATCATTCACTTTTGAAGGTCCTATGATAAGTAAGTGCTGAATATTCCTTTTGAAATCAGGATCGAAACGGTTGCAGATAAAAGGTGCAATGTCAGCACCGTAGGAATAACCGATGATGATTATTTTTTTATTGGTTCGGTTTTTAGTGATCTGTTTTAGAAAATTTTCAGAATCTTCGGAAGCTTGCAAAGGTGTTTTCTTATCCCAGAAATATTTTTTACTATTCAGGGCAAATACGTCGTAACCATAGTGATGGAGTTCCTGCGCAAATGTTTTCGAAAAAGTATTGAAACCCGCGTCGCCACTGATGTAAAATATGATGGGTTTGTTACTGTCGCTGTTCCATTCCGACACCGGGAAATCTGACGTCGTTTTACATGAAAATAAAAGAAGCAGGGAAAATAAGCTCAGGAGTTGACTCTTTTTTTTCATTTTGGTTTTGTGATTTTACGTAAAGCTGCCGGAATTTGTAGAAGATCGAAATCGCTGCCATAAATCAAATATTTATTTTCCCACCGATCCGCATATTTTTCTTTGAAATCCCGCAAACTTTGATAATGTTTAAAACTCCCGATCCTATTGTACACAAATTTCAGAACTTCTTCCGCTGTATTATCGGGTTCTTTCATTTCTCCCAAAGGGGTCAGTCCCAAATTGATGTACCACAGTTCGTTAGATTTTGCATATTCTACGAGTTTTACAATCATAGCATCCATACTGCCGTTGGGCGCTTTTACTGTTTTTCGAATCAAGTCATACGTGCATTCTTGAGGTGCAAAATCGGGGATAATATTTAAAATGCTTCAATTTTTCCAGTTTCATCTTTAATAACGATTAAATCCTGACCTTGTATTTCGGATCTGTCAAACATAATGTAATTCCTAAACCTTGACTATGAGAAAAGCCGAAGTTCGCCAGAATGTAAATCAAAGTGAATTCTACTGCACCCAAACCTCTTAAGAAAGGAGAAACCAACATGAGCAACACCGAAATGGTATAACCTACTGCGGCTGCTGAGAAGGAGCCGTTTACCCCAAAAGCTAACATTGCAATCAAGAGATGGAATATCCCACAAAACTCGATGAGAATTGAAATAAATATCGTTAGGTAGAAATACTTTTTGTGAATTTCTCCGCCGACAAATTCATTGATATTAGTGATTTGTTTGGGGAAATGTTGTTTTATAAAATCATAGAATAAACCCTTTTTTCGCAGAGAATTGACCATCCATAAGACGAGGCCTATAAAAAGTCCAAGGCCAACGAGCCAGATCCAGGAATTTCCAAAGTTTTTATTGACAAAAGCAGCATAAGGAACCACAGGAATTCCAACCAAAAAAACAGTGACAATTCCCACAAAACCATAGATGGCACTGGCTTTATGAACGGTTTTTCATCATAGTTTTTACGCTGAATTTTACGCGGGGTGAATGCCAGGGAACTGATTCCGCCGGCAGGTAAAAAAACACTTAAGAAATTTCTTTTTAGAAATAACTCCAGGGCGTCTGCAAATTTCAAAGGTACACCCACGGCGCGAAAACTTGACATATACATGAATGCCTGCAGCAGAACGTAAACACCGGTCAGTAAAATTCCGGCGGTAATCCATATTGTTTTTGCAGCATGCAACTGTGGAAGAATGGAGGACATTTCTTTTCTTTCACTTCGAAAAAAGACGAAAGCTAAAAATAAGATCAAAATGGCAAGAAGTTCCTGCCACCGCATTTTGGTAATTGTTTTTTTGAAAAAAAAGTCGATTTTTTTCAGCATCGTTTTTTTCGTTTATTGATAGAAGATGATTTCTATTTACTTTTCAAAAAAGTGTATTTCTATTTAAAATGAATAGAAGAATTCTTGAGCTAATCAAAGGTAGAGGAGTTTCGGGCTGTATTTCATTAATAATGAGGAGATGATGATGAATGTTTTAAATAAAATTTTTAAGTTTAAATGTTTTTATCTATCAGAAATGAAGTAAATTATCACTATGTTAATCGATAAATTAGGATTAACTATTTTTAAGTAGGAATTTTCGCAGACTTTTTCCTAATTTTACGTTGTAATTTTACACTTATGAATTTATCTCCGGAAGGGCAAAAACTTTTTAACAAACTGATTTCTGAAATGTTAGAAGACGGTTTTGTGAAGGTAAGTGATTATACTTTCTATAAAAAAATAGGAAATATGACCGTGTCTTTGGGAGATCGGGCACTTAAAATTATGCATCAGGAGAAATGCTACAGTATTATTCCTGAACATGAATTTCTAAAATTATCCAACAGTATTGAACCTCTGCTTTTTCACTTAAAATATCTTTTGGCCTTTTCTATGAGGCAGGATATGAACCGATTGGTTAGCTTTCTTTCTACTTATTTTTGGAATTAATTCCTTAATCCATAACTTTTATTAAAAAAATGCTTGGAGAGATAAAGGATTTTGAATCTCCTTTAAATTTATTCTTCAACTAATTTACCAACTTCTGTTGTGCTGTTTTCTGTTTTACCGACAAAAAATTAATATAAGTAAATAGTAAATTAACGGTGACTAGATTCTTTTTTACTTTTCAATCGCGACGAGATATTCGGGATCTTTAATAATGTTCACATCAATGACTGCTTCCGCATTATTTAAAAGTCGAATACAATCTGCACTTAAGTTTTGAAGATGAACCGTTTTACCGGCTGCACTGTATTTTTTGGTAATGTTGTTCAATGTTTCAATCGCAGACATATCGGAAACCCGTGATTCTTTGAAGTTGATAATGATTTGATCCGGATCCTCTTTAATTTTAAATTTCTCGGAGAATGTCATTACGGAGCCAAAAAATAAGGGACCAAAAATATCATAATGTTTTACGCCATTTTCATCCACATAAGTTCTTGCACGAATTCGTTTTGCGCTTTCCCAGGCAAATACGAGTGCCGAAATAATCACACCGATTAAAACTGCTAATGCCAGATTATGTAGGAGCACCGTAATAACTGCCACCAGGATTCCAACAAATATATCGTGCTTTGGCATTTTCTTGATGATCTTGAAACTCGCCCACTCAAATGTTCCTAAAGCCACCATGATCATGACGCCCACTAAAGCAGCCATAGGTAATTTTCCGATGATAGGCGCGCCAAATAGAATGATGAGCAAAATGGTTATAGCAGCAATAATTCCAGAGAGCCTTGCTCTTGATCCGGCAGAAAGATTTACCAGTGTTTGTGCAATCATAGGGCAGCCACCCATTCCAAAAAAGAATCCGTTCGCAATATTTGATGTTCCCTGTGCGATACATTCCCGGTTTCCATTTCCTTTCGTGCCTGTGATCTCATCTACCAAATTTAGAGTTAAAAGTCCTTCAGTTAAACCTACGGCTGCAAATATTAAGGAGTAGGGCAGTATAATTTTAAAAGCTTCTAAAGTGAAAGGGATATTGGGAATATGAAAAGGCGGAAAACCACCTTTAACCGAAGCAATATCCTGAACTGTTTTGGTGTTAATTCCAAAACCTACTACGATGGCGAAAACCACGACGATTGCCACGAGGGAAGCGGGAACTTTTTTGGTAATCTTTGGAAATAAAACGACAATCGCGATGGTAAGCGCTACTAACGCCAGCATGATATAAAGTGCATCGCCTGTTAACCAAGATAATTTTCCATTCTCCAATACTTTAAACTGTTGAAGTTGCGACATGAAGATGATCACGGCTAATCCGTTTACAAAACCGTACATGACTGGTTGTGGCACAAGTCTTATAAACTTGCTGAACTTGAAAAGTCCAATTAAAATCTGAATGACACCCGCAAGCGCCACTGCGGCGAAAACATATTCAATCCCGTTCGATCGCATCAGTGCAATTAAGACTACAACTGTTGCGCCTGCACCTCCAGAAACCATTCCGGGTCTTCCGCCCAATATCGCGGTGATTAAACCGGCAATAAAAGCAGCATATAAACCGACTAGAGGAGGAAAGCCGGCCAAGATTGCAAACGATAAGGGTTCCGGGATCATCGTCATTGCAACGGTTAAACCTGCTAGAATTTCGTTTCTGTAATTTACTTTCTGAGAGAAGTCGAAGAGGTTAAGGGTTAATTTCATATTTTTTTTCAGGACGTTGTAAGCAAATCCATAGATGTTTTTTTAAAATAAACTTCAAAAGGATAAGTTTAAGATTTTGATTTTCAGGTAGAAAAAATGGATTTGCAGCATTTTTTTTAAGCGTGCAAAAATATGAAAAATAAAATAAAAATAATGAAGCAGGCTTGCTTCGAATAACAGTTTGTCTAGCAAAGTAAGGTTTTGGTTTTGAATTTATGATTGTTTTTTCTTTATATCATTTCATTAAAAATTCCTTTCTCGAAAGCGAAAGAACGGGGTAAATATAATCACGGTTCCTTGGCACAGTTATTTCTCTTAAATGTAAAATTGATTGATTCTAAGTAGCTTTCTTTCCTTGATATTGGAAAATTGAAAAAGCTATTTGATTTAAAGTTTGAAAGCTTTCTCTTTATCTCTTGAAATTTACTGCTTAAAATAGAACGTTGATTTAAAACGTAGCTTGGTATTCATGCTATGCTAACCGTATATCATAGTCCTTTTCATCAATTAAAATATTAATACTTTAATAAGATTGCACCAAAAAATGAATGCATCTTTTTAAAATCTAAAATAATCCAATGAACGAAATTCTCACGCTAAGAAAACACCTCCATCAAAATCCCGAACTTTCCGGGTTTGAATTTCAAACTGCGAAAACCATTGCAGCTTTTTTAAAACAATATAGTCCGGATGAATTGCTCGAAAATTTAGGAAACGGAACAGGAATTATTGCCGTGTATCACCCCGATAAAGAAGTAAAGCAAACCATTATGTTTCGTTGTGAGCTGGATGCTTTACCCATTCAGGAAATCAACGAATTCGATCACAGATCAGATGTAGATGAAGTTTCTCACAAGTGTGGTCACGATGGTCATATGAGCATAATGTGTTCGTTGGCAAAGAAACTTTCTGAAAAAAGAATGAAGCACACCAAAGTCGTTTTGCTTTTTCAACCCGCCGAAGAAAATGGGGAAGGAGCTGTAGCCATTTACAATGATTCACGTTTCAAAGAATTAAATCCGGATCAGGTTTTCGCGCTTCATAATCTTCCCGGGTATGACCATCACGACATTGTAGTCAAAAATCACACTTTTACGTGTGCCGTCAATTCCATCATTGTAAAACTACAGGGCAGGACTGCACATGCAGGAGAGCCTGAAAATGGAGAGAATCCCGCCTTAGCTATTGCCGAAATCATCAATCAATTCAACCCGAAAATTCAACCCGATCCGACGAAGGAAAAGTTCACAGTCTTAACGCCCATTTACATTACCATGGGAACGGAAGATTATGGAATTTCCGCAGGCTATGGGGAAATACATTATACTTTCAGACGAGCTGCAAATGCAGAAATGAAAGAGTTGGAAATAGAACTGGAAGAAATTGCAGTAAAAGCCGCAGCAAAATATAAACTGCAGCCCGAAATTTCCTGGACACAACGCTTCAGTGCTAATGAAAATGATCCATCAGCTGTTGATTTTGTTAGAAAGGCCGCAAACGATTTAAAATTTAATTTAATAGAGCGCGAAGTGCCTTTTCAGTGGGGTGAGGATTTTGGAATTTTCACTGAACATTTTAAAGGCGCAATGTTTGGTTTGGGAAGTGGAAAAGAGACTCCCAATTTACATAATCCCGATTACGACTGGCCCGACGAAATTACAGAAACCGGGGCCCAAATATTCTATAAAATAAGCGAAATCATCGATGCACAATAATTCATACCTCGAAATCGACCGCAAAGCCCACAAAGTCAATATCGATTTTCTTCGTAAACACTTTCATAAAGATGTTCTCTTTTCATCCGTAGTGAAAGGAAATGCGTACGGGCATTCCATAGAAAGGTTCGTTGAAATTGCAATGGGAGAAAAAGTACGCCATTTTTCTGTTTTCGACAGTAACGAAGCGCGTCGTGTAAAAAATGTAGGGGGAGATAACGTAACCGTCATGATCATGGGCTGGCTCAGCAATGAGAGTGACATGAATTGGATCATAGAAAATGAAGTTGAGTTTTTTGTTTTCGAAAAAAATCGCTTGACCTCTGCGTTAGCGTCAGCCAAGAAATTACGTAAAAAAGCAATAGTCCACATTGAAGTTGAAACGGGAATGAACCGTACAGGTTTCAATGCCAGCGACATGAAATGGGTTCAGGATTTTTTGAAAAAAAACGCAGAGTTTATAGAATTTAAAGGACTTTGTACTCATTTTGCGGGCGCGGAAAGTATCGCTAATTATTACCGTATCAAGAAACAGATTATCCGTTATGATGAAATTTACAATCAATTCTGCGATAAAGATTTAAAACCCAAGCTAAGGCATGCTGCGTGTTCCGCGGCTGCTATGATGTACCCCGAAACGCAGATGGATATGGTAAGAATCGGGATTATGCAATATGGGTTTTGGCCGAGTCCGGAAGTGTTGGTCAATTTTTACAACAGCAAAAGAAAAAATGACAATCCTTTAAAAAGAGTCATCAGCTGGAAAAGCCAGGTGATGAGCGTGAAAAAAGTTAAAAGGGGTGAGTTTGTGGGATACGGAACGAGTTTTATGGCAGATGAAAATATGAAAATTGCCTGTGTTCCCGTAGGTTATGCCCATGGTTACGGAAGAAGTTTAAGCAACATCGGGCGTGTTTTAATTAATGGAGAAAGATGCGTGGTCATTGGAAGTATTAATATGAATATGATGGTCATCGATGTTACACTTTTAGAGCACATCAAACGGGGCGATGAGGTCGTTCTTATCGGAGATCAGGGTGATAAACAATTGTCTGTTTCCTCTTTCAGTGATTATTCTAACCTTTTAAATTATGAACTACTGACGAGGCTTTCCGCGGATATTCCCCGAATAATTAAAAGTTAGACTTTTTGGAAAGATTCTTTGTTAATCAATATTTTCTTTATGTATGTCCGTAACTCCACATAATTTCGTATATTTGTTTGATAATTAAATCATTGAGATGAATATTTTTAGTTTTGGCGTAGAGTTTAGCAGTGAAGAGGATTGTATATCTCATTTTAAAGCAGAACGTGACAAAATTGGCGTTTCCTGCAAGTGCGGAAAAACTGATTTTTTTTGGATTAAAAGCAGATTAAGTTACGAGTGTAAATCTTGTAGAAAGCGAACTACATTACGAAGTGGAACCATCATGGAAAATTCCAATTTGTCCTTTCTAGTTTGGTATAAAGCGATGTTTTTGATGAGTGCAACAAAAAAGGGATTTTCTGCTAAAGAAATGCAAAGGCAATTAGGTTTGAAGCGCTATGAGCCAGTTTGGGCTATGATGCACAAATTGAGAAAAGCGATGGGAAAACGAGATGAAAGATACACTTTAGAGGGCATGATTGAAATGGATGAAGGGTATTTTACAGTTGAATCTAGAGAACTGGAACAAGAGAAAGGGATTCGTGGAAGAGGAGCAGTTGGAAAGCAAAATGTTGCAGTGATGGCGGAATCTACGCCATTAGAAAATATAGAAACAGGAGAGACATCGAAATCTTGTAGATATTTTAAAGCAATAGTATTAGAAGATCATACAGCAGAGGGAATTAATGAGACTATTAAAGAATCTTTGGCAGAATCCAGCATAGTTTTTACAGATCAAAGCACGTCATATGTTGATATATCACAACTTGTAGAAATTCATATTTCAGAAAAATCTTCGAAAGAAACTACAAAAGATACTTTGCGTTGGGTTCACATATTTATCAGTAATGCGAAAAGGAATTTATTAGGAAATTACCACAAAATAAAACGCAAAAACCTTCAACTTTATCTAAATGAGTTTGTTTATAAGTTAAATCGGAGATATTTTGAAGATAAACTGTTCGATAGACTTGTGATAGCAAGCATCACAGGAGTATGATTAAAAACGGATATACATAAAAAAACTATTTTATGAAACATTAGCTCCACTTGTATGTGAACACATTATTGTTTTTAAGTCCGATATTTTCATTGCGGAAAATAAATAGGCTCTTAAATTAAGCACGATCAATATCTTCAACAAAAAAAGAGTGTCAAAGCTCTAAACTTTGACACTGTTAATAAGTTTCACCAAGATGAAATCGTGATAAAATATATTTCGAAAATTAAAAAGGTTTATCTGGCGAGGTTGTTCGGATGAGTTTAATATTCACAAACTCCAGCAAACCTTCAATCGCCTGTTCTCTGCCGTAACCGGACTGTTTCGTTCCACCAAAGGGAAGTTGTGGCGCAACACTCGTCGCATGATTGATGTAAATCATTCCGGAATCTATTTTACGTGCAACTTCCACGGCTTTTTTCGTATCGGTTCCGAAGACAGTTCCACCTAATCCAAACTCTGTAGCATTTGCAATTTCTAAAGCTTCCTCTATTGTTTCGTATTTATAAACCATCATCACGGGTCCGAATACTTCTTCAAAATACATATCCATTTTCGGAGTAATATCGGTGATCAAAGTGGGTTCTAAAAATGCGCCGGTGCGGTCGATTCTTTTTCCACCCAGAACAATATTAGCACCTTGTTCGGCCGCTTTCTGAATCTGTTCCAAAACATCTTCTGCGGCTTTTTCTGTACTTAATGGGCCTAATGTCGTATCTCGATCCATCGGGTCCCCAACTTTAATCTGGGCAAAAGCTTCTTTTGTTTTGTCTAGAAATTCATCGTAAATACTTGCTGCGACGATAATTCTTTTTGGGGAGGTACAAACTTGCCCACCATTTGCCATCCTGCCCTGAACTGCGGTTGTAACCGCTAATTGAATATCGGCATCTTCTAAAACGATAAAGGGATCACTTCCGCCCAATTCTAAGGTTGATTTTTTAACTAATTTGGCTGCGGCTGTTGCGATACTTGCGCCCGCCGGTTCACTTCCTGTTAAAGTAACTGCTTTAATTTTTGGATTTGCAACAATAGGTTCTATGTCTTTCCCTGCGACAAATAGATTGGTATAAACGCCGTCCGGTAAACCGGCTTCTTTAAAAAGATCTTCCATAATTTGAGCACATTGCGGTACATTGGAAGAATGTTTTAAAACCATCGCGTTACCTGCCGTAATATGTGCAGCCGCCGAGCGGGTCATTTGGTAAAAAGGAAAATTCCAAGGTTGAACGCTTAAAATAACTCCGATCGGCTCATAAGTTAGAAAGGCGTCACCGTGTGGAACTTTTAAGGGTTTATCTGCCAAAAATTCGGCAGCATTGTCGGCATAATAATCAAAGATAGCCGCACAAATTTTAACTTCACCAATTGCTTGGGCTAAAACTTTACCCATTTCTAAAGTCACTAATTTTCCAAGTTCCTCCTTTTTCTCCCGCGTAAGGGAAGCCATTTTGCGCATTATGGTTGAGCGTTCTTCTATAGAAGTTGTTTTCCAGGATTTAAATGACTGATCTGCTTTATCAATAATTGAATCTACCTTTTCAGGAGACATGATCTCAAATTCTTTTAGTACTTCATTATTAAAAGGATTGACGCTTTTTATCGAAGTTTTTTCTGAAGTATAGTTCATAAAATATTTTTTCTTTTTCAGTAGTTCCAAATTTTATTCCAAGAGCTGATATATAGGGCATTGATATCAGATTGCAGTCATTCATAAAATAAATGAGAAACAAAATAAGCAGCCCATTAAAGAGTGAAAAGGATATAAAGTATGTAAAAAAAAAACCGATGAGCTTATCATCGGTTTTGTTAATTTATATGTAATACTATTTCTTAATAAAACGAAGGGTTGTTGTAGTTCCGTCGTGGATCAAATTCACAAAGTAACTGCCCGTAGCCAGCGAAGAAATATTTAGTGTCGATTTGTTAGTGACTTTTGCGGTCATCACTTTGTGTCCGGCCATATTATATATTTCTGCGTCGTACTCTTTTCCAGCCTTTGCAAGTTCCAGGTTAATATAATCGGTTGCGGGATTAGGATAAAGTTGTGCAGCATTGTTGTCTACGTTTTGAACCGCTAAAGCTTTATCATTATATCTTGTAACAAAATACTGAATTGGCGATCCCGGTAATTCGGTATCTCCTGAAACCACAATCTTGCCATCTTGCTGATATTTTCTTTTAAAGAAGACGGGTTATTTATTGCGTTACTTCACCAATTCATCAATGGCTTTTGCAAGTTTGTGATCCTTTTCCGTAATCGCATTTCCTTGGTCATGCGTACACAAACTGATATTCACTTTGTTATACTCGTTGGACCAATCCGGATGATGTTGCTGGCATTCTGCAACCAATGCAACTCGGGTCATAAAGGCAAACGCTTCGGAAAAATCTTTGAACTTAAAAGTCTGTTGAAGTTTTCCATCTATTTCTTTCCACATGATTTTATATTTTAAAGATTAGAATATGTTGTTGATAGTCAAACATTATTTATTTGGTTTTATCTTTTAATTTTCCGGAATCGCATTCAAAATTTTGTGCGGTTTATCATTTCTGGCTTTTCCCTTTAATGTTGCATAAATAGAACTGTCTTTAGGTTTTGCATTCGGCATATGAATAGTTTGGACTCTTTGCTTAATTTTTGAATTTGCTGACGAAAGTTTGAGTTGCTCGGAACTTTTTAAATTCAACATATCCAAACTGTCCACTTTTTTTTCTGGATTAATTTTAGGCAAAACCTGTTGACCAAAAAGGAAAGAGGTGAACATTAGCGAAAATAAAATGGTGATATTTAGTTTCATCTTTTTTAAATTTTATTAAAGATAGAATTTATATTTAGTGCAAAACTGTATTTCACCTAGAATTTTGTTTAAAATTTATATTTGTGATATTTATTATCTAGAGAATTCAACTCTAAGTGTTAAACTATAAATTATTTTCTTTTTACAAAAATCATCTTATAAATTTCCAGCGTAACCAAAGGAACGAGACCAAGCAATAAAGCCATCAGCCAACCTTTGGAGTCGGGCATATGAAGTTTGAAAGCGCTTCTTAAAACCGGAACAAAAAGCAACATTAACTGCAGGATAAGTCCCAGCAAAATAGCTCCGTTTAAATAGTGGTTTCCAAAAATTTTGATCTGATAAAAAGGTTTTTTGCTATTTCTTAATCCTAAAGAATAGAAAAGCTGTGCACATACCAAGACCAAAAAAGCCAGCGTTCTCGCATTTTTCACAACTTCCTCCGGAATGCTTTTCATAAATGGAGTATAGCCGAGTTCGTAAAAGCCGTACCAAAAAGCAAAAATGGTAATCAGACCGATAAGAATCCCACCGATGACTACATGAGTTCCGGCACCGTGCGAAAAGAAATTTTCATGGGCATCTCTTGGTTTTTCCTGCATCACGTCAGGATCATCACCATCCATTCCGAGGGCGATTGCAGGCAGCGAATCCGTGAGAAGGTTGATCCACAAAAGTTGCGTCGCAATGAGTGGAGCCGGCCATCCAAAAGCGAGTGGCAGAAACATGGCCAGAACTTCACCCAGATTACAAGTCAGTAAAAAGATGACCGATTTTTTAATGTTCTGAAAAATATTTCTTCCCTGCTCTATGGCAACAACAATGGTAGAGAAATTATCATCGGTCAGGATCATATCGGCGGCGTTTTTGGCCACATCAGTGCCGGTAATTCCCATTGCCACTCCAATGTCTGCGATGTGAAGCGAAGGTCCGTCATTCACTCCGTCACCGGTCATCGAAACAATGTTTCCGTTGGCCTGCAATGCCTGTACTATTTGCACTTTATGTTGCGGGGAAACGCGGGCAAAAACCCTGTAGTTATTTACTTTTTCAATGAATTCATCTTCGCTGATTTCCTCAAGTTCCGGCCCGGTCAGAACCTGGTCGATACTTTCCGCTACCTCCAAATCTTTTGCGATAGCGAAAGCGGTGTTCTTGTGATCTCCAGTAATGATAATGGTTTTAATACCCGCTTTTGCGGCTAGTCTTATCGAAGGTTTCACTTCTTCGCGCGCAGGATCGATCATTCCCACCAAACCGACGAGTATCAAATCTTTTTCCATTTCCTCCGGCGCTAGATTTTCGGCTGCAGGTTTGTACGCTAAAACGAGGGTTCGTAAAGCATTATCAGACATTTTTATCGCTGCCTCACTGAAATTATGAAGGTCTTCTTCAGTAATGGCTCTGATCTCTCCTTTATCAAAAATCTGTGTTGCCATTGTTCGCAGACTTCCCAGAGCACCTTTCGTAAAAACGCTGCAGCCATTTTCAGATTTCACCAGAACCGACATCATTTTACGGTTACTGTCGAAAGGATTTTCATCGATACGTGTATATTTCTGACCTAAGTTTTTGCGGTCGAGTCCAATTTTATCGCCCAGAACAAGCAGGGCAATTTCTGTAGGATCTCCTGTTGCTTCTTCGTTTTCAAGCGTCGCGTCGGAGCAGAGAATCATTCCTTCAGACAGTAATTTCGCCGATTCAGAAATGGTCATATTTTCTGCTTCTTCCAATACCATTAGACCATCTGAGGTAAAGATTTGAGTCACGGTCATTTTATTCATCGTCAGAGTTCCGGTTTTATCGGAGCAGATAATGTTGACCGAACCTAAGGTTTCTACAGCAGGAAGTTTTCGGATAATGGCATTTTTTCGGGACATGGCGGTAACTCCTATGGAAAGGACAACGGCGACAATCGCAGCCAGACCTTCCGGAATGGAGGCAACGGCCAGTGAGACTGAAATCAGGAACATTTCCGCCAGATCGCGCCCCTGAAGCCAGGAAACTCCGAAGATGACAATACAGATTCCGACCGCGATTTTTCCGAGCGATTTCCCGAGTTCGCTAAGTTTTTTTTCTAAAGGTGTTTTAATGTTGGAGTCGGTATCCAGTAAATCTGCGATCTTTCCGACTTCGGTGGTCATTCCGGTACCGACTACAATTCCTAAACCTCTTCCGGCAGTGACGATCGTCGACATAAAGGCCATGTTTTCAATTTCAGCCAGCGGCATTTTGGTGTTCTCAAAAACACTTTCCGCTTTTTTATGAACGGGCAGAGATTCTCCGGTTAAAGAAGATTCTTCAATCTGAAGGTTCACGGTTTCCAAAAGACGCAAATCTGCGGGAATGATTCGGCCTGCGTCTAAAATAACAAGGTCGCCCGGTACCAATTCGGCACTGTCGATTTCTTTGGTCTGCCCGTCACGTTTTACGACCGCTTTCGGCGAAGACATTTTCAAAAGCGCATCGATCGCCTTTCCGGCTTTTACTTCCTGATAAGTTCCAATGGCGGCATTAAGAAAAATAACGAGCGTAATAATTACCGAATCTATATATTCTCCCATGAAAGCGGTAATGATTACGGCAGCAAAAAGGACATAGATAAGCCAGTCATTCAGTTGTGAAAAGACAATTTTTAGAAGAGATTTTTTCTTTTTCCCTTCCAAAACATTTGCGCCAAAATGTTCTTTTCTTTTCCGCGCTTCCTCTTCAGAAAGTCCTGTGTCTGCTTCCACGGAAAGTAGGGTTAAAGTTTCGGGAACAGACTTGGTAAACCAGTGTTTTATTTCTTTATCCATGAGGAGAATTATCTTTAGAAAATTGGTAAATGCAATTTACTGATTTAAAGGGGGATTTCATAAAAATATCGCAGTGAAATTTAGAAAAAAGAAGTAATGGAAAAAGAGAGGAGAAAAGGAATTAGATTTTAGATTATTTTACAAAATCCTTTGAATAATTTTTATGGGGTGATTCAAGTTGTTAGCTTGTTGAAGTATGGTCAAGGAATGGGAAGACATCCATTTCTTTTGTATCGGCAATGGTTTACGAGCAATGAAGCGTAGGCAAAGAAAAGATACAGTGTACAGCCCGGCTGTTGTTTTTGTATTTGAAAAACATGAGATGCCCAGAAAACAAGTTTATTTTACGGCACCATTTTCAGTTTTTAGGTATTTTATAATAATTCTGTGCCATCAAAAAACAAATCTTATATTAGTCAATATAATACCGTACAAAACAATAGTGAATGAAACAATTCTACACCTTAGTTTGCCTTGTCTTATTCTTTATAAATTCTGCCCAGGAGATTACTATTACAGAGCCACCAATAGAGTATGCGGGTGAAGAATATGTTCCAACTACTGATCAAACTGAGAAGGAGCGCATTATTTTCTTCAGGTCCAATATTACGGTTGAAGAAAACTCGGATGTTCTTGTTACAGAAACGATAAAAGTTTACGCAAGAGGACAGGCCATTAAAAGAGGACTTTTTCGTGCTCTTCCGATGGTTCGTAATACCAGAACGGGGGAAGAAAAAATAACCTACGACATCATCTCCATAAAAAAAGATGGATATAAAGAATCATATCACAAGGAGATCGTTAATGGTGTTTTCAATATTTATATTGGCGATAAAGACATTATTCTAAATCCAGGTTATTATACCTACGAAATTGTTTACAAAACGCAGGATCAGATTGGACATTTTAATGGATTTGACGAATTTTACTGGAATGTAAACGGAACCGACTGGGAGTTTCCCATAGCAGCTATTGAGGCGACCATTACGCTCCCGAATGGTGCGACTATTTTACAAAATTCCTGCTACACCGGAACGTCGGGGAGTACCGACAAAAACTGTACAGGTGAAAAACTTTCCGAGACTTCCATGAGGTTTAAGGCAGATAATTTGGCTGAAAAAGAGAATCTTACGGTGGCTGTTGGTTTTAAAGCCGGCGTCCTAAAAGAACCGTCGTGGTTTTCTAAGTGGATCGAAAGAAACTGGCCTTCCCTGTTTCTAATTTTTGCCGCATTTTATTTACTTTATTTTTATTATAACAACTGGCAGAAATATGGCAAAGATCCGGAAAAGCCTATTGTAATTCCGTATTTTAAAGCACCGAAAAATTTGTCTCCGGGTTCACTTGGATATATTGATAAAGGTAAATTTGAAGTAAATCAGGTCACCGCAAATTTAGTAGATCTGGCAATTAAAGGTTTTATAGATATTGATGAGGTGCAACCTACCTTAAAAAAAATGACCTATTCAAAAATCTTTTATATAAAGAAACAGGAAAAAAAGAAAGAAGATCTGCAAGGTGATCAATTGACATTAATAAAGGGACTTTTTACGAAAAATGAAGAAGTGACCATAGATGGAACGTGTAGTACTAGAATTAAAAATACCGTAGTTGATTTTGAAAAAGTGCTCACCAAAACTAATAAACTTTTTATAGAAAATACGTCCAATCAGCATTTGGTTAAGAAAGCTTTTAAAATGATATTAATTGTTTTTATGTCCGCTTTAATTATAAATGCTATCATCACCATGAATCCGATTGCCGTTGTGATCGCAATCTTTATGATTATTTTTGACGGTGCATTCATTGCGTTTCTCCTGTTTCTATGGAAAGAGAAAAGTAAGGGACTTTTTATTGGAACCCTTATTTTCGCAGCGCCATTTATCGTTCCAATATTTTTTATTGCATTTTCACTCGGTTCAATTGATGTAAGTTCTTTCGATGCAGACTGTTATAAATTTTTGATTTTTGGCATGGGTTCTTTACTGCTTTTTAGATATTTAATCAACCGGCCGGGCGAGGAAAAAGTAAAAATGGAAGCGGAGATTGAAGGGTTTAAAATGTACCTCAGCACCGCGGAAGAAAACCTATTAAAGTTTCATAATCCGCCAGAAATGACAACTGATCTATATGAGAAATTTCTTCCGTACGCCATTGTTTTTGGAGTAGAAGGGATTTGGGGAAAAAGATTTAGAGATCAAATGAAAGACACTTTAGATGCGCAACCAGATCTTTCCCTGCAAAACAAGTTTTCGCACAGCTTTTCGAGTGCATTCTCAAAAACGTTTCAGGCTTCGGCGGTGTCGCCTGTGCGTTCCTATTCTTCATCCTCGGGATCGTCATCTTCTTCCTCTTCGCGCTCGTCCAGTTCCTCCTCTTATTCCGGCGGATCCAGTTCCAGCGGGTCGTCGGGCGGTGGATCTTCCGGCGGCGGAGGTGGCGGCGGTGGCGGTGGTGGTTGGTAAGTGGTTGTCGGAGGTTTACAGGTTGGTGAGTGTTGAAGAATTGTTATTTTTTAAGGAGCATCACGGTTATTACTTCTGCCATCACAAAACCCGTTTTCCGTCAATAGCGCGGATTTACACTCCTTCCCTGATTTCTTAAAAAAGAACGCTCCAATTTCTCGGAGCGTTCAAACCACATATCAAACTATTTCTAGTAAGATCCTTTTTCCACGAAATGGGCTGCAACTTTTTCAGTTAAGGCAACTACATTTGGCATATTGGTGTATTTTGTAAATCTGCGTAAGCCAGAAAGCATCATGCGCTGTTCGTCGCCTTCTGCAAAAGATACGATTCCTTCTTTCGCTGCGGTGGTAATTGCTTCCACGGCTTTGTAAAGATTTAATCTCGCCATTGCTGCTTCTACAGAATCGGTATCGAAATGTTTTTCTGCTCTTAAAACTGCAGATTCTGCCATATAGATTTGGTTCAAAATTTCAGAGGCATTTAATAAAAGATGCTGCTGTTTTTCGATTTCCATCATGTATTTCTGAAGCGCTGCTCCGGCAACCATTAAGAATACTTTTTTCAAGTTGTGAAGAAGTGCTTTTTCTTCAGACATATATTCTGAATAATCTGGAACTTCAAAAGATGGAATTCCCATCAATTCTTTTCCGATCGCCATAGCTGGTTTCAAGAGATCAAGTTCGCCTTTCATGGTCTTCTTAATCAACATTCCTACGGCAAGTAGTCGGTTGATTTCGTTGGTTCCTTCGTAAATTCTACCGATTCTGGAATCTCTCCATGCTGCTTCCATTGGAGCATCTTCAGAGAATCCCATTCCACCGTAGATCTGAATTCCTTCATCCGCGATATGTTGCGTCAGATCCGAAACGTACACTTTTAGAATAGAACATTCCACCGCATATTCTGCCAAAGCGCTTAATTCTGCTTCTGCGTGAGACATTCCACCTGCAATGAATTCTTCGATTTTATCTTCTACATTTTTCGCAGCGCGGTAAGATCCTGCTTCAGAAACGAAAATTCCAGTTGACATTTCAGCAATTTTCTTACGGATCGCCCCGAAAGTAGAAATGGAAACGCCGAACTGTTTTCTTTCGTTCGCATAATTAATAGCAAGACTTGTAATTCTTCTTTGTCCGTCAATATTTGCCGCCGCTAATTTAATTCGACCTGCATTTAACGCATTGATGGCGATTTTGAAACCGTTGTTTCTTTCTCCCAATAAATTTCCTACGGGAATTTTCATATCGTTAAAGAAAACCTGACGCGTAGAAGAGGAGCGAATTCCTAATTTGTGTTCTTCTTCGCCCATCGTCATGCTGTTTGGATCTTCCAATTCAGAACGGTTGATTACGAAACCAGTAATATTTTTATCATCTTCAATTCTTGCGAACAAAGTGAATGTATCTGCAAAACCTGCATTCGAGATCCACATTTTCTGTCCGTTGATGATGTAATGTTTTCCATCTTCAGAAAGAACGGCTTTTGTTTTTCCGGAGTTCGCATCGGAACCTGCATCTGGTTCTGTCAAACAGTACGCTCCGAATTTTTCACCGGTTGCTAAAGCGGGAAGGTATTTTTGTTTCAATTCTTCCGTTCCGTAAAGTAGGATAGGAAGGGTACCGATTCCGGTGTGTGCTCCGTAAGCAGTTGCCAAGGAACCATTTGCTCCAGAAACCATGTCGCAAGCAAGCATGGTACTCACGAATCCCATTCCGAGACCTCCGTATTCCTCTGGAACTGCAATTCCCAAAGTTCCCATTTCGCCCAATTTGCGCATGGTTTCTTCGGTCAAAGCATAATCTTTATTTTCGAAACGCTCTCTGTGTGGAATTACGTCTCTTTCCATAAATTCAGTTACCGACTCCCGAAGCATTTTTTGCTCATCGGTTAATTCTTCAAGACTGAATAGTTCTGCAGCAGGAATATCTTTGATGATGAATTCACCGCCTTTTAGTGTTGTTTTTGTTGTATCGCTCATTGCTATTAATTTTAAAATTTGTTTTGTTAAATTGACGAATAGATGATAGACGGATAGATAATAGATTCTAACTGCTTCATTTTGCTTTTCATTCTGTAGTCTATTATCTTTTAGTCTTTTAAAGTGTTTTGGAAAACCATCGTAGCACGTTGAAATTCTTCAATTTTACTTTCTAATGAAACAGTAAATTCATCAGAAATATATTTTTTATAGTTTGCTAAAATAAGTTGGGTTTGCAATTCAAAAGATGAACCTAAAGACATATCTAGGAAATGACTGAAAGATTTGTTAGTTCTACTTGAACCTTCGGCTACATTTGATACAATTGAAACCGAACATCTATCCATCTGACTTCGCATTCCAAAATTTTCAAATGGAGGAAAGGCGATAGTGATATCTGAAATATTTTTCGCAATTTCCATAGCCATATGCCAAATTTTCAATTTCTTGAAATTATGTCTTTTAAAATCGCTCATAATCAAATTTTTATTTAATTAAAATTTCTTTATCGTTTCTCAGTCTATCATCTATCCGTCTATTATCTATCCGTCTTTTAGAGAAGCTCGAAAATACTCGCTGCTCCCTGTCCCGTTCCTACGCACATCGTTACCATCCCGTATTTCATATTGCCACGCTTGCGCATTTCGTCTAGAAGTTGAACGGTTAATTTTGTTCCGGTACAACCAAGTGGATGTCCTAGTGCGATGGCACCGCCGTTTACATTTAAGATATCTGGATTTAGATTCAATTCTTTTTTCAAAGCCACCGATTGAGAAGCAAACGCTTCATTCAATTCAATTAAATCGATGTCTTTTAATTCTAAACCGGCTTGTTTTAATGCTTTTGGAACAGCGTATAATGGACCCATTCCCATGATTCTCGGTTCTAAACCTGCTGCTGCATAGGCAACTAATCTCGCTTCCGGTTCCAAACCTAATTCTTTCACCATTTCCTCCGACATTACAATTACGAATGCCGCACCGTCACTCATTTGAGAAGAGTTTCCTGCCGTTACGGATCCGCCGTTTGCAAAAACCGGACGTAATTTTGCCAAACCTTCTAAACTCGTATCTTTTCTCGGACCTTCATCCACCGAAAAGTCATATTTCTTGGTCTGCATTTTTTGGTTCTCGTCCAGGTAATTGTATTCTACCGGAATCGGAACGATCTGATCTTTGAATCGGCCAGTTTCATTTGCTTTCAAGGCTTTTTGGTGAGATTCAAAAGAAAACTGATCCTGCTCTTCGCGGGAAATTTTAAATTGATTTGCAACCTCTTCCGCCGTATAACCCATTCCCCAATAATAATCAGGATTGGATTTTGCCATATCACTTTCCGGAACCGGTTTGTAACCACCCATCGGAATGTAAGACATCGATTCTGTTCCACCTGCGATGATGCAATCAGCCATTCCCGCCTGGATTTTCGCAGACGCGATAGCAATCGCTTCAGATCCGGAAGCGCAATATCTGTTCACCGTAACACCCGGAACTTGATCGGTATTTAATCCCATTAAGGAAATTAAACGCGCCACGTTCAAACCTTGTTCTGCTTCCGGCATTGCATTACCAACGATCAAATCGTCGATTCTGTTTTTATCTAACTGCGGTACTGCAGCCATTAACGTTTCGATAACGGTTGCTGCCATGACGTCGGGTCTTGTAAATCTCAAACTACCTTTTGGTGCTTTACCAACGGCCGTTCTGAACCCTTTAATTATATATGCTTGTTTTGACATTTTTTAAATTTTTATTTAAACATCCTTTTGTCACGCTGGAAGCGTCTATGAATACTTAGATTCCTACGGAATGACAAAGGAATGATCATTATTAATTTTAGTTTCTAAGTGGTTTCCCTTTCGTTAACATAAACTGGATTCTTTCCAAAGTTTTTCTCTCACCACAAAGTTGTAGGAAGGTTTCTCTTTCCAGATTCAATAGATACTGTTCAGTTACAATTGTTGGTTCAGAAAGATTTCCACCGACTAGAACATTCGCTAATTTGTCAGCAATAAGTTTATCGTGCTCAGAAATATATTTCCCGGTTAACATTTGATCGGTTCCAACTAAGAACATTCCTAATGCATCACGTCCTAACACTTTTACTTTTTGTTCAATCGGTTGTGTGTAACCGTGTTCCGCTAAACTTAAAGCGAGCATTTTCGCAGTTTTAATCTGACGGTTTTTATTCACAACTACGATATCTTTATGGTTTTCAAGAATTCCCATATCGTAGGCTTCGTAAGCAGAAGTTGCCACTTGACCCATCGCAATATTCATGAACATATCACGAAGTCGGTTATTTTTAACATCATCAGAATGGAATTCTCGGGAAACTCTCAACGCCATTTCTTTCGTTCCACCACCGCCAGGAATTACACCGACACCAGTTTCCACTAATCCAATATAGGTTTCTGCTGCTGCAACAACGCGATCAGCATGCATTGTCATTTCGCAACCACCACCTAAAGTCATTCCGTGTGGAGCAACAACAACAGGAATTGAGGAATAACGAACGCGCATCATCGATTTTTGGAAATAGGCAATTGCCATATTTAAATCATCCCAATCCTGATCGATTGCCATCATTAAGATCATGGCTAAATTCGCTCCAACAGAGAAGTTTGCTCCTTGATTTCCGATCACTAATCCATCATATTCCTTTTCGGCTAAGTCGATGGCTCTGTTTAAACCATCTAAAACTTCACCTCCTAAAGAGTTCATTTTAGAGTGGATTTCAAAGTTGATAATTCCATCGCCCAAATCCTGAATTGAGGAACCTGAATTACTCCAAAGGGTTTTGTTTTTTCTGATGTTATCAAGAATGATAAAAGATTCCTGACCCGGAATATTATTATAGTTTCCAGAGTTTTTGTCGAAGTAAATACTTTGACCTTCTTCGTTTACTTTATAGAAAGTTGCTACGTTTTTCACCCAATCAGAAACTTCATAACCGGCTTCTTTAGCCAGTTCAATTCCTTTTTGAACACCTACTGCATCCCAAATTTCGAAGGGTCCATTTTCCCAACCGAAACCTGCACGCATTGCGTCGTCAATCTTGTACAATTCATCAGAGATTTCCGGAACTTTATGAGAAACGTAAGCGAACAAAGCTCCTAAGGTTTTTCTATATAATTCTCCGGCTTTATCTTTTCCACCGATAAGAACTTTGAAACGGTCGATTGGTTTATCGATAGATTTCGTTAATTCCAGAGTAGGGAAGTCCGATTTACCTTGAAGTTCGTACTCCATCGTATCCAAATTCAAACCTTGAATTTCAGATTTACCTTCGGCATTTTTCACTTTTTTGTAAAAACCTTGTTCCGTTTTTGAACCCAACCATTTGTTATCAACCATGGTTTGGATGTATTTCGGAAGTTTGAAAACATCATTGAAATCGTTGGCCTCAGCACCACTTTGACTTACTCCGTTCGCAACCATGACCAAAGTATCCAATCCAACAACATCAGCAGTTCTGAAGGTTGCAGATTTCGGACGACCGATTACCGGACCGGTTAATTTATCAATATCAGAAACGTTTAATCCTAGGTTTTGAACTTCATGAAGTAAATTCATAATAGAGAAAACTCCAATTCTGTTCGCAATAAATGCTGGAGTATCTTTTGCTTCTACGGTGGCTTTTCCTAAGAATTTCGCGCCATATTCCATATAGAATTTAACGATTTCAGGATCAGTTTCCGGCGTCGGAATAATTTCTAAAAGTGGTAAATATCTTACTGGGTTAAAGAAATGCGTTCCTGCGAAATATTTTTTGAAATCATCACTTCTGCCTTCAATCAAGAAATGAATTGGAATTCCGGACGTATTCGAAGAAACTAAAGTTCCAGGTTTTCTAAACTGTTCGATTTTTTCGTAAACCGATTTTTTAATGTCAAGTCTTTCAACCACAACCTCAATAATCCAGTCGGTTTTTTTGATTTTTTCTAAATCATCATCAAAGTTTCCAACCGTGATTCTTTCCGCAAATTTCGGAGAGTACAAAAGTGCCGGACTTGATTTCTGTAATTTCACAAAGTTTTCGGCAGCGATTCTGTTTCGAACCATTTTATCTTCTTTGGTCAGACCTTTTTTCTGTTCAGCTTCTGTAAGTTCAAAAGGCACGATATCTAATAAAAGCACTTGTACGCCGATGTTGGCGAAATGTGCTGCGATACCGGAACCCATAATTCCTGAACCAAGAACCGTTACGTGTTTAATTCGTCGTTTCATTGATATTTATTTTTTGTTATTTAATTCGTTTGCAATTTTGAGAATGTCGGTCATCACTTCCTTAAAAATTTCCATCTTTTCAGCAGGGATTTTCTCAATTACTTTCTTATTGAAATTCACGACAACTTCTTTAGATAAGTTTCGGCTATTTAAGCCTTTATCGGTTAATTTAATGATAACTTCTCTTTTGTCGTTCGTGGTTTTTTCTTTGTAGATATAGCCATTGTCTTCCAGAAGTTTAATAATTCTGGTTAAAGACGTTGGTTCAATGGCCATTTTGGGACCCAGATTCGTACTTCGTGTTCCTTCCTTCGGATCAATCTTTAAAAGAGTCAAAGCCTGTACAGCAGTTGCATCATGGTCCTGCGCCAGTTCCGAATACATTTTCGAAACAGCAAGCCAGGTCGATTTCAGAATGAGATCGACGTTCTCTACTTTTTCATTGTTCGTTTTGTTCATAATATTGAGATAATGTGGTTATTCAAATATAAATAATATTATGCATGCATAGTATATTTAAATTGTTAAATTTTTGTTAATAACTAGAAATCAAACAGTTAAAAGGTATGAAAAGCATAATACTATGCATGCATAGTACTTTTGAAACGTTGAAGGAATGAGGATTTAATGAAGGTTTCGAAGGAATTCAGCAATTTCTTCAAAAGAATCACATTTATATTGAATATGATTGTTTGAAATCTCCCAAAATGGTTCGGTAAACGTAAATTTAACTGCGGACAGATCAGTTTTGAAGTTTTTTTGCAGAAAAGAGTAGAGCATTTCTGTATGTAATTCCGGTGCGAAAATTTGTGGCGCAACAAATCCTTCGTTAAAATGAAAAATGTTTGGATTGAGTAATTCGTTATGGTTTAAAAGAATCTCTTCTGTAATTCCAGCGTGAAGTTTTTCATTGCTGATAAGCCATATTTTGTCGGCAAATTCTTTTGCTAATCTCCAGTCGTGCGAAGAAAAGAGGATGAGTTTATTTTGCGTTTTCGCTAAATTCCGAAGTAATTTAAGAATAATGATTTTGTTTTCTTCATCTAAATGCGTTGTTGGTTCATCTAAAATAATCATCGGTGAGTTCTGTGCTAAAGCGCGACCAATGAATGCTTTCTGAAGATTGCCATCTGAAAGTTGACTCAACTGAAAATCTCGATATTGACTTAAATTCAGGCTTTCAATAATTTCTTCAACTTCCTGTTGATCAGATTCTTTCAGTTCAAAATAATAAGGATAATGAATGTATTTCCCGAAAGAAATTAAATCGCGTAAGGTATAATTGGCTGGAATTTGCGACTTTGAAAAAACAACCGCAACTTGTTCTGCCATTTCTTTGGATGAAAGCATTTCCGTCTTTATTCCATTGAGTAAAACTTCACCTTTTAATAAATCAGTTTGATTAAGAATAGTTTTAATTAAAGTTGTTTTCCCAACGCCGTTGTTTCCAATTAAAAGACAGATCTCACCTAAAGCCAAGCTAGTATTAACTTCTTTAAGTAAAGGAGTTTTATAACCAATTGTTGTGTTTTTTAATTGTAGAAACATTTTTTCACTAAGTGTTATTTAACGCAAAGGCGCAAAGGTTTTAAAAGTAAACTTTATGAAGGCGCAAGGTCAGCTTCGCCGATGGGGACAGATTTATCACCTAATATCTTTTACTCCGGTAAACCGTTGACGACTCGTTTAACTCCGTTCTTAAAGACATCGGTTCTAAAATTTATTAATAGACCTAATCTGCATCCTGTCATTTTTAAATAAGTTAAAAGTTGAGCTTTGTGTGTATCATTCAGAAATTCTACAGCTTTAATTTCCAGAATTAATTTATTCTCCACAATGATATCAATTCTGAATGCGTTTTCGATTTTCAATTCATCATAAATCATTGGGTAAACTTTTTGCTTTTCTGCTTTTAGACCAGATTTCTGTAACTCGTAAAAGAGACATTCTTCATAAACATTTTCAAAAAGACCGGCACCTAATCGTCGATGAATTTTTAAACCCAATTCAAATACAATTTTTGAAAGTTCATTTTCGCTTAATTCCATTGTGTTTTAAATTAATTTCATTCCAATCGGCGAAGCCGAGTTTGCGTCTTAATTTTATTAAAGGTAGAAATATTTTGCGCCTTTGCGTTTAAAAGAAACATTAAGCTTTAGATTTTTTCAACATCATCGTCAAAATCACAGGAATTCCAAATAACGACGTAATCACATTCAAAGGAAACTGCGTGGATTCAGAAATAATTGAAAAGAATTCCATAATTAATATTCCTAATAACATGTTTAAAATCCATTGTTGCCAGAGTTTTGCCGGATTAAAAAGCATTCTGCAAAAATGCGGAACCACAATTCCGATAAATAAAATAGGACCCAAAAATGCGGTTACCGACGCCGATAAAAGCGACGATGAAATAATGACTAGATACTTTAAGTTTTTCAAATTAACTCCTAAACTCTGGGCATAAGCCGTTCCTAAGGAATTTCCAATCAAAGGTTTGATGGTTTTGAAACTCAATACTAATCCGATCAAAATGATCATTGAAAGGACAATAATCTGATTTTTCGAAACCTGATTATTCGCACCAAAACTCCAGAGAATATAATTTTTTAAACTTTGATTTTCAGCATAAAACTGCAAAATAGAAACAACAGCGCCGGCTAAAGCAGAGATCAAAAATCCGAAAATAATCAGAAAGGATTTGTCCTGAAAGCGCCCGGCGAACGCCAATAGAATGACCATTAAAAATAAACTTCCGCCAATCGCTGAAAAACTTAAAAAGCTATTTTGTAAAAATTCTGAGAGTATGAAATCTTTAGAAAAGAAAATATAAAAGGCGACAGTCAAACTCGCTACAGACGTAATTCCTAAAACGGAAGGACCAGCCAAAGGATTCTGAAAATATTCCTGCAATAAAAATCCCGAAGTCGGAATTGAAATTCCCGCCAACATCATCACCAAAATACGATTGATACGAAGTTGAGCAATTTGAGAATTTTCAGAACTGGAGGAAAAAAAATCCGAAAAATTCAAATCCATAAAACCGACATTCAAATTCACCACGATCGAAATCAAAATTCCGAGGACGATAAAAATGGTGATCAATTTGAAATTTTTAGTCATTTTGCAAACCTTAATTTTAAACAAAAAAAACGCAAAGAAAATACCTCGATAGGATTTTCTTTGCGTTAATTCGTGCTTTTGCTTATTGAAAAGAATTCAGTTTTTCCGTCAACATTTCTTCGCTCATTGAACCTAAAGTCTCATCGGTTTTATCACCTTTTCTCATAAAAGTAAAGGGAATTGCGCCGCCGTCCCATTGTTTAAAGTTGGCGGGAAAAAATTCGGTACCAAGTGCTGAACCATCCAGAAGAACCACATGATTTTCCAGTCCATGTTCTGCCACAAATTTTGGTACGGCACCGTCCCAATCTTTTTTATCGTCTAAACTTACAAAAGTAAATTTAACGGGCTGCGATTTCATTTCGGCCATTTTTGCCTTAAAATGTGGAATTTCTTTTACACAAGGTCCACACCAAGTTGCGAAAAAGTTGGTCACATATAGTGTATCATTATTTTGTTTTCCCAACATTTTCGACGTTTCCTCCGGAGTCCATTCTACTTTTTTGAAAGCAGCAGTTGAAACTTCTTCATTTGCAGAATCAACAATCATAGTAGAATCGGTAGTAGAATTACTTGATTCGCTTACTTTCGTTTCCTTATTACAAGCCGATAATGCTGAAATAAACAATACGCTTAAAATTAACTTTTTCATTTTATTTTTATTATTTTTGAATCATCTTAAATATGGAAAATCTAGTACCAAAAGCCAGACAAATAGAATTTCACCGCCTAAAATTAGCGAAAAAGCAAGAACTGACCAAAAATACCTTTTCGCTTGAATTTGAAATTCCTTCTGAACTCGCGTCTCAATATGATTTTGAAGCCGGGCAATATATAACTCTAAAATTTGAATCTGAAGGCAAAATTATTCAAAAGGATTTTTCAATGACCTCGGCACCATTTGAAAAAGTAATTACCTTAGGAATTAAAATCAACAGCGAGGAAAGTTTCGCAAATACCCTTTTTCAAAATCTGAAAGTAGGGGATGAAGTAGAAGTTTCGGAACCCCGGGGACGCTTTACTTTGATTGCGAAACCGCATGAATTTAGGACGATCGTGGCCTTCGCCGGTGGAATTGGAATTACCCCAATTTTGAGTCATCTTAAAAATATTTTACGCACCGAACATCGAACACGTCTTTTTCTTTTCTATGGAAATCGGACTAAAAAAGAAGTGGCTTTTAAACAAGAACTTGAAGAATTGGTTCAGAAATACCCGGATCGATTAGAAATTCATTACTTTTATTCTCAGGAAAAAGTTGGCAACGGACTTTTTGAAGGACGATTAGATGCTAAAAAGGTCGCACTCATCATCAATCAAATTTTGCAGTTAGATGATACTGATGAAGAAAGTACAATTTGGGATGCCGTAGATGCCGTTTTGATCTGTGGAAAAGGAGAAATGATAAAATCAATAGCCAACGCCTGTTATCACCACGGTATTTTAAAGAAAAATATTCATTTTGAATTGTTTGAAGAATTTAATGAAGATATTTATCCCATTGAAAAAGAGTTTCCTTTAATTAATGATATCTCGGTTGATTTTAAACTTTTTAACAATGAATATTCCACAACTTTAAAGGACAATAAAATAAAGTTGTTGCAACAACTTTTAATTCAGAAATTTCCTGTTCCTTATTCCTGTAAATCCGGAATTTGTGGGAGTTGCGAATGTATCTTAGAAGAAGGAGAAGTAGAATTATTGGAAAATGAATATCTGACCACGAAAGAAGAGGCTTCCGGAAGAATATTGGCCTGTATGTCCGTCGTTTTAAGTAAAAAAATTAAAGTTAATTTTGATTTAAATTAAAGCATTTTGAAAAAAATATTAGACCTTTTCAAATCATTATTTAATCTCATCGAAATTGGGATTTTATTGATGGTTTTAGCTAATATTTGGGTTTTTGCAGTAACGAACGGACGAACTTATACGAAGATCTCTAAAATTCCTCCCCGGGAAACGGCGCTTATTTTAGGAACTTCTCCTAAAATGAAATCCGGTCTTTCTAATCCCTATTTCACTGCCAGGATGGACGCTACTGCACTTTTGTATCATCATGGCAAAATAAAAAAAATAATCGTCAGCGGGGAAAAAAGCCGCGGCTATGACGAACCTGCAGCGATGAAAAATTATCTGGTTTACCAGGAAGGTGTTCCCGAAAATATCATCAGCGAAGATCCAAAAGGTTTTAAAACACAAGCCAGCATTAAGAATTGTATTGAGGTTTTTCACGAAAAAGACGTTATTATCGTATCTCAGGGCTTTCATAATTTACGCGCATTATTTTATGCCCGAAATAATGGAATGAATGCGTTGGGCTTTGATGCGCAGGACGTTTCAGCAAATAACAGCTATTACAGAAATCAGTCTCGCGAGTTTTTGGCGCGCGTAGTTGCGGTAATTTATTATATTTTCAATATTGAACAAAGAGGATAAATTCTTCTGTTTTGAATTATAATTGAGTTTTACTTAAAAATTTAAGACAAAATCTTATCTTTGTAAAAACTATTTTTATGCTCGTTATCGGAATTGCAGGAGGAACCGGATCAGGGAAAACTACTGTTGTAAACAAAATTCTTCAGCAACTCAATACAGAAGGTGTTAATGTACTCTCTCAGGATAATTACTATCACGATAATCCCAATTTAACCTTAGCTGAAAGAGAGGTTTTAAATTATGATCATCCTAAATCTATTGATTTTGATTTGCTCATTCAACATGTAAAAGCCCTAAAAAATGGGGAGACCATTGAGCAGCCTTTGTATTCTTTTGTTACGCATTCCAGAACTGGTGATCATGTTTCTGTAGACCCAAGAAATGTATTGATCGTAGAAGGAATTTTGGTTCTTACCAATTCTGAATTGTTGAAAGAATATGATTTAAAGGTTTTTGTTCATGCAGATTCAGATGAAAGGTTGATTCGTAGAATTAGACGTGATACGCAAGAACGCGGCCGTGATTTGCAGGAAGTTTTACACCGTTACCAAACGACTTTGAAACCAATGCATCAGGAATTTATAGAGCCTTCGAAAAACGAAGCCGATTTGATTGTACCCAATATGAAGCAAAATACGGTTGCTATTGATTTTCTTTCGACTGTTATCAATAATACATTGAAAAAAACGCACTAAAATGGAAGACTTAATTAAAGAAATAAAACCCAAATCACCGAAAGTGAAATTTTTTCAAAAATATATTTTGAATAAATATTTCGTGACGATTGTTCTTTTTTTAGGTTGGATGGTTTTTTTTGACAGCACCTCGTTTTTGGTAATTAATGAGTTGAATGGTGAAGTAAATAAGTATGAAGATCAATTGGCTTATTATAAATCGGAGTATGAGAAAAACGCCGAATTTTATAAGAAGTTGATGAATAATAAAGCGGAGAAAGAAAAATACGCCCGGGAAAATTATTTTATGAAAAAACCAAATGAAGAAATCTTTATTTTGGTCGTTGACAGTACAAAAGCGGTGAATAAGTAAAATAGATTGCTATTTGCAGAATTTAATAATTAGATAAAAGCCAATTTGGCGTCATTTAAATATGTTTAAAAAAACTCCACTTCAAGACTGGGAAGAGGTCGTTCAAAAGCAATTGAAAACCGAAAATATCTATGAGATCTTATCCAAAGAAAATCTGGAGGATATCACGGTAAAACCTTATTATGATTCGGTACCAAAACCCTTAACGAATTTACCAAAGGTAGAAGAATCTACGCATTTGGTTTCTTTATATCACGAAAGTTCAGAAGAAAATGTTTTTGCATTTCTTTTAAATGAAAATGTGGAAGATCTTGAAGAGAAAGTGCTGTTCGTCAACAATAAGGATTTAGCAGAACATATTTCTATTGACGAAAATAACCGTTATTTTTCTTTAGTTGATGTTTTTTCTGCAGATGAAAAGGGTGCAGTGAACGAACAGTTGGTCAAGGAACTTTTAGAGAAAAATTTCGAAAGAAATATTGGAATTGATATTTCCCTTCATCAGAATGCCGGCGCATCAATTACACAACAATTGGCAATCGCCTTGGCAAAAACAAAAGAACTGACAGAAATATTTGGTGCAGATATTTTAAATAAAATTGTTTTTAAAACAGCAGTTGGAGCAAATTATTTCTTTGAGATTTCGAAGATTAGGACTTTAAAATTAATTTTCAACCAATTTTCTAAGGAATTTGGTTTAAATGAAATTCCTTTTATTTTTTCCGAGACTACTTTACGCAATAAATCCAAAAAGGATCCTGAAAATAATCTGATTCGATCTACGCTGGAGCTTTCTGCTGCAATGATTGGTGGAGCAGATGCTGTTTTTAGCAACGATTATAAAATTGAAAACGCTGATTCTGTTTCCGAAGAAATTTCTTTCAAACAACAAATCGTTTTAGCCTACGAAAGTATTATTAATGTTTTTGAAGATGCCGGAAATGGCAGCTATTATATAGATGATGTGACCCAGCAGTTTGCAGAAAGAGCCTGGAAACGATTTTTAGAAATTGAAGAAAAGGGCGGTTACTGTGAACTTTTAAAATGTGGTTGGATTCAGCAACAAATTTACAATCAGTCGGTTAAAGAACAAAGTTGGGTAGAAGAAGGAAGAATTAAAATCATTGGGGTTAATCTGTACCCGAAATTAGAGAAAACGAAATCTGTAGAAGAAATGTATTCTGAAAACGAAATTAAAGCAGTTCGGTTAGCAGAAATGTTTGAATAATGTATGCCAAGAATGCTTGAGATTTTGATCTTTTTTTTAATTTAAAGACGACTGATTTCATGTCTGCAAAAGAAAATTTTTGACTTTTGTGGTTAAAAAAATAAAGTGAAAGATATCCTTAGTAGAGAAATTCAAGAATATATCAATGCAAATCTAAATACGGATTTGCATTCTTTGTTATTGAAAAAATCGCCTTTTCCAGAGGTGATGATGCAACAACTGGTGCAACAGATCAAAGGAAAAAAAGTTGCGCTGAAAAAATTTCCTTTTCTTTTAAAGGATAATATTGTTTTCCCACCGAATTTGAATTTAGAACAAGCTTCTTCGCAGGCAACTGCTGAATTTAAAGCTGGAAATTTTGAAGGTAAAAAGTTTCTCGATCTAACTTCAGGTTTTGGAATTGATGCGTATTTTTTATCTCAAAAATTTGAAGAGGTCACGTTAGTCGAGCAAAACACCGAGTTATTAGAAATTGTAAAGCACAACTGGACGGTTTTAAATAGAAACGCAAATTTTATTAATGAAAATTTAGAAAATTTTCTTGCAAAAAATCAGGATAAATTTGATTTAATTTATTTGGATCCTGCGCGAAGAGACGAACATAAAAATAAGAAATTTCTTTTGGAAGATCTATCTCCCAATCTATTAGAAATTCAGGATCAGCTATTCAATTTTTCGAATGAAGTGCTCATCAAACTTTCACCGCTCATCGATATTTCTTACCTCATATCGGTGTTGAATCATATTGTGGAAATTCAAATTATTGCCGTTAAAAATGAAGTGAAAGAATTATTGGTTTTTCTTAAAAAGAATCAAAATGGAGAAAATAAATTGATTACCTGCACAAATCTTGAGAGTGATGAGCCATCTTTTTCATTTCAGTATCATTGGGAGAAGGAAGCTGTTTCGGAATACTCAGAACCTTTGCAGTATTTGTATATTCCAAACAATGCAGTTTTAAAATCAGGCGGTTTCAATAGTATTTCGGAACATTTTAATTTGAAAAAACTGCACCCAAATACACATTTTTATACTTCAGATGATTTAAGGACGGATTTTCCGGGAAGAATTTTAAGAATTGAGATTATAGAATCAAAAGCAGTTAAGAAGGGAGAAAAGTATAATATTATTTCAAAAAATTATCCCTTAACACCCGATGAAATAAAGAAAAAATATAAAATTAAAGATGGGGGAGAACATTATTTAATATTCACACAATCTCTAAAAAGTAAAATTATTTTACGATCTGTTTAGAATTTCTAAAAAACTCTTGGGAAAAATCGTAATATTTCTTACTTTTGGAGCGTTCAAAATTATAAAGATTTGTAATCATCATAAACTAGATATGAAAAAAATTATTGTAGGTGTAGCATTAACAGGCGTAGTTCTTAGCTGTCAAAAGATTCAGGAAGGTGGAAATAAGGGAAATTTGAAATTAGAACATGGTGTTGAAAGATGGAGCGATGATCAAATGAGTGACGAGGCAACGGCAAAAGTTAATGAAATGCAAGCCGCAAAGGCAATGTCTATGGTTGATACCACTAAAGTTGCGGTTCAGCCACAAACACAAATGAAAAACGACAGCACGATGGTTGTTAAAGAAACTCCGGCTGCGGGAACAACTGAAAATAAATAAAATGTTTTCAACATAAAGTATAAATGTCTTGCTTCTGCAGGACATTTTTTTTATTTTTACAAGATTCCATTTTTAAATAATTTAATTAAAATATAATGCAAGAAACATTAAATTACATTCAAGAAAATAAACAACGCTACGTTGACGAACTTTTTGAATTATTGAGAATAGCCTCCATTAGTGCCGATCCTGCCTATAAAGATGAAGTTTTAAAATGTGCAGATGAAGTGTCAAAATTTTTAAAAGATGCCGGTGCTGATGCCGTAGAAGTCTGTTCCACAGAAGGATATCCTATCGTATACGGAGAAAAAATATTGAGTAAGGATCTGCCAACCGTTTTGGTGTACGGTCATTATGATGTGCAACCGCCAGATCCACTGGAATTATGGACAAAACCACCTTTCGAACCTTATATTGAAAAAACGGAAATTCATCCCGAAGGCGCGATTTTCGCGCGAGGATCTGCCGATGACAAAGGACAGTTTTTTATGCACATCAAAGCTTTTGAGGCGATGATGAAAACAGATACTTTGCCATGTAATGTAAAATTCATTTTTGAAGGCGAAGAAGAAGTTGGTTCAAAAAGTTTAGAATCTTTTGTAAAAGAAAATAAAGAGAAATTGTCATGTGACGTGATTTTAATTTCTGATACGCACATTTATTCAAATGAGCAACCTACGGTAACAACGGGTTTACGAGGTTTGAGTTATGTAGAAGTGGAAGTTGAAGGTCCAAACAGAGATTTACATTCCGGTTTGTATGGTGGCGCAGTGCCAAATCCTATTCATGTGCTTTCCAGAATGATTGCCAATCTTATTGATGATAACGGACATATTACCATTGATGGTTTTTATGATAATGTAGAAACCGTGTCTGATGAGGAAAGAGCTGCAATGAATAAGTTGAAAGATGATCAGGAACATTTCAAAAAATCGATTGGTTTAAATGGAGTAGAAGGTGAAAAGGGATACACCACGTTAGAAAGAACATCTATTCGTCCTACTCTGGATTGTAACGGGATTTGGGGCGGTTATATTGGTGAAGGTGCGAAAACAGTAATTCCGTCCAAAGCTTTTGCGAAAATTTCAATGAGACTTGTTCCTTACCAAACACCGGAAGAGATTACGGAGAAATTTACCAAATATTTTAAAAAGATTGCGCCTGCGAATGTTAAAATTAAAGTAACGCCTCATCACGGTGGGATGCCTTATGTTTTACCAAGCAATACGAAGGAATTCTTAGCCGCAAAAACTGCAATGGAAACTGCGTTTGGTAAGGAAGTTCTCCCGTACAGAAGTGGTGGTAGTATTCCAATCACGGCGATGTTCGAGCAGGTCTTAGAAGCCAAATCAGTATTGATGGGCTTTGGATTAGATTCCGATGCGATTCACTCTCCGAATGAACATTATGGTCTTTTCAACTTTTATAAAGGAATTGAAAGTATTCCTCTATTCTTTGAGAATTATACAAAGTAACTGTATTTATAAAGCCACCTTTTAAGAAGAGTGGCTTTTTTATTGAACATAATTTCGTTTTAATAAATTATATTTTTATATTGCGAACTAATTATAAATAAATATTATGAGAAAATTTTTACTTATTGGGGCAGTAGCTCTTGCATCTTTTATTAATGCGCAAACAACTGTATTTTCTGCAGATTTCGAATCAGCAGCTGGTTGGGGAGTTATTGACAGAGATGGTGATGGACAACAATTTGGTATTTTTAATCTTACGACTCCGTTAAATGGTTTTCCAATAGGGAAATCTGCAGGATCGCGTTCTTGGTCTAGTGCTTTAGGTGCATTAACACCAGATAACTTATTATTGAGTCCAGATATTGTACTTCCTAATACAGGAACATTAAAGTTAAGCTTACTAGTTGGAGCGACCGATGTGAACTTCTATGAAGAACATTACGCAGTGTATGCACTCCCGACTGGAACAGTATTTACTGGCACAGAAACGGCTCTTATTGAGGAAACTTTAACTTCTGCAACTGCAAAAACGGTAACTGTAGATTTGACTGGTTATGCCGGACAAACTGTGAAATTATTTTTCAGACACTTCAATTGCACTGATCAAAATACATTCTTATTTGATGATGTGTTGGTTACGCAAACTATTGGTATGGGTACTGCTAATAATTCAACTAAAGCTTCAGTTAGTCTTTATCCAAACCCAACATCAGATTTCTTAAACTTTAGTGGGAAAGTAACATCTGTACAGATTTTTGATGCGTCTGGTAGAACGGTATCTTCATCTAAAGTTTCTAACAACCAAGTAAACGTAACTAACCTTGAAAAAGGAGTGTATATCGTTAAATTTGAAACTGAAAATGGAACTCAGACTGAAAAGTTCATCAAAAAATAATTTTTAATTATTTTGAAATTTATAACGCCTCACTTTCGAGGCGTTTTTTTTGTGCGTATTGTAAATATCAATCTAATAGATTTTCAGAATAGGATTCTTCAGCAATTAAAATCAGAGAAATTCTCCTACGTCACCGAGTTTTTTTATCTTTAAGCAAATTAAATTTAATGAAAAATAAAGTAGCTTACATCACTGGCGGAACCAAAGGAATTGGCTTTGGTATTGCTAAAGCGTTGCATGATCAAGGAATTATCGTCGCCATATCGGGGAGAAACAAAAAAGATGCGCTCGAGGCCGCGCAAAAATTATCGACAGAAGAAACTCCGGTATTCGGTTTAGGTTCCGATGTAAAGAATTTTGAGGATGAACAGAACGCAGTCGCTGAAATCATGAATAAATTCGGACAAATAGATTACGTGATTGCAAACGCCGGAGTCGGTATTTTCAAACCCGTAGATGAACTTTCATTAGATGACTGGTCCGCTATGATTGATACCAATCTTACCGGAATTTTCCATACTTTAAAAGCTTCCGTAGAAGAACTCAAAAAATCAGAAGGTTATTTTATTACAATTTCAAGCTTAGCCGGGACCAACTTCTTTGAAAAAGGATCGGGCTATAATGCTTCCAAGTTTGGCGCAGTCGGTTTTACACAAGCTGCTATGATTGATCTGCGTAAATATAATATTAAAGTTTCTACGATTATGCCGGGATCGGTATCAAGTAATTTTAACGGTCACGAACCTTCGGAAAAAGATGCCTGGAAAATTCAACCTGAAGATATTGGGCAACTCATCGTCGATATTTTAAAAATGAATCCACGCACTTTACCAAGTAAAATAGAGGTTAGACCTTTAAAACCAAACAGTTAATTATGTATTAAATATTAAATATGAAATGTACTATGCATGCATAACATATTTTTCTTTATCTTAGCACACAGTAAAACAATAAATATTAGCACATGAAAATATTAGTTTGTATCAGTAGTGTTCCCGATACTACGTCCAAAATTAATTTTACAGCAGACAAATCTGCATTTGACAAAAACGGAATTCAGTGGGTTATTAATCCACTTGATGAATTTGCTTTAAGTAAAGCAGTTAAACTCCAGGAGCAAGGTGCATCGGTTACGGTGATTAATGTGGGAGATGCTACCACGGAACCCGTCATCAGAAAAGCTTTGGCAATTGGTGCAAACGATGCCATCAGAATCAATATCGAACCAAAAGATAGTTATTCAGTTGCTAAAGAAATCGCAAACATCGCGCAGAGCGGTAGTTACGATTTAATTCTTTGTGGCAAAGAATCTATTGATTATAATGGTGGCGCTGTACCTGGAATGGTTGCTCAGTTATTAAATCTACCTTTCGTAAATGCTTGCGTTGGTTTGGAAGTGAATGATGGAGAAGCGAAAGCTGTTCGTGAGATCGAAGGAGGAAAAGAAACGATATCGGTGAAATTGCCGGCAGTTATTGCCGGTCAAAAAGGTATGGTTGATGAAAAAGACTTAATCATCCCAAATATGCGTGGAATTATGTCTGCCAGAACAAAATCTTTACAGGTGAATGAGCCGGTAAATACTGAAGTAAGAGTAGAAGCAGTTTCTTATGACGCTGTTCCTGCAAGAGCGGCGGTAAAAATGGTGACTCCGGATAACTTAGATGAATTGGTAAGATTACTTCACGAGGAAGCGAAAGTAATTTAATTCTAACCTTAAACACTATCAAAAATGGCAATATTCGTATATGCAGAAAATATAAACGGAATCTATAAAAAAGCAGCGTTCGAGGCAGTTTCTTATGCAAAATCAATTGCAGCGACCAACGGCGAAACGGTAACCGCTGTTTCTATAAATCCAACTGATTCTTCAGACTTACTTTATAAATATGGTGCTGATAAAGTGATCATTGTTAAAGATGAAGGCTTAAAAAACTTCAGTGCTAAAGCGTATGCTCAGGCAATGAGTGAAGTTTCCGACGGTAACATTATCGTCTTTCCACACACAACAGATGCTTCTTCAGTAGCACCAATGTTGGCTGTAATGAAGGATTATTCTTTAATTACCAATGCATTGGAAACTCCAGAAAGTATATCACCTTTTCAGGTAAAAAGACGTGCATTTTCCGGAAAAGGAATGATGCATGCAAAAGCTGATGCTTCCGGAGTAATTGTTACAGTTTCTCAAAATGCATTCGGTGTAAAAGAAAATGCCGTTTCTGGTTCTGAGGAACTGAAAAATTTAACGGTTGCTAATGAAGACACGAAAGTAATCTCGCATGAGCAAAGCTCAGGTCAGTTAGATCTGAAAGAAGCAGAAGTAGTAGTTTCTGCCGGTCGCGGGATGAAAGGTCCTGAAAACTGGGGAATGATTGAAGATCTGGCAAATACTTTAGGTGCTGCAACCGCTTGTTCGAAACCGGTTTCAGATATCGGCTGGAGACCTCACTCCGAACACGTGGGTCAAACAGGAAAAGCAATTTCTCCGAATTTATATATTGCGGTGGGAATTTCCGGAGCGATTCAGCATTTGGCAGGAGTAAACTCTTCTAAAACAATTGTTGTAATCAATAATGATCCAGAAGCTCCATTCTTTAAATCGGCAGATTATGGAGTAGTAGGTGATGCTTTCCAGATTATTCCGGAATTAACACAAAAAATCAAAGCTTTGAAAGGATAGTAATATCTTAATAAATAATCAAAAAAACGTCAGATCTATCTGGCGTTTTTTTTTGTTGAAGGAACAGAGAACTCAAATGAAATATTCTCTAATCTTTTAAATCTTAAATTCTAAACTTTTAAGCTAATTATTGCAGAATTAAATAGATGAGATACTAAATAAAAAGACTAATTTTACGTAAGAAGCAAATTCTAATTTACACATTTTAACAATGGAGGTGTTTGTATGGAACATGGCAATTTCCTTCCAACTCCTTTTTATTATTATTAGTGGAGTTATTTTCATATACCTTCGAGAAAAAAGTTTTAAATTCTACTCCCTTTACAATTTTTTTCTGCTTCTATATCTGATGAGTCGTAATGATGATTACTATAACCTTTTTGAAGGAGCTGTTGCCTATTTATTTGGTGCCCAGCAAGCAGATGTTTTTGTGAGGATTTTAAACTTTTTTATTCAGATTGTTTTTTATAATTTCTATTCAATTTTTGCTTTATATTTTCTTGATCTTGATAAGCACATTAAAAAATATTTTAATAGGGTTGTTTTAATACTGAAAATTCTGGGACTTTTATTCTTGGGGTTTGGCATAATTTGTTATTTGATGCAAATTCCTGATTTCTATATCTCTCTATACACTTTTCTTTATCTGCCGGTAATGCTCATCATATTTATTTTATCGGTTTTAAAAGCGATTCGGTACTCCGGTAAACACAAAAACTTTTTTCTGGTGGGAGTTTGTTTTTATGTAATGTGCGCATTAATATCATTTGCAGGAACTTTTATTCCTTCCTTAAATATGAACAATCCCATTTCTTTTTTTTATGTTGGGATCATTATCGAAACTATATTTTTCAGCTTAGGTTTGGCATATAAGATCAAATTAATTAATGATGAAAAAAACAGAGTACATAATCTGGTCATTCAGCACAGGCATCAGCAACAGATTGGCAAAATGCAGGGCTTGCTGGAAGGGGAAGAAAAAGAGAGAAAAAGAATTGCAGAAGAACTGCACGACGGTATTGCCGGAGATCTTTCAGCCATTAAATTTAGTTTCACCCTTTAAAATAAAGAACATGAAAGTGAGGAAAATAACAACGTTCTGAATGAAGTTTCAATTATTATAGATAAATCCTGTCAGCAGCTCAGAGAGATTTCTCACAATCTTTCCCCTTCTACCATTACCAATTTGGGTCTTTTGGGCGCTGTGGATTTGTTCTGTAAAAAAGTTGAACATTTGTACGGAATTGAGATCATCTTTTTATCAAAAGGAGATGATTTTTTCATCACAAAAACCGTAGAGACGCACATTTACAGAATAATTCAGGAACTGGTAAATAATGTGGTGAAACATTCAGAAGCGAAATGTGCTCATGTTGAAATTGATTTTGCCTTTCCTTATATTCATATTTTAGTGAAGGATAATGGAAAAGGATTTTCATCGGAAACCGTTTCAAAAGGCATTGGATTAAGTAATATTGATTCCAGATTAAGGTTTATGAATGCTCAAGTTAAGAAGGACAGCAGTCAAAAAGGAACTTCTTTTCAAATCACCATTAACTTAGATAAAATTCCGGAAACTCCATAAATGAGGAAAACCATCTAAATATTAGCATAAAATTTTTGAAAATAAATCCCGAATCTAAAAAATCAATTATATTTGTAGCTATGGATTATAAAAGATTAACCATTCGCGGAATTTCCTATAGTCAAACCCAATCGGGTGCCTACGCTCTGCTTTTGGAACATGAAGAAACGAATATTAAATTGCCTGTTGTTATTGGGAATTTTGAAGCTCAATCCATTTCTTTGGGTTTAGAAAAAGATATTCATCCGCCAAGACCGTTAACACATGATTTGTTTTCCAAATTTGTCTTGGCAACTCACTTTGAAATAATCTCTGTGATTATTTATCAAATCATTGACGGTGTATTTTTTTCAAATATTAATTTCAAAAACCAAACAACGGAAGAAGAATTAATTTTGGATGCAAGAACGTCTGATGCTGTGGCAATGGCCGTTCGTTTTGATGCGCCTATATTTACGACCCAACAGGTTTTAAATGAAGCCGGTTTTTTGCTGGAGCTCGATGATTCGTCGAAACAAGCTGAAACAGTGGAAGAAATTGTTGCAGAAGGTAACTTATCAAGTTTGACAAACGAGGATCTTCAAAAATTACTTGATGATGCGGTGAAAGATGAAGATTTCGATGCCGCTTTGGAAATTCAGGAAGAGATCAAACGTCGTAAAAAGAAAATTGACTAAAACTTTATCAATACATTATGAATTTAAAATTAAGACTTACGCTGTTATCTTTCCTGCAGTTTTTTGTTTGGGGAGCGTGGCTTATTACGATAGGAGTTTATTGGTTCGGAACCAAACAGTGGGGCGGTGAAGAATTCGGTAAAGTTTTTGCGACCTTAGGAATTGCTTCTCTCATCATGCCTGCATTAACCGGTATCATTGCTGACCGATGGATTAACGCAGAAAAGCTTTTTGGTATATTACATATTCTCTATGCTATTACGCTGGTATTTTTACCGTCGGTTACCACGCCTGAAAACTTTTTTTGGGTCATGCTGATCGCAATGATGTTTTATATGCCGACCATTTCTCTTTCAAACTCTATTGCGTATTATATTCTTAAAAATAATGATTACGATGTCGTAAAAGTCTTTCCTCCGATTCGTGTTTGGGGAACCGTTGGTTTTATTGCAGCCATGTGGATTACCAATCTTACAGGGAATAAGGATTCTGGAAACCAGTTTTATATCGCAGCAGTAGTCGCTTTCATTTTGGGAATTTATGCTTTTACCTTACCAAAATGTCCGCCACAGAATTTAATTCCGGCCAATGCAACACTATCAGAAAAATTAGGTTTAAATGCCTTTTCACTCTTCAAAGATTATAAAATGGCATTGTTCTTTTTATTCTCTATGTTTTTGGGTGCAGCTCTGCAACTGACCAATATGTACGGAGATACCTATTTATCCGACTTTGGAAAAATCCCTGAATATGCTAATAGTTTGGTGGTAGAACGTTCTACTTTGATCATGTCGATTTCCCAAATTTCGGAAACGCTTTTTATTCTGGCAATTCCTTTCTTTTTAAAGAAATATGGGATTAAAAATGTAATGCTTATTTCCATGTTTGCCTGGGTTCTTCGTTTTGGCCTCTTCGCCTTCGGAGCTCCCGTTGGTCTCGGCTTAGGACTGATTATTTTGTCTTGTGTTGTTTACGGAATGGCATTTGACTTTTTTAATATTTCAGGATCTCTTTTTGTGGAAACTACAACAGACTATAAAATCCGTTCTTCTGCGCAAGGTTTATTTATGATGATGACCAATGGTTTTGGAGCCATTATGGGAAGTTTAGTAAGTGGCTGGCTAATTCAGAAATATTTTACTCTTGAAAACGGAGATAAAATGTGGCAGGAAATATGGTTGATTTTCGCAGGATATGCTTTGGTCATCGCGCTGCTCTTCAGCATTATGTTTAAACACAAACATGATCCCGATGTTGTCGCCAAAGTAACTCATTAACAACATTAAAAACACACTTTTTAAAAAGTGTGTTTTTTTTATTTCCGATCCCAGGCAACCATTTCCATTTTTTAGCGTCTTTATAGTAGATATGCAAAACGATTTCAAAACAACTTTTAATCTTGCGATAAAACAGGACAGACTTGCTCAAAAGAAAATTTTTGAACAGTTCTCCGGCAAAATGTTATCCATTGCAAAATCGTACGTTCAGAACCAAACCGATGCGGAAGATGTTCTCATTAAAGCATTTCATAAATGTTTTATGAAAATTGGGGATTGCAAAGATTTTAAAAGTTTTGAGTTTTGGTTAAGAAAGATAGTGGTAAACGATTCCATTTCTTTTATTAGAAAAAATAAAAGTATTCTCTACTTAGAAACAGATTTTCAGGAAAATGGGAATGAAGCGGAAGAAGATGATTTTTGGGAAGATGATCGAATGTATATTGACTTAAAAGATATTTTTTCCAAAATGCCGGAAGGTTACCGATTGGTCTTTAATCTCTCAGTTTTTGAAGATAAGAAGCATCAGGAAATCGCAGAAATACTCAATATTTCTGAAGGAACGAGTAAAAGCCAACTCAGCAAAGCTAAAAAATGGTTGAAAGAATTTTTAAACACACAGGAAAATGAAAAACACAATAAAAGATAAATTAAAGAGAGAGTATGAGGAACTTTCTGAAAATGTTCCACCGAATTTATGGGAGCGCTTAGAGGCCGACTTAGATTCAACTTCAATGGAAAAACCAATTGCAAAAAGAAGTCTTCCTTTTTATAAATATGCTGCAGTTCTTTTGGTTTTTTTATCACTTGGTTTATACTTATTTATCAGTCAGAAAGAATCTGTTAAATCATCAGATACCATAGTTGTACGTCAAGAAAAAATGAATCGGGAAAATCCTGAGGCGAAATCAGTGGAAGCAGTAGCTTTAAAAAGTGAAGAAAAATCGAAAGAAGATGCAAATATGGGATCTGTGGTAATTCCTTCTTCATATAATCAAATTGAAAAAAAGGCTTTAAATCCTATAATATCTGTAGCTAACAAGTCCGTAGAAAAAACGGATTCTCCAAAAATTGAGACTAAAACGCAGGGCGAAACACCATTTAATTTGGCACAAAATAATGAAGTAAAGGAAAAGGTAAAATATACTTCCGCAGAAGATTTGCTCTTCGGTTATGAACTGGAAAAAACGAATGCAGAATTAGATAAAAGAGGCAACAAACTCGGAACCTTAGAACTTAAAAAACCAAAGGAAATTTCCATCCTTGGCGTGAAAATATATTCTGAAGAAACACCAAATGAGTAGGTTACAGAAAATTTTAAAATAATTTTTCAATAATAAAAAAAAATTAAAACTATGAAAAAACTTGTACTATTTCTCGCCATGAGTGTGAGCGCAACCTTCTTTTCTCAAGAATCATCGGTGCTTGAAAGCAGAATTCAAAATTATTCTAAAAAGGTAGACAGCATCGTAACCCGCGAGAAATCATTAATGAACAGCGAATTGTCTGCGGTGGATGAATCCTTTCGAAAAAGTCAAATTTCAGAGGTTGACCAAAGGAATCAAAAACAGCTGATAGCCGTAAAGTATGAAAACATAATTAATGAAAAAATTGCTCAGGAAAAAGAAGCGCTTAATGAATTAACAAAAATCAGTGTTAATAATTCGATCATGAAAAAAAATGACACCCTGAAAAATGATCGGGTAGGCGCGGTGAACAGCAGTCAAAATTCAGTCGTTAATATTTCCTACAAAAAGAAAAAAAGTCCCAAAGATCTTCTGCGTACGGATGGCTTGGCTTTGACTTATGGATTTCTTAATTTAACAAAAGATGCCGGGAGTTTTGACGTTTTTAATAATGATTCTGAAATGCGTATTGGAAACTCACACAGTTTCGAACTTCAGGCCAGACGAGAGCGACAGTTAGGGAGTTTTACAAGTCCACTATTTATCCGTTACGGATTGGCTTACAGAGCAGATACGTATATACCGAAAAGACCACAGATTTTTGTACAGGACAATGAGTTGCTTTTCTTAGAGGATTTTACGCAAGGAAATTTAAAAAGATCAAAACTTCGGAACGTGTATATCACGCTGCCAGTTGATTTTCAATTGGTCCTTAATCCAAAATATATAGAGTCTGAAGGTGTAAATTACTTAGATGCTTCCAAAAAGCAATGGAGAATAGGTGCAGGAATTTATGCGGGAGTACGTACAAGAAGCATCGTAAAGGTGAAATATCATGATGAAAATGATAAATTTAAAAAAGATCAATTTACTTTAGATTATGGTGTTAACTCCTTTCTGTTCGGTGGAAAAGTAAGTGTAAGTTATGGCGGACTGAATATTTTTATAAAGAAAGATTTCAGCCCTATCTTCAATAATTCTGCAATCCTGCCCAATAAGAATGCAATACAGCTCGGAATTGATTTAACAAATTTAAATTTTTAATATTCATAGATTTTTCATTGAAACACACTTTTTTTCTAAGTGTGTTTTTTTTTGTAATTTGGCGTACTTTTAAAATAATAAAATAGACATAATGAAAGAAGTATTCATAGTATCTGCAGTTAGAACTCCGATGGGGAGTTTCTTGGGAAGTTTAGCTTCAGTTCCCGCAACTAAATTGGGTGCCACCGCCATTAAAGGTGCTTTAGACAAAATTAATCTTGATCCAATACAGGTTCAGGAAGTTTATATGGGAAATGTTTTACAGGCAGGTGAGGGGCAAGCACCCGCACGTCAGGCTGCAATGGGAGCTGGCTTGTCCAATGAAACTCCCGCAACCACCATTAATAAAGTTTGCGCTTCCGGTATGAAAGCAGTGATGATGGCCGCACAATCCATTAAATCTGGTGATCAGGACGTGATCGTAGCAGGTGGAATGGAAAATATGTCCTCAGTTCCTCATTATTACAACGCAAGAAACGCGACTAAATTGGGCGATGTTAAAATGCAGGACGGAATGGTACTGGACGGTTTAACAGATGTTTACGGTAAAGTTCATATGGGGGTTTGCGCTGAAAAATGTGCCGCTGAATACGGAATTACACGAGAAGATCAGGATAATTTTGCGATTGAATCTTACAAAAGATCAGCAAAAGCCTGGAGCGAAGGAAAATTTAACGACGAAGTAGTTTCCGTAGAAATTCCACAACGAAAAGGAGACCCAATCATTTTTAAAGAAGATGAAGAATATAAATCGGTAAACTTTGACCGTATTGGAACTTTACCTACTGTTTTCCAGAAAGAAAACGGAACAGTAACAGCTGCTAATGCCTCTACATTGAATGATGGAGCTTCTGCTTTGATCTTAATGTCGAAGGAGAAAATGGAAGAGTTAGGTTTGAAACCTTTAGCAAAAATAATCTCTTACGCCGATGCAGCACAGGAACCGGAATGGTTTACAACTTCGCCGGCAAAAGCACTTCCTATTGCTTTGAAAAAAGCAAATTTAGAATTAACTGATATTGATTTTTTTGAATTCAATGAAGCGTTTTCTGTAGTAGGTTTAGCCAATAATAAAATTTTAGGTTTAGATGCTGCTAAAGTTAATGTGAATGGAGGTGCAGTTTCTTTAGGACACCCACTTGGAAGTTCAGGCTCAAGAATCATTGTTTCTTTAATAAATATTCTTAAACAAAACAACGGAAAGTACGGTGCTGCTGCTATTTGTAACGGTGGAGGCGGTGCTTCAGCAATTGTAATTGAGAATTTATAATTTAATATAAAAGCCTTTAAACCAAACCATTAAGAATAACTGATGATTTTTTCAACAGAATCTTAATGGTTTTGTTATTTTTGTTCCATTAATTACATCAACATGCCAGAAAACGAACCTCTACAAAACCAAAATATTAAGAATAATCCCAAGATCATGAAAGCTTGGGCTTTGTATGATTGGGCAAATTCGGTGTACTCACTGGTTATTACTTCCACTATTTTTCCGATCTATTATTCCATTCTAACTACCGCGTCTGAGAAAACCGAATACGTAAAAGAGACGGGACAGTGGATTACAGTTCCGGTTCGTCATCTGATTACAATTTTTGGAAAAGAATATCAACCTGATGCAATCTATGGATATTCCTTGACCATCTCCTTTTTAATTGTCGTTTTACTTTCCCCTTTTCTTTCTTCTTTGGCGGATACGATTGGGAATAAAAAGTCATTTCTGCAATTTTTTTGTTATTTGGGCGCGACTTCATGTATGGGTTTAGCCATGTTTACAGGAATGCAAAATGTCTTTCTCGGCTTGCTATTTAGCATCACCGCAAGTGTTGGTTTCTGGGGCAGTTTGGTTTTTTATAATTCATTTTTACCCGATATTGCAACGCCGGATAAACAGGATGCTTTGTCGGCGAAGGGATATGTTTACGGTTATTTGGGTTCTGTAGTTTTGGTGATTATCTGTTTAGTTTTAATTCAGGTTTTTGCAAAAGATGCTGAGCAAGCAAAAATGTACACCCGTATTTCTTTTCTTCTGACTGGTGCTTGGTGGTTTGGTTTTTCTCAATATACCTTCAAACATTTACCACAGTTTGGTAATATTAAGGAGCAGTTGCCAAAAGATCTTGTTCTGCTCAATTATAAAAATATCTTCGAAAAACATGAAGAAAGTGGTGGGATTTTCGAGGTTTTGAAAGATAATATTAAATTCTATATCGATGTTGCGAAACAGAGTTTTAAAGAATTGTTCAAAGTGGGCAATACTTTATTTAAAGATCATAATTTAAAATTCTTCTTATCGAGTTTCTTCTTTTATAGTGTTGGAATGCAGACGATCTTTCTAATGGCAACCCTGTTTGGAAAAAGTGAAATAAATTTAGAGCAAGATCGCTTAATTTTAACATTGCTCGTTATTCAAATTGAAGCAATCATTGGAGCGGTACTTTTCTCTAAGTTATCTCGTAGAATTGGTAACAAAAATGTCATTTCAATCGCAATTATTCTTTGGATCGTGGCATGTTTATCAGCCTATTTCCTTAACAAAGAAAATCCAAATGTTGAATATCAGTTTTATGCAGTTGCCGCAATAATCGGTCTGGTAATGGGTGGTTTACAGGCGATGTCCCGTTCTACTTACTCTAAGCTTTTGCCTGAAAACAGTATGGATAATACGACTTATTTCAGTTTTTATGATGTACTGGAGAAAATTGCCATCATTATCGGTACCTTCATTTTTGCCACAATGATCGACAAGTATCATAACATGCGTTTTTCAGCTTTGTCCATGTCTGTGTTTTTCTTAGTAGGATTAATTCTGATCAGATTCTTAAAGTTGAAAACCGATAAACAAAAGAATAGTATTTAAGTACACTATTATCAATATATTGGCTTAAAAATTGTTTAAGCAACAAAGCGATTTAACCGCCAGAAAATTGTAAATTTGCACTTGATAACGAACATCCTAAAATATTAAATGGCCAATCCTTTATTTTACGCTAAAATTCTTTTATTCGGTGAATACGGTATTATCGAAGATTCGCAGGGATTAACTTTGCCGTATAGTTTCTACAAAGGAACATTGAAATTTTCTGATTTGGAAAGTGATTTTGAAAAGACATCAAATATTTCCCTTCAGAAATATGCAGATTATTTAGGAAGTCTTAATTTGCCTGATTCATTCAAACTCAATATTTCTAAACTGCAAAAGGATCTTAAAAAAGGACTGTTCTTTGATTCTAATATCCCGCAAGGTTATGGTGTTGGGAGTTCGGGTGCTTTGGTAGCCGCAATTTTCGAAAAATATTCAGTAAAAACCTATCTTCCCGAACATATTTCTAAAGATCAGCTCAAGGAACTTAAAAAAGTTTTTGGCGAAATGGAAAGTTATTTTCATGGCAAAAGCTCTGGTATTGATCCCCTGATTTGTTACATGAATCTTCCCATTCTTATAGAGAATAAAGAAAATGTAGATAAAGTTTCTATTCCTGAAAGTCATGAAGGAAAAGGAGCAATTTTCCTCATTGATTCCGGAATGACAGGTGAAACCGGTCCCATGGTTCAGATTTTCTTTGAAAAAATGAAAACGGAGGGCTTTCGCAAAACCATGAAAGAAGAATTCATTCGTTACAATAATGCGTGCATCGATGCATTTTTGAAAAAAGAAATGAATCCGCTTTTTAGAAATTTAAAAAGTCTCTCGGTTTGGGCGTACGAACATTTCAAACCGATGATCCCGGAAAGTATTTATAATGCGTGGAAAAAAGGTTTAGATACAAATGCTTATTATCTGAAACTTTGTGGCAGTGGAGGCGGAGGTTATATCTTAGGCTTCACCAAAGATTACAAAAAAGCAGAAAAGATGCTGGAAGGTTTCCACAAAGAAGTCATCTACAGGTTTTAACTGTTGAATGAGAATCGAAAACCACCAATCTAAAAATCATTTTTAATTTCGAAGTTTGTGACTTTACGATTCATGAAAAATCCCTTGCTTTATCGGTTATCCCAGTTTATTGCCTTCTTGATGGGCGCACGGGTTTTCGTGACTTTGCTCCTTACTTTCGCTTTATATGTGTCAACGTTTTTCCTTTTTAATCAGGAAGAAAGTCTCATTAAGTTCGTTTTCGATTTTAAAGCACACGGTATCATTTTCTGCTCCATTCTCAGCATTCTTGCCGGCGGAATTATCAATCAATTTTATGACAGAGAAAAGGATCAGGTTACAAAGCCTTTCCGTACCAGAATTCAGAATTTTTTAAAACAGAAATATTTTCTTTACGCCTACCTGATCCTTAATTTAGTATCTTTGAGCATTGCCGCTATGATTTCGATGCGGGTTTTCTTTTTCTTTCTGGTTTATCAGTTTTTGATGTGGCTCTACAGTCATAAATTGAGTAAGATCATGATTGTGAACAATCTAACTTTTGTAGGTCTTTCACTTTATCCCTTCTTTGGGATGCTTGTTTATTATCGCACCTTTTCTTTTTATATTTTGTTGATGTCTCTTTTCATCTTTTTAATGCTTTTAATTATTGATGTTCTGAAAGATACCTTAACCAAAAATGCGGATAAAATATTCGGCTATCAGACAATTGCAAATACATTCAGTTCCCGGATTACTGATACCGTTATCGTGTTGCTTCTTCTGGCTGCGCAAGTTTCTACCGGAATGATCATAATTAAAGTTGGACTAAAAAGTATCATGAGTTATTATTTTGGGTTCAGTATTTTTGTTCAGATTATTTCTGTTTTTTTCGTGCTGAATAAGACCAAAAATTCTAAATTCATCAACTTAAACATGTTGAGGATCTGGATTTTTGTTGGTATCATTTCGATGCTCGCCAATGGAATCAATCAACATTATTTTTCTTAAAATTTCCCGAAAATAATTCCACAAATTTCTATTTATTTAAAATTTCTTTTATCAGGCAACGAAAATCTTTTACTTAAATAAGACTACGGAAATTGCTATATTGGAACACGTGAAAAATATCTTATCTTTGCAGATAAATTTTTCAGAACATGAGCAGAGACAACAATAAAAAAAATAAGCCACAACGTATAAGCAAAATTTCTAATGCAGGAAGTTCAGCCAAGCCACGTGCAACAAAATCTGCTCGTCCACGTGCTGAAAAACAGGAGGAGAAAAAAGAACCGAAAGAGCCAAAAGCACCAAGAGAACCGAGGTTAATGTCTCAGTCAGAAGCGAAATCGTACGAGAAAACTTTTGATAAACCGGCTTCTCGTAAAATGGGAAAAAGAATTGGTAAATCTTTTGACAGCAGCAGTAAGTTTGAAAAAGATCCTTCAAAATCTGGAGTAAAAAAGGCCTATAAAAAACCTTTTGTTCCAGTTGATGACGCGGAAAGAACCCGCTCATATGTGCAGAAAAGACGATTGGAGAAATTATCCAAAGAAGTTCCAAAAGAAACCATTCGTTTAAATAAATATATAGCAAATTCAGGAATTTGTTCCCGAAGAGAGGCAGATGAATTAATTACGCAAGGACTTGTTCAGGTGAACGGTCAGGTAGTGACCGAAATGGGTTATCAGGTACAAAAAGTCGATAAAGTAATCTTCGACGGACAGGGAATTACTCCTGAAAAACCAGTGTATGTTTTATTGAACAAACCGAAAGGATATATTTCTACAACAAAAGACGATAAAGCTCGTAAAACTGTAATGGATCTGGTTGCGAACGCGTCGCCTTACCGATTATTTCCGGTGGGAAGATTAGACCGTTCTACAACGGGCGTAATTTTGTTAACGAATGATGGTCATATGACGAAGAAGTTAACGCATCCCTCTTTTGAAATGAAAAAGATTTATCATGTAAGTTTAGATCGTAAGCTGGATAGAGCCGACTTAAATGCAATCGCGGAAGGTGTTCGTTTAGAAGAAGGAATTGCCGTTGTTGATAGTATTTCCTACATTGAAGGTAAACCTAAAAATGAGGTGGGAATTGAAATTCATATTGGCTGGAATAGAGTAGTACGTCGTATTTTCCAGAAATTGGGATATGAAGTGGAACTGCTCGATCGCGTAATGTTTGCAGGTTTAACCAAGAAAAATATCAAACGTGGTCACTGGAGAATCTTGAATGATCTTGAAGTTAACAATTTAAAGATGTTGTAAGAACACGAAATAAATCGATAATTATATAGAAAACCCTTTTTGCTTTTTGTGCAGAAAGGGTTTTTACTTTCTTAGATTTTATTTGAAGTTTTGTGTAACAAAAATATCAATTCGCTACTAACTTTTTAGATTACTCAAATATGTCTTCACTGGAAAAAGAATTTTTAGAAAAAATAGAAAAACACAAAGGCGTGATTTTCAAAATTTCTAAAATGTATATGGATAATTTTGACGACCAAAAGGATCTGTTCCAGGAAATTACTTTTCAGGTTTGGAAAGCCTATCCAACTTTTGAAGGCAAAAGTCAGTTTTCCACATGGCTGTATCGGGTTGCTTTGAATACAGCGATTATATTTTTAAAGTCCGAAAAGAAGCGAAGTTTCATTCAAAATTATGAAGTTGACAAATTTAAAATTGTTGCTGATGATTACAATGATGATCAGGAAAAGAAACTGGCGAAAATGTACAAAGCAATTCAGCAATTGAATGAAATCGATAAAGCACTTATCTTTTATTATCTGCAGGATTATTCCGGAAAGGAAATCGCAGAAAATATGGGAATTACAGAAGTCAATGCAAGAGTGAAACTGAATCGTGCAAAGGAAAAACTAAAACAACTTATTTAAATTCAACATCATGGAATTAGATCAATTAAAAAATATTTGGGATAAAGAAGAAATTGCTGAAACACCGGAGATTTCTACTGAAAAACAAAAGCAAATTAATCTTCCGCTGGAAAGAATTCGTAATAATATGCGCATGGAATTTTGGTATACTGTGGTGATGTTTCTTTTAATCATTGCTTTCTTTATATTAAAAGATATGTACATTTTCAAATTCAAAGTCTATGTAATTACTTTAGTTTCTGCGCAAATGTTGGTGACGAGTTTTTACTTTTTCAAGTTTTTTAATTTGTATAAAAATCTAACCTCAGTGAATTTAAATACGGCAGATAGTTTAAAAGATTTGTGTTATCAATTCAAATTGAACGAACAGTATTATCTATCATTTTATCTTTCATTTGTGCCGTTTGTAGTTTGTGAGATGTTGTTGATTTTTGAGTTTACTCCAAGCCTTAAAATTATTCAGGGACTTGAATTTATACTGACTTTTTTAGGATTATGTGTATTCACTCTGCTGTTGCTGTATTTTGTAGGAATCTGGTGGTTTAAAAGATATTATGGGAAATATATTTCTCAAATATCACAGATAGCGAAGAATCTAAAGTAGTTTTAAGAATTGAAAAATTAAAACACTGAAGATTTTTAAAAACAAAAACTTCCCGAGCAATTCAGGAAGTTTTATTCTTTACTAGAAGTCTTTAATTTATTTCAATTGCGAAAGCTTCAGTTGGTTCAGCGCTTTTTCCAGGTCATCATAGGAAATTCCATCCCCTGTTAAGGTTATTAAGTACCGGTTTTTAGCCACCATCTGAATACTTGAATTCACATAGTTTTCGCCACTATTTTCTTTAATGATCGCTTTGTTGCCATTTATTTCAGCGGTTTTTTCATAACCGGTTTCCGTAATTTTCTCTTTATTCATGTTGAAACTCATCATCAGAATCGAGACCATGACACTTCCAGTTTCCCCTGCGCCATCCATAATTTCCAGTTTAATTTTCTTTTGATCTCCATCACTGTATTTGGCTTCTGCACTGGCGAGTTGCATCATTGCGTTGTCGCCTACAGAAAGTTCTTTTCTTTTCAAACCGAGTATTTCTTCCGGCAACAGTGCTTTAAGCTCCTCATTCGTAAGCGGAGTCATTTTCTTTAATGTTTCAATATTTTTAGAAACATCTTGAACAGAACTGTTAATTTTGCTGTAGTTTTTTACGTTTGAAACAACATCGGAAAGTCCGCCCGATTTTGCTTCTTGCTTCGATTCCTCTTTGGAACAGCAGAACAGCACTAAAGCTGCTGCGCTCAACATTAATTTTTTCATGATAGGTGTTTTTAGTTTAAAACAAAATTAGTCAATTAAATTTTAAGCGCAGAAAATCAGCTAATTAAGCAAAAAAATCGCTCCAATTTGGAGCGATTTTTTTTTGTATATCTAAAATTGTAAGATATTAGATTCCGTTGATAATAGCATTTAAGGTTGTAGAAGGACGCATTGCCTCATCAGTTTTCGCAAAATTAGGTTGGTAATATCCACCAATATCCTGCGGTTTTCCTTGAGCACCAATTAACTCTTCATTAATTTTTGTTTCCTGATCTTGCATTGCTTTTGCCACTGGAGCGAAGATTGCTGCCATTTCAGCGTTCTTCGTTTGTGTTGCTAATGCTTCTGCCCAATACATCGCTAAATAGAAGTGAGAACCTCTGTTATCGATTGACCCGATTCTTCTGGAAGGTGATTTATCATTCGCTAGGAATTTTTCATTCGCTACATCTAAAGCATCTGCTAAAATCTGCGCCTTTTCATTATTTTGAGTTTGAGCCAAATGTTCTAAACTCGCTTGTAACGCCATGAATTCTCCTAAAGAATCCCAACGCAAATATCCTTCTTCAATAAATTGCTGGATATGTTTCGGAGCAGAACCTCCGGCGCCTGTTTCAAATAATCCACCACCATTCATTAACGGAACAATCGAAAGCATTTTTGCTGAAGTTCCTAATTCTAAAATAGGGAAGAGGTCAGTCAAATAATCTCTCAAAACATTTCCAGAAACTGAAATCGTATCTAAACCTTTTCTAATTCTTTCTAAAGTAAAAGTCATCGCATCTTCGATATTCATAATGCGAATATCAAGACCGGTTGTGTCGTAATCTTTCAGATATTTCTCAACTTTCTTTATCATTTCGCGGTCGTGCGCTCTTTTATCATCTAACCAGAAAACTGCCGGTGTATCAGATAATCTCGCTCTGTTCACGGCCAATTTTACCCAATCCTGAATCGGGGCATCTTTCGCCTGACACATTCTGAAAACATCGCCAGCCTGAACAGGCTGTTCCATAAATACATTTCCATCAGCATCAGAAACTTTTACCGTTCCGTCTGCACTCAATTGGAAAGTTTTATCGTGAGATCCGTACTCTTCAGCTTTCTGAGCCATCAATCCAACATTTGGAACAGAACCCATTGTTCTTGGATCAAGTGGGCCATTTTTCTTCATATCTTCAATTGCCGCCTGATAGAAACCTGCATAACATCTGTCCGGAATCATGGCAACTGTATCTTCTTCTTTTCCTTCTGCGTTCCACATTTTACCGCCGCCTCTAATTAAAGCCGCCATAGAAGCATCAACAATAACATCAGAAGAAACATGGAAATTGGTAATTCCTTTATCGGAGTTTACCATCGCGATTCTTGGTCCGTTCTCAATCGTTTTAGCGATATCCGCTTTAATTTCTGCTTCTTTTGGATGACCGGAAATTTTTTCGAAAAGTGTAGCTAATCCGAAGTTTGGATTAATATCTAATTCGTTGAAAGTATCTTTATATTTTGCGAAAACATCTTTGAAATAAGTCTCTACAATTGCTCCAAAAATAATTGGATCAGAAACCTTCATCATCGTTGCTTTTAAATGTCCGGAAAGAAGAACGTTCGCTGCTTTTGCTTCTGCCATTGCATCAGCAACAAAACCTTTCAATGAAGAAAGACTCATTACAGATGAATCAATAATTTCTCCGGCTTTCAAAGGTGAAAGTCCTTTCAGTTCTTTTACAGAACCATCATTTCCAAAGAACTCAATTTTAAATTGCGAATCATTTTCAACAGTTACTGATTTTTCAGTCCCATAAAAATCTCCGCTGGTCATATTGGCAACAGTTGTTTTAGAATCTGCAGACCAATCGCCCATTCGGTGCGGATTTGCTTTTGCGTAATTCTTAACTGCTTTTGGTGCTCTACGGTCAGAATTTCCTTCTCGTAGAACTGGATTTACGGCACTACCAAGAACTTTCGCGTAGGTATTTTTAATTTTTTCTTCTTCTTCATTTTTCGGTTCAGCCGGATAATTAGGTAGAGCAAAACCGTGTTTTTGTAATTCAGCAATGGCTTCATCTAACTGGGGAACAGAGGCTGAAATATTCGGAAGTTTAATAATGTTTGCATCTGGAGTAGTTGCCAGTTGACCCAGTTCGGCCAGGGCATCTTCTACTTTCTGATCGTCTTTCAGATATTCTGAGAAATTTGCCAAGATTCTTCCAGCAAGTGAAATGTCTTTTGGTACAATTTCGATGTCTGCAGTTTTGGTAAACGCTTGTACAACAGGTAAAAAGGAATGAGTTGCCAGCATCGGCGCCTCGTCTGTCAAAGTATAGACGATTTTAGATTTTTCTGCCATTATATTTGATTTTTAATTTTAAAATTAAGGTAGCACAAAAGTAGTGAATTTTAGACAATTTTGGGAGTGCTGTGCTTGAATTGTTGTCCTAAAAAGTAGGGAGTACAGTTTGAAGATTGATATTCTATTTATCTATCACTGGAATTTTTAATTTGTAAAAGTCTTTCTGTGTTATTGATGTAGTTTTGTTCTTTAAAATCTAAAATTTAAATAATGAATAGTAAGAAAAGTATTTTCAGTGCGTTTTTATTAATGTTAAGTTTGATGTTTTCTGCTCAATATGTTGAAAAATCAAGTTCCCTAAATCAGGAAGGAGCATTAAGGTTAGCGAAAGAAGCCAATGCTGAAGCCCAAAAAATAGACAAGAAAGTTTCAATCGCAGTTTTGAATAATTCCGGAGTTGTTTTATTGTTATTAAAAGGAGATAATGTTGGACCTCATAATACAGAAGCGTCTCGCAGAAAAGCCTACACTTCATTTTCTACCAAAAACGCCTCTTGGGATTTAATGAATAATGCGGCTAAAAGTACGGATGCCCGCAACCTTAATACTTTACCGGAACTTTTACTGCTTGGTGGCGGAATGCCTATTTTTAAAGATGGCGATCTGATTGGAAGTATAGGAATTTCTGGAGGTGGAAGTGGGGAGAATGATCACAATATTGCAAAGAAAACCGTTGAGAATTTAGGATTTAAAATTTCGAAATAAAGATTTACATTTGGTTGTTGCTTTAAAGGTAAATAATTTTTTAACGAGCAATTTTCTAAGAGTAAATAAATTAAATTTTAATACTAAATAAATGAATGTACAGAGAAAGAAACACTGGGAAACCGTGTACGAAACCAAAAACCCGGATGAAGTAAGTTGGACGCAGGAAATTCCGAAAACTTCTTTGGCTTTTATTCATTCATTTGGTTTAGATAAATCTGCGAAAATCATAGACATCGGTGGAGGAGACAGCAAGTTGGTTGATCATTTATTAAACCAAGGTTTTGAAAATATTACTGTTCTCGATATTTCTGAAAATGCCCTGGAGAAAGCAAAAATACGTTTAGTTGAAAAAGCAAAAAAAGTAACCTGGATTGTCAGCGATATTCTGGATTTTGAGCCAACAGAAACTTATGACGTTTGGCATGATCGCGCTGCTTTTCATTTTTTAACAACTGACGAAGAAATCGAAAAATATAAATCCATTGTCAACAAGTCTGTTGATGGCTTTTTAATCATCGGAACCTTTTCTGAGAATGGTCCTTTAAAATGCAGCGGTTTAGAAATCAGTCAATACAGCCAAGAAAAATTGACTTCAACTTTTGAGGAAAAATTTGATAAGATAGATTCTGTTTTAGAAGACCACCAAACGCCATTTGGTACCACGCAGAACTTTCTGTTTTGCGGTTTTAAAAATCGCTTAAATTCCTAATTAGTTTATTAATTGTTTAGATTGTAATTTTTAAAGTACAAGATAATTCTTAGCATCTAATTCTATTTTTCAAATAAAAAAATTCAAGTAGAGAATTAAATCATGTCGCTTCCAGGAAAGTTGTCAGGAACTTTAAATAATTTAGTAAACATAATAATACCTCATTAACTTAAAAATTCTCAAAATAGATTCTCAAAAACAAGTTATCGTAGTTACTCGTGGAGCGGGTGGAATTGGTTCAACTTGTGCAAAAACCTTTAAAAATGAAAAATTAATTATCACCGATTACTCTCAGGATTTGGTTAATCGATCAGTTGAACATTTGAAAGGAGAAGGATATGATGCAGTGGGTGTCTCCTGCGATATCACAAAAATGATGTTAACAAATTGGTGAAATTCACCGCGGAAAATGGTTCTTTTAAAGCACTGGTTCATACTGCCGGCGTGAGTGGAACTGTAAAAGATTTAAAGAAAATATACGATATTGACTTGGTTGCCTCAGAAATATTGGTTGACGCATTTTATGATTTAGCTACTGAAAATTCTGTTGCTGTGCTACTTTCTTCGATGATGGGACATGATGTTGCACCCAACGCAGAATATTATAAGGCATTAATGAATCCACAAGAGTCCGGTTCTTTCGAAACAGTGAGTCGGTTTGTTGGCGGAAGTTCAGATGTGATGTACAATTTTGCAAAACGTGGTGTTCAGTTACTCATTCAGAAAAATGCAAATAAATGGGGACAGAAAAGAGCCAGAATTGTAAGTGTTTCTCCCGGAGTTATCGAGACTCCCATGGCTTTGAAAGCAGCAGAAGAACATCCTGAAAGAATGGAGATGATTAAAAAAGCAACCCCTTTACAAAGAAATGGAAAACCTGAAGATATCGCAGATGTCGTTCATTTTTTAGTCAGTGACAAGGCAAGGTTTATTACGGGAACAGATATTCTGGTAGTTGGCGGCGTGATGCTAAATATAAAGACTAATAAATCTTAGGCCTTTAACAAAATAGTATAATGAAAAAGAGATTCCTTTCGAAATCTCTTTTTGGTAGTGTTTCACTAACTGTGTAAGTTGAAAAGTTATTCTGAAAAATTTTGAGCCTTCAAAAGCTCAAAACTTTTTCGGAAATAACTTTTTACTATTTTTAAACTTTATACAGTTATGATCGACAAAGAAGAATTATTAAACAACAAGGATTTCTACAAATCCTTCAAGAGTGGAGAAGATTTAACCTCTTTCTTCAAAACAATGCACAAACGAGCCGTAGAACATATGCTCGAAGCCGAATTAGATGACCATCTGGATACCGAGAAACATCAAAAAACAAAAGACGGAAATTATCGCAATGGCCATCAAACCAAGAAGATAAAAACCTCTTTTGGCGAAGATGAAATTAAAGTTCCGCGGGATAGGGAAAGTACTTTTGAGCCAGCCTTAGTTCCCAAAAGGCATAATATTATTGAAGGTTTGGAAAATGTTATCATCTCATTTTATGCCAAAGGAATGAGTGTAAGTGATATTGAAGATCAGATCAAGGAAATGTATGATTTTGATGTTTCAACATCCACAATATCCAGGATTACCAATGCGGTTTCCAGTGAGATTGTCGCTTGGCAAAATCGGCCACTAGAGGATTTATACCTCATTGTTTGGATGGATGGAATTGTTTTTAAAGTCCGTGAGAACTCAAAAGTTATCAACAAAACCATTTATCTTGCCGTTGGTTTAAGACGGGATGGAAGAAAAGAAGTTCTGGGAATGTGGCTTGGAAAAAACGAAAGTTCCAGTTTTTGGATGAGCGTTTTAACTGACATAAAAGCACGTGGCGTAGAAGATATACTGATCACTGCAACGGATAATCTCAATGGATTTACCCAAACTATTCGCAGTGTTTTCCCACAATCTCAAACTCAGATCTGCGTGGTGCATCAGATTAGAAATGCTTGTAAATACGTAGTTTGGAAGGACAGAAAAGCCTTTACTTCCGACATGAAACACATTTACAACGCTCCCACCAAGCAAGCCGCAGAAGCCGCCTTAAATGATTTTGCAGAAAAATGGGAATCTAAATATTCGTATGCCATCAAATCCTGGAGAGATAATTGGGATGAATTAACGGTATTTTTCGAATTTCCGGTGGAAATCCGTAAAATCATTTACACCACCAATTTAATAGAAAATCTCAACGGAAAAATAAGAAAATATACTAAAAATAAAATGTCTTTTCCTACTGATGATGCGGTTTTAAAGTCAGTTTTCCTTGCCTTAAGAGAAGCAACAAAAAAATGGACAATGCCGATTCGAGATTGGGGAATCGTATTAAATCAATTTATGCTTATATTTGAAGAAAGGCTCAAGTTATAAAAAACTCAAGTCTTAAACTTTTCAACTTACACACTTTGCGGGACAGTGTCCTCTTTTTTTATTTTCAATCGAATAAGTCTCTAACTTTTTCGAAGAATGTTTTTTCTTTTCCGGATGGTTCCGCTTGCATTTCCCCATTTGCCAATTGTTTTTCAAAAAATTCTTTTTGTTCTTTCGAAAGATTTTGTGGCGTCCACACATTGATGTGAACAAACATATCACCGGTTCCGTAACTGTCGATGCTGGGTAAACCTTTTTTAGAAAGTCTTAAAATCTTTCCAGACTGCGTTCCCGCATCTACTTTTATTTTAACTTTTCCGCCAACGGTCGGGATTTCTTTATGCGTTCCCAAAGCCGCTTCAGCGAAAGAAATATATAATTCCTGATGAAGATTATCACCTTCTCTTTTAATTGTGGCATCAACTTCTTCCTCTACAACTACAAGTAAATCTCCCGGAGTTCCGCCGAATGGTGCATCGTTTCCTTTACCACGAACATTCAACTGAATTCCTTCTCTTGCTCCTGCCGGAATATTGATGGTTACTTCTTCATCCTCTTTAATTAAACCTTGCGAGTTCGCACCCGCCGGAATTTTATCGGCAACTTTACCGATTCCCTGACAAGTTCCACAATGAGTCTGTGTTTGCATTTGGCCGAACATGGTATTCATTACTTTCACCTGAACTCCCGTTCCATTACAAGTGGTACAAGTTTTAGAAGTAGCTCCTTTTGCCAGTTTCATCTTCTTGACTTTAATGGTTTTCTGAGTTCCATTAACCATTTCCTCAAGATTCAGTTTTATTCTTACTCTCAAATTACTTCCACGCATTTGTTGTCTTTGCTGACCACCGCCACCGCCGAAATGTCCGCCGAAAATATCACCGAATTGAGAGAAAATGTCGTCCATATTCATTCCACCACCGAAACCGCCGCCGCCAAAGCCGCCGCCACCGTTCATTCCGGCGTGACCATATTGATCGTAACGTGCTTTTTTGTTTGCGTCGCTCAAAACTTCGTAAGCTTCTGCAGCTTCTTTAAACTTTTCTTCAGCAGTTTTATCACCAGGATTTTTATCCGGGTGATATTTAATGGCCATTTTTCGGTAGGCTTTTTTTATTTCCTCGGGAGAAGCACTTTTAGATACTTCCAGGATTTCGTAGTAATCTATTTTAGACATAATAATTATAAATGAATTATCTTCAGCTAAGAACTGAGAATATTTTTAGTTATTTATTTGGGCAGCTTGATCCGTCTTCCATTCCCGCTATTTTTTTGCCAGAGCTTTTGCCGATAGAAAAAAAATGAGCTTCACTCAAGCCGGGCTGCACAATTCGAATTTTTAAATTTTAGTTTCCAGTAACTACCTTTGCGAATCTGATTACTTTGTCAGCTAACTGATAGCCAGTTTCAATAACGTCTACAATCTTTCCTTTCAAATCAGGAGTTGGCGCTGGTATTTGTGTAATAGCTTCATGGAAATCAACATTGAAATCGTCCCCAGGATTTACTGTGATTACTTTCAAACCTTTATCAGCTAATTTGTTTTTTAATTTCTGATAAATAAGCTCTACTCCTAATAAGTCAGCTTCATTGCCGTTTTTAGCAATTTCCTTTAAGGCACGCTCGAAATCATCTAAAATATCCAACATCGAAATCATCATATCCTGATTCGCATATTGAAAGAATTCCATTTTCTCTTTGGTCGTCCTTTTCTTATAATTTTCGAATTCAGCAAAAAGCCGAATGTAGCGGTCTTTTTCTTCTGCCAAAAGGTCTTCTGCTGTTGGTTCTACTGTCATGTTTTCAGTAGTTTCTTCTGGAGCATTCTGCGTAAGATCGTCTTGCGGATTTAAGTTTTCTTCCTGAATATCTTTGTTGTCTGACATAATATTAAATTTTATAACGAACCTTTCACAAAGATTTTGCCAAAAGGAACTTTAGGACATTTCGGCAGATTTATCAACAAAGAATTAAATTATATTCCCAGAAATGTCTGATAGAGTAGGACGAGATTAAGCAGGAGAATAATTCCTGAGATAATCCAAACCAAAATTTTCAGCCAGGGTTTATTAACGAATTCGCCCATTTTCAATTTAGAATTGGTAAACATCACCAACGGAATAACGGCGAAACTTAATTGCATCGATAAGATGACCTGACTTAAAACCAGTAAATCCGTCGTTCCTTTTTCACCATATAAAATAGTAACAATCAAAGCGGGAACTACGGCGATAGAGCGCGTTATTAATCTTCTCAGCCAAGGTTTCAGCCGGATATTTAGAAATCCTTCCATTACAATTTGCCCTGCCAAAGTTCCTGTTAAAGTAGAATTCTGTCCGGAAGCCAATAGAGCAACTGCAAAGAAAACACTTGCAAAAGTAGTCCCCAGAATGGGTGCGAGCATTTTATGAGCGTCGTGAATATCGGCGATATCATGATTTCCGGTGGTGTGAAAAGTAGCTGCGGCGACAATTAAAATGGCTCCGTTAATAAAAAATGCGATAAGCAAAGAAACCGTGCTGTCAATAGTCGCGAATTTTATGGCTTCTTTTTTTCCTTCATAATTTCTTTCATAATTTCTGGTCTGTACGATACTGCTGTGAAGATATAAGTTGTGAGGCATTACCGTTGCGCCCAAAATACCGATGGCGATATACAGCATCGAGGGATTGGTTATGACCTCTTTCTGAGGGACCAGTCCACTGAGGAGAGGAAAAATATCTGGTTTACTTAATATAATTTCATAAACAAAACTTCCTAAGATTACAAAGGTTAAACCGGCTACAATACTTTCGATAACCCGAAACCCTTTTGCCTGAAGAAACAGAATAATGAAGACATCAACAATGGTAATGGCCACTCCCCAAGTGAGTGGAATTCCGAAAAGTAAATTCAGCGCAATCGCGGAACCGATAACTTCTGCCAGATCGCATGCAGCAATCGCAATTTCGCAAAGAATCCATAGGATGAAATTTGTTTTTGGACCGAAGTGATCTCGACAGGCTTGTGCTAAATCTCTTTCGGCAACGATTCCCAGTTTTAACGATAAATGCTGAAGGATCATCGCAAACAAATTCGAGATTAATATGACGGATAGCAGCGTGTAGCCGAATTGTGCACCACCGGCAATATCGGTCGCCCAGTTTCCGGGATCCATATAACCGACTGCAATCATTAACCCCGGTCCGGCAAAGGCAAAAAGTTTTTTAAAGAAACCAGCGCCTTTAGGAATATGGATAGATGAAAATACTTCAGGTAAAGAGTTCGAATGTTTCTCTCTTCGCCACGGTCTATTTGACTGGTTCACGAATGTTAGCTTGGTCTAACAAAATTAAAAAAAATAACGTAATCCGTAACTATGAAACAAAAAAAATCCCGAAAATAAATTCGGGATTATTGCTATATTTTAGTTAAGATCTATTTTGTAAATCTAACTGCCATTTTTCTATCTACTGCTCTTTCAGCATCAGAAGCTGTTGCAGGAACTGTGGCAAACTCGCTACCGTATCCTTTTGCGTCAACAACTTGTGCACCTACACCCATTTTACCGAGTTCAGCTTTAATATAGTCTGCTCTTTTCTGAGACAAAGCTTTATTTACTGCAGCATCACCAGTATTGTCAGTATATCCTCCGATGTTAATTTTTGCTTCCGGATATGCTTTTAAGATTTCAGCAAGATTTTGAACCTGTCCTTCAGATCCAGCTTCCAACTCAGAAGAAGAACCCATCTTGAAATTAACATTATCAAAATTATACCAAGTATCTCTTAAAGCAGCATCGTCAGCGGCATTTTTATAACCGTCAGATTTTAAGAAGTTGATCATAGATGCTTCCAATCCATTTGCGTAACCTTTAAGTGGTTTACCGTTCAAATCGATATCAGTCATTTCTTTACTTCCTGTTACCATTGCTGAATCATTATTCATCATGGTATTCGCTGTATCGCTCACAACTGCTGTTGAATCGCTTGTTACAACGGTTTGATCTGCAGGCTTGTTGCATTGTTTCCATAAGAACCAAGCTGCTAAAGCCAGTAGAAGCAATGGCAACAACCATTTCCAAATTGATCCGCCCTCGTTATTATTGTTTGGTGTGCTGGTAACATGAGTTTCACCACCTCTATTTACTTCAACTTTCGGTTCGTCGTATGAAGTAACTTTTACTTTTTGAGGATCGTGATCACCGAAAGCATTTCCTAAACCTAAAGAAGCTAAAGAAAGTCCAGCAGGTAATAAAGAAGAGACGACTCCTTTTTGATCATGTAGCAAACTTGTAATTCCGGAAGCTCCTATATTATTATCAGCTGCATATTTTCCAATGGAACCTAAAGCTGCTCCAGTTACCATGCTTAATAATGAACTTGAAGAAGAATTACTTACGCCTGAAAAGGTAGAAATTGAATTAACCAATGCTCCAATTTTATCACCAAAAATAGATGATAACACTGAGCTAATCAATGAATTTCCTGTAGCTCCACCAAGAAGGTTTCCTAACATCCCACTCGAAGCTGCTCCTGTAATTGCATCAAGTACTTCAGGCTTGTCAGCATTGTTAGCCATACCACCAACAACAGCCGGCAGCAATCCGCTAATTGCTTTTGAAATTCCAGATTCACTTTCTCCCAATTGAGATGCTGCTTGAGAAACTAACGCGGGACCTAACTGCCCTTTGATTAGATCAATAATGTTTAATGCCATAATAGTTTGTTTTTAAAGTTAATAAGTAAATATATACAATATTTAGTCCAAAATATTGAATTTTCACTAATTTTATGGAAATATTAACATTAATAAATGATTATTTTACCGTTTATTTCTTAGTAAGCTTTTGCAAAAATTACTCTTTGTTTACTAGGTTTTCCGGTTATTAAAGAAATTCCTTCCTCAAGTTCATTATTTAATGGAATACAACGAATTGTGGCTTTAGTTTCGTTTTTGATCTGCTCTTCTTCCTCGGCAGTACCGTCCCAATGTGCTGCGATAAATCCACCTTTTTCCTCTAAAACAGTTTTAAATTCTTCGTAAGCATCTACCTTTGTAATATGCGTATCTCTAAACTGTAAAGCTTTGTCAAAAATATCTTTCTGAATGGTGCTCAAAAGCTCTTCAATATAATTTTCGATATTTTCTAAAGGCTGCGTCTCTTTCGTTAAGTTATCGCGTCTTGCAATTTCTACGGTTTTATTTTCTAAATCACGCGCTCCCATTGCAATCCTGATTGGAACTCCTTTTAATTCATATTCTGCAAATTTCCACCCTGGCTTATTATCTGTTCTGTTATCATACTTTACAGAAATACCTTTAGCTTTCAATTTGTCCTGTACTTCAAAAGCGACTTCATCAATTTGAGCTAACTGCTCTTCTCCTTTAAAAATAGGCACAATTACAACTTGAATAGGTGCTAATGAAGGTGGAAGGACCAATCCTAAATCATCAGAATGAGTCATGATTAATGCGCCCATCAATCGTGTGGATGTTCCCCAAGAGGTTCCCCAGGCATGTTCAATTTTTCCTTCTTTAGTCGTAAATTTTACATCAAAAGCTTTCCCGAAATTCTGCCCTAAAAAGTGAGAAGTTCCAGCTTGTAGTGCCTTTCCATCTTGCATTAAGGCTTCAATACAGTAGGTTTCATCAGCACCCGCGAATCTTTCAGATGGAGTTTTTATTCCTCTAATTACAGGAATAGCCATGAAGTTTTCTGTAAATTCTGCGTAGACATGTAGCATTTTTTCAGTTTCTTCAATCGCTTCATCTTTGGTCGCATGAGCGGTATGACCTTCTTGCCAAAGGAACTCTGCAGTTCTTAGGAAAAAACGCGTTCTCATTTCCCAACGGACAACATTGGCCCATTGATTAATTAAAATTGGAAGATCGCGGTACGATTGGATCCATTTTTTATAGGTACTCCAGATAATCGCTTCCGAGGTTGGACGAACGATTAACTCTTCTTCTAATTTTGCCTCAGGATCTACGATTAATTTTTTCGGATTATCAGGATCTGTCTTAAGTCGGTAATGGGTAACTACGGCACATTCTTTAGCAAAACCTTCTGCATTTTGTTCTTCTGCTTCGAAATAGCTTTTCGGAATAAAGAGAGGAAAATAGGCATTTTGATGACCAGTTTCTTTGAATTGTTTATCCAATTCATCTCTCATTTTTTCCCAAATTGCATAACCATACGGTTTAATCACCATACAGCCACGAACTCCGGAATTTTCAGCCAAGTCTGCGTTAACTACTAATTCATTATACCATTTACTGTAATCCTCGGCTCTCGAAGTAAGTTTTGCCATTATTTTTTATGTTTTGATTTAACTATTTATCCCTTTTAATATCTAATCTAAAAAGCGTATTTTTACTCAAAATTTGTTCCCTATAATTGGTACAATTTTGGTATAAAATGCAAATATAAATCAATTAAAACTTTTTCACCTTATCATGAAAAATATTACTTATAAAAATGTGCTCAACCTTCTGAAATCAAAATCGGTTTTAGCGGTGATGGGTGGTTTGCTACTATCTTCCTGTATGACAACCATGGGTGGATATAGTGAAACAGATGGAGTTTACTACGATCCTAACCGAGACACCCTTCCGGAAGGAATGGTCATGAGTAACGGTAATAAAATTGGTGACTATTATGATTATCAGGCGGTTGATGATCAGAATAAATATCTGAATGCAGAGAACAGAAATCAAAATTGGCAGGATGCGCAGGATTCAGATTGGGGTATCTATACAGGAACTGATACCTACTACAATGATTATTGGGGTTACCCTTACGGATCCGGCTTGTATTCCGGTTTTGGATTCGGAATGAGTTATGGCTTTGGATATAGTGGGTACTACAATCCTTGGGGTTATGGATATGGGCCGTTCAGTAATTACTACAGTCCTTTCTATGGTTATTACAATCCTTATTATGGATATTATGGTTCCCCTTACTATTATGGATACAATGCTCCGTATTACAATTATTATGGTAATGGATTCAATTCTTATAATGCACCCAGATTTCAATATAAAAGAAGTGGTGCAGATAATGGATTCCGTAATTCAAACTCCGGCGTTAGACAAAACACAAATCAGAATTCAGGATTTAGAAATGATAATATAAGAAGCAATGATGTGCGAAATACAAATCCTCGTTCAGTTCAACCTAATATCAACCAACCAAGATACCGAACTTCTCCTCAAATCAATAACCCGAGACAGAACTCTACTCCTAGACAATCAATGCCAAGTAGTGAGCCTAGATACAGAAGTAATTCCAGCGACAATGGCTTCAGATCTGGAAATACCGGCGGTGGTTTTAATAGCGGATCATCAAGCTCAAGCTCAGGTTCTACAAGATCATCCGGAGGTTTTAGAAGATAATTTATAATCAAGCATAATTTTTAAAATGATAAAAAAGTCTTTTTTAGTATTGGGAATTTCTGTAGCTTATTTTGTTAACGCACAGGATATTTCTACTCTGCGAAATACCGTAGATGTTTATTCCAATTCTGCCCTGATGGGTTCGTCAAAATATAATGCGATGGCTGGTTCTATGGGCGCCTTGGGTGGTGATGTTTCTGTATTAAATTCAAATCCTGCAGGTATTGCCGTAAGTATTGCGAGTGAATTCTCCGGAACCTTAGCAATTCAAAGCAACAAAAACGAAACTTCATTAGCTGGGAACGTACAAAATTATAAAGTCAACAATACAGACTTAGGAAATGTAGGCGGTGTTGCTGTTTTTAGAGTTGATTCAACTTCACCTTGGAAGTTTGTAAATGTGGGAGTGAACTTTTCAAACGAGTCCATCGAAGATTATTCAGAAACTCCGGCAAATAATAATGTGAATTTTAATATTTATGATGCAGATAATTTGCTCATTGATAATTTAAGTTTTGCAGGTCATGCTTACAATCGTTATGGCAATGTATCTAAAATGAGTATTGCAGCCGGTGGGAATTATGACAATAGAATTTATGTAGGAGCAGGACTTAACTTTCACTCCGCAGAGATTGATCAGTATGATTCTGCTGCTTTCACATCAACTATAAATAATTCAACCGATGTTTACAATAAACAGTATACTCCTTTCTCAGAATCCTCAAACGGTTTCTCAGCGGTAGTGGGAGTTATTGGAAAAGTAAATCCTCAGTTCAGAGTCGGAGCTGCATTAGAAACACCTACCTGGTGGTCAATTGCGAGAGTTTATAATGAATATGAAAACCCGATCGATGGAACTTACACGGAGGACCGTAAGCTTTCTACTCCTTTAAAAGCAACTTTGAGTGCTTCATACGTGCCGAATAAAAACTTCTCATTAAATGTAGACTACACTTTGGGATTAACAAAACCAAAATATAAGGTCTACGGAAACGCGGAAACAGAATTGAATAGTTTCTTTACTGACCATTCTAAAAGCATGTCTGAAATTAAAGCAGGTGCAGAATATAGAATAGAAGGTTTTAGAATTCGTGGAGGATATGCTTTTGCTGCAAGTCCTTTTGACTCAATGAGCATTTCTGCATTATCTGATAATGGAACAGCTGCAAATACCTCTTTTGACAATTTAATTTCTGGGAAACGTTCGGTAATTGGAGCAGGATTGGGTTATGATTTCAAATCATTTTATATAGATGCAGCTTATCAGAATGTAAGCTCAGAATATAAAAGTCCTCTTTTAGCAGGTTCCGCAACCAGCAATACAGGATATTTCTCCAATAGTTACATCGTAGAATCAGCGGATGCTGTAGTATCGGATGTAAAGAATACGAAAGATAATTTCTTTATTACACTCGGTTGGAGATTTTAATATAATCTTCCATAGAGATACAATAAAAAAGCCGTTTCAATCTTGAAGCGGCTTTTTATATTTTTCCAATTATATATACTTGGAATCTTAAGACACTGTCCCGCAAAGTGTGTAAGTTGAAAAGTTTAAGACTTGAGTTTTTTATAACTTGAGCCTTTCTTCAAATATAAGCATAAATTGATTTAATACGATTCCCCAATCTCGAATCGGCATTGTCCATTTTTTTGTTGCTTCTCTTAAGGCAAGGAAAACTGACTTTAAAACCGCATCATCAGTAGGAAAAGACATTTTATTTTTAGTATATTTTCTTATTTTTCCGTTGAGATTTTCTATTAAATTGGTGGTGTAAATGATTTTACGGATTTCCACCGGAAATTCGAAAAATACCGTTAATTCATCCCAATTATCTCTCCAGGATTTGATGGCATACGAATATTTAGATTCCCATTTTTCTGCAAAATCATTTAAGGCGGCTTCTGCGGCTTGCTTGGTGGGAGCGTTGTAAATGTGTTTCATGTCGGAAGTAAAGGCTTTTCTGTCCTTCCAAACTACGTATTTACAAGCATTTCTAATCTGATGCACCACGCAGATCTGAGTTTGAGATTGTGGGAAAACACTGCGAATAGTTTGGGTAAATCCATTGAGATTATCCGTTGCAGTGATCAGTATATCTTCTACGCCACGTGCTTTTATGTCAGTTAAAACGCTCATCCAAAAACTGGAACTTTCGTTTTTTCCAAGCCACATTCCCAGAACTTCTTTTCTTCCATCCCGTCTTAAACCAACGGCAAGATAAATGGTTTTGTTGATAACTTTTGAGTTCTCACGGACTTTAAAAACAATTCCATCCATCCAAACAATGAGGTATAAATCCTCTAGTGGCCGATTTTGCCAAGCGACAATCTCACTGGAAACCGCATTGGTAATCCTGGATATTGTGGATGTTGAAACATCAAAATCATACATTTCCTTGATCTGATCTTCAATATCACTTACACTCATTCCTTTGGCATAAAATGAGATGATAACATTTTCCAAACCTTCAATAATATTATGCCTTTTGGGAACTAAGGCTGGCTCAAAAGTACTTTCCCTATCCCGCGGAACTTTAATTTCATCTTCGCCAAAAGAGGTTTTTATCTTCTTGGTTTGATGGCCATTGCGATAATTTCCGTCTTTTGTTTTTTGATGTTTCTCGGTATCCAGATGGTCATCTAATTCGGCTTCGAGCATATGTTCTACGGCTCGTTTGTGCATTGTTTTGAAGAAAGAGGTTAAATCTTCTCCACTCTTGAAGGATTTGTAGAAATCCTTGTTGTTTAATAATTCTTCTTTGTCGATCATAACTGTATAAAGTTTAAAAATAGTAAAAAGTTATTTCCGAAAAAGTTTTGAGCTTTTGAAGGCTCAAAATTTTTCAGAATAACTTTTCAACTTACACAGTTAGTGAAACACTACCAATCTTAAGAAGTTAATTTACTTTTATACAAGTCCTTTTAATGTTAATGGCTGTGAAATAAATGTCCCGTCATTGCCAAAAGAATTCCCAAAGCAACCAGACCAATTTTTTTCCAGTCAACATTATGGTTCTTATTACTTTCGAAAATGATGACGGAGGAGATATGAAGGAAAATTCCCCCAACCAAAGCCAGGAAATACACTTCTAAATTCGGATTAAAATATTGTCCTAAAAACAATCCAAAAGGGGAAGCCAGAGCAAAAATTGCAATAATTAAAAAAGCCGAAGCTGAAAACTTTTTGTTTTTAACTAAAAAAGCTCCTAAAATAAATGAAATAGGAATATTATGTACGAGAATACCGGTCAGATAAGGGCTTAAGACTTCTTTTTCGTTGGCTAGGGGAATTCCTTCCAAAAAAGCATGAATAAACAGACCGATCATCAGCGCTAAGGGAAGAATATTTTTTCCTTCAGTATGATGATGAAAGTGACCATGCTCAAATCCTTTGGTTAAATTTTCCAGTAACATTTGAAGTAAAACTCCGCCAATTACCCATAATCCAATATGATGATTATCGCCCGAATAAACTTCCGGGAAAACCTCATTCAAGCAAATTGTAATCAAGAAACCCGCACTTACAACTAATAGATTCTTTGCGAATTTTTCCCGATCACCGAAAAATTTTCCCAAAAAAACGCCCAATAAAACACTTAGAATTAAAAGAATAACAATCATAAGCCCGTCAGTTTTTTTATATTTATTCTACTTTTTTAAACAGGTTGATGCATCGTGGTGATCTTTCCAAATCGAAGTCCCCCAAATGATAATCCCCGAAAATTAATTGTCGTTCAAATCCAAATTCCTTTGCATAATCATTGATTTCCTCCAAAGTGTGAAGTTTTACTTTTTCAAAGAAATGATAATCTTTTCCCTGATCTTTAAAAGTAATGTCTTTAATGATATGTTGATCTTCAATCTTCTTTTTAATAAGGAATTCGATTCCACCTTTCGATATTTTCCCCTCTTTAATTAAAGTGTTTTCCACCCATTTTGCATTCAGAAAATCCAAAACAAAATAGCCATCGTCCTTTAAAATATTTGAAATTGACTGAAAAACTTTTTGATCGTCTTTTTCATCTTCAAAATATCCAAAACTGGTAAAAAGATTGAAAACACCGTCTACTTTTTGCGAAGACAATTGACCATAAATCTCTTCACGCATATCATGAACTTCAAATTTCAAGTCCGGATTTTCAAACTTTTTGTTATGATCAATGCTCTGCTGGGACAAATCTAAACCAAAGACCTCGTAACCCATTTGGTTCAAAAACACAGAATGTCTTCCTTTCCCGCAAGCGAGGTCAATAATTTTTGATCCTTTCTGAATTTTTAAGTGATTGATTAATAAGGTGATAAAATTTTCTGCTTCTGCAAAATCTCTGTCTTTATAAAGAATATGATAATAAGGAGTATCAAACCAAGTTTCAAACCATGCCATTCTGCAAAAATAACTAAATTTGCAATTGTAAAACGACAAGTTTTAAAAGTTTTCTTTTATTAGAAGCAACTTTCTAATTTCAGCTTTGTCATTTTAAACAATATTTGCTAAACTCAATTTACCAATTTAAAATTTACCACACTGCTGGTCACTACAATATGGATATAGAAAACTTAAAAATACAGATAAAAACTTTTTTCGGCCTCGAAGAAATTTTAGCAGAAGAAATTAGAAAGCTGGGCGGCGCAAATGTAGAAGTTAAAAACCGTGCGGTAAATGTTGAAGGTGATTTAGGCTTTCTTTATAAAATTAATTACTCAGCCAGAACGGCACTGAAGATTTTGGTTCCGGTTTTAACATTCAAAGCTTGGGATGAAAACCGTTTCTACGACAAACTTTTTGATTTTCCGTGGGATGAATATATGACCGTTGATCAAAGTTTTGCCATTGACACGACCATTTATTCTGAAAGATTTTCGCATTCTCAGTTCATGTCTTTAAAGATGAAAGATGCGATCGTGGATTTCTTTAAATTCAAATATAATAAAAGACCGAGTGTTGATACGCAACAACCGGATATTAAACTGCACCTTCACATCGATAGAGAATTGGTTACAATTTCTCTGGATTCTTCCGGTGATGCTTTATTCAAAAGAGGTTACAGAAAAGAACAGGGCGAAGCGCCATTGAATGAAGTGCTTGCGTCCGGAATGTTGCAGTTAGCAGGTTGGGACGGAAAAGGAAATTTCCTGGATCCAATGTGTGGTTCCGGAACCTTACTAATCGAAGCGGCCATGATCGCTTTGGATTTACCGGCGCAGACCTTCCGCAAAAGATTCGGTTTTCAAAACTGGTTAAATTACGACGTAGAATTATTTCAGACTATTAAAGAAGTTCGCCTTAATCGCGTGAAAGAATTCACCGGCAAAATTGTAGGATACGATATCGATCCCGATATGTTGCATGCAGCTCGCGTGAATATAGAAGCTGCAGAAATGGACGATATCATCGAAGTGAGAGAACAGGATTTCTTTGAATCTAAAAAGGAATTATTCCCACTCATGATGGTTTTCAATCCACCTTACGATGAAAGAATTGTTATTAACGATGATGAGTTTTACGCTAAAATCGGAGACACCTTTAAGAAGAACTATCCAAATACTTTGGCCTGGTTGATTTCCTCAGATTTAGATTCTTTGAAAAGAGTCGGATTAAGACCTTCACGTAAAATCAAACTTTTCAACGGGAAACTGGAATGTCGATTTATGCAGTACGAAATGTATGAAGGAACGAAGAAAATTCATAAGTTAGAAAGTAAAGAAGGAGACAGTTAATTCAATCTTACTTTCCTCTTTGAACTTTTAAAAATTCTGAAATAAAGCTTTTATGCCTTTTGTTATTCGATAAACTATGCAGTCAATCTCAATAATCATCGCCATTTACAACCGAAGAGACGAACTTTTCGAGCTGCTAAATTCCTTGTCGCATCAAACCGATAAAGATTTTGAGGTGATCATTGTCGACGATGGTTCTTTAATTGATTTACGTCCGACTGCCGAGTTATTTCACGAAACTTTACCTATAGAATTCTTTCGTAAAGAAAATTCCGGTCCCGGATTATCTCGAAATTATGGCGCCAAAAGAGCCAAAAACGACTGGCTCGTTTTCGTCGATTCCGATGTCATCGTTGAAACCGATTATATTCAAAATATAAAGAAGAACCTTTCAGAAATTCCATGCGACGCATTCGGTGGCGCAGACAAAGCCCACAAAGGCTTTAATCTCATGCAGAAAGCAATTTCCTATTCCATGACTTCCGTTTTCACTACGGGTGGAATTCGGGGGAATAAGAAAGCAGTAACTAAATTTCAACCCCGTAGTTTCAACATGGGGGTTCGAAAAACAGCCTTCGAGAAAGTCGGTGGTTTTTCAGAAATGCGCATCGGCGAAGATCCCGATCTTTCCATGCGGCTTTGGGAGAATGGCTTTACGACAGCCTTTTTCTATGATATTGGCGTTTATCATAAGCGTAGAGTTGACTTCGGAAAATTCTCAAAACAAGTTTATCAGTTTGGTTGTGCGCGTCCCATTCTGAATCAACGCCATCCGAAATATGTGAAGATTTCCTTCGCATTTCCTTCTCTATTTCTATTAGGCTATTTTCTCGGCTTCATCGAGTACTTTTTCTTTCAGAAAGGTTTAATTTTAGGCCTTTACGGTTTTTATACCTTCGTCGTGTTTTTTCATGCGTTGTACCAAACCAAAAATATCAGCATAGCCGCAATGGCTATTATTTCCACGTATATTCAGATGTTTTCCTACGGTTATGGTTTTCTTAAATCCTGGATTTTACTCAATGTTTTCCGTCAAAAACCCGAAGATGCGTTTCCTTCTCATTTTCATAAAGAATAATTTCAAACTAAGATCGTTAAAGTTTTGGGCGCACATCTCCGGCTTTCACTACTCGCTTTTTTTGCCTTTGCTTTTTCCATCGCAAAAAAAGAGCTCAAACATGCCGTTCAATCCGGGGCGCAGTTATATTTTAAATCCACAATTATTTATTTTCACCGAAAATTTTAAATCAAAAAATTGAAAAAAATAATCTCTATCCTAATTATTATTTTCTCCTTTAGTAATTTGTATTCTCAAAATACGTTTGTCTTTTTGGGGTCATTTAACAGAGACAAAACCACGGACGGAATATATGTTTATCAATTAAATACCGACAACGGAAAACTCACCAAAGTGACAACCGTAAAAAACATTCTCAATCCATCTTTTCTAACCATATCTCCAAACGGAAAATATGTTTTTGCCTGCACAGAAAGCAAAACTAAAAATGCAGGAAGTGTAAGCAGTTTTGAATTTAATCCACACAATAAAACTCTCAACGTCATCAACAGTCAGAAAAGTGGTGGGGAAAATCCTGTTTATCTTACCGTTCATAAAAATGGAAAATGGCTCATCAACGCGAATTATACGGAAGGCAGTATTTCTGTTTACCCAATTTCCGAAAATGGAATGATTGATCCTTTGGTACAAAACTTTCAATTTGAAGAAGGAAGCCTCAATAAAGATAGGCAAGATCGCTCACATATTCATTCGGCGGTTTTTTCACCCAACTTTGACTATTTATTTTTCCCGGATCTTGGCGCAGATAAGATTCGAACCTATAAATTTGAGAATGAACAAAGCAGACCTCTCCAAATTGCAGCGATACCATATACGAAAACAATTTTAGGAAGCGGACCAAGACATTTTACGTTTCATCCCAACGCAAAATTTGCCTATTGCATTGATGAATTGACAGGAACCGTAGATGCGTACAAATATGAAAATGGAAAATTGGAAGGCATTCAACGAATAAATACGCATTCCGATAAACAAAAAGACAATTTCGAAAGTTCAGATATTCATATTTCTCCTGATGGAAAATTTTTATACGCATCAAATCGTGGCTCCAAAAATAACATCGCAATTTTTGAAATTCATGAAAATGGAACTTTAAAAAATGTTGGTTATCAATCAACTTTAGGGAAACATCCACGAATATTTGCAATTGACGAATCCGGAAAATTTCTTATCGCAACAAATTCTGTAAGTGGCGATGTCGTTGTCTTTAAGAGAAATTTTGAAACTGGTTTATTAAAAAAAGTAGGCAAAAAAATAAAAATATTTGGGGTCTCTTCTGTGCAAATTAAAAAATATGATCAGTAAATATTTCTCCTCGAAATTTCTGTAAAATTTGTTGTAAACTAATTTGCACTTTTTTCTTAATCTAATTTCCCTAAAACTTATGTTATTAATGTGTTAAAAAATTATAAGTATAAAAATTCATCGAAAACTTTTGGACCTTGTGGTTAAAGTTAGTTCCACCCAAAATCCTTATTTTTGCAAAAAGATAAGCATGCAAAATTACCTAGAATTCAATTTTAAAATAGAACCTTTACAACCCTGGAACGAAATCCTGATGGCAGAACTCATCGAAATCGGTTTCGATAGTTTTACAGAAGAACACGACGGGATTTTGGCCTACATTCAAACAGAATTGTTCAAGGAAGAAGACCTGAAAGAAGTTCATCTACTTCAAAATCCTGATATCAAGATTTCCTATACTTACAAAGAAATGCCAAATATCAACTGGAATGAAGAGTGGGAAAAAAACTTTTCTCCCATCAATGTTGAAGATCAGGTTTCCATTCGTGCAGAATTTCATCCCAATCAAAACTTACCGCACGAAATTATCATTCAGCCCAAGATGTCTTTCGGAACCGGCCATCACGCCACAACCTATTTGATGATTCAGCAAATGCTTGACATGAACTTCGAAAACAAAACTGTTTTAGATATGGGTTGCGGAACTTCTGTTTTAGCCATTTTTGCCAAACAGCAAGGTGCCGGAAAAACCGTAGCTATTGATATCGATGAATGGTCCGTAGAAAACTCGATTGAAAATGCAGCGAGAAATAATGTACAATTGGAAATCTCTCAAGGAACTGCGGATAATTTAGGCAGTGAAAATTTCGATATTATCTTAGCCAACATCAATCGAAATATTTTAATTTCGGATATTCCAACGTATGTTTCTGTTTTAAATAATGGCGGTCAATTATTATTGTCCGGTTTATGTTTCTTCGATGTAGATGATATTCTGGAAGTTTGTACCGCACAAAAACTAACTTTGAAAAAGAAACTGCAAAGAGAAGAATGGGTTTCTTTACTCTTGGAAAAATAAAAAAAACCTAGCGAATTGCTAGGTTTTTGTGACCTCGACAGGATTCAAACCTGTAACCTCCTGAGCCGTAATCAGGTGCGCTATTCAGTTGCGCCACGAGGCCTTTTTTTAGGTCTGCAAATATAACACTTTTTATCCCTTTCAAAAAAATGAAATCGACTTTTTTTACATTTTTTATGCTTTTTTTTCTTATTGCTTGTAAAAAGGAAGCTCCAACGAAGTTAAATGATTGGCAAATTATTTCAGAAAATGTCCAGTTTAAAGAAGATGAAGGTAATTTTCACATCAAATCAGGTAATTTTAAATTTGATATTCCAAAAGAAAAACTTCCTTTTAAAAAAGTGATTTTGCTTAACGCAAGTTTGGTGGGCTATTTTGCAGAACTCAATTTGGAACATAATATTATTGGAATATCAAGTCCCGAATATGTTTATTCTAAAAAAATTCAACAGCTCGTACAGAACGGGAAAATTCAAAATGTAGGAAATGAACAGAAATATGATCTGGAAAAAATTATAGCGCTAAAACCCGATGCTATTTTTACCAATTATATTGCGAGTTTTGAAAACACCTATGATTTAATAAAGAAAAATGGCATCGAAATTATTTTCCTGGATGAATATCTGGAGCAAGATCCTTTAGAAAAATCAAAATACCTTTTATTGTTCGGTCAACTTTTCAATCAGGAACAAGCAGCCGCAAGCCGATTTGATCTGATTGCGAAAAGATATGATTCTCTTACAGCCTTAGCAAAATCTGCAGCAAACAGACCGATCGTTCTAGCCAACGAAATGTATGGTAATCAGTGGTTTCTGCCGGGTGGGAAATCAAATTTAGCACAGTTTATTCATGATGCTAATGCAATCTACATTAATGCTGATAATGCTGAAAGCAAGGCAATTCCCTTAAGTTTTGAGGAAGTTTTTGTGAAAGGTCAAAAAGCTGAATACTGGGTAAACATCGGCAACCATCAACATAAAAGAGAATTGCTGCAGATCAATCCTAATTACACCAAACTTCCTGTGTACAATCAGGGTAAATTGTACACCATCAATGGCAGAGAAGTAGGTAAATCAAATGATTATTTTGAAAGTGGAGTGGTCAGAGCAGACCTTGTTCTTCAGGATTACATCAAGATTTTTCATTCTGAATTGTTGCCTGACTACAAATTGACCTATTTAAGGGAGTTGAAGTAAATTTTATTTCTATTTTTGCACCTTTGAAACTGTTTACCTTTGACTCATTATTTATGTGGAAGAAAATTAAAAGAATTATTTATATTATCATTCTCGCAAACATCCTTTTTATTGTTTGGGGAAAATTTTTTAATCCGCCCATAACGATTACGCAGATTGGAGGGTTAATGGAATACGGGAAGCTCAAAAGAGATTACATATCGTATGATGAAATGGGAAGTAATGTAAAAAAAGCCGTGATCGCGGCGGAAGATCAAAGTTTTTTTGTGCACAATGGATTTGATTATAAAGCCATCGAAAAAGCAATGAAATACAACCAAAAAGGTAAAAAACTTCGTGGCGGCAGTACGATTTCTCAGCAGACTGCAAAAAATATATTTTTATGGCAGGGAAGAAGCTGGATTAGAAAAGGTTTTGAAGCTGTTTACACCTTCATTATCGAGTTGGTTTGGGGAAAGGATGTTATTCTGGAACGATATCTTAATTCAATTGAAATGGGCCGTGGCGTTTTCGGTGTGGAGTCCGCTTCAAAATATTACTTTAACAAAAGTTCTAAAGATTTAACAAAAAGTGAAGCCGCCTGGATTGCAACCATACTTCCAAATCCACGAAAATATGATCCAAAAAATCCGTCGGCTTACCTGAACAAAAAGCACACTTGGATTATGCGACAGATGAATAATATCACGCTTAAATAATTTATCTTTACCCGATATTATGGTATTCACTTTTCGCGATAAAGATAGTTTCAGTACAATACTGATCAAGTATTTTAGTTTTAGAAATGAAACCAAATCTCTCGATCCCTTAATCGAAATTTTACATAGAATTCGTAAAGTTCATTTTACGGAGGTTTTAAATTTCCTGCGGGAAAATGAAGAAGTTACAGAAAATTTTGGCTATTATATCCGGAATCTATTTGAAGGCAAACCCTTTAATCTATCACTTACCGAAGCCAATATTTTATCGGAAAATGCATTTTATCCGGAGTTAAAAAAACGGTTACTGGACACGTTTTTGCCCAGCGTAGAAAATGAAGAAACGATCTGGTATTTGGTCGATACAGTATCTGTTCGCCCGAAAGCTGACCTGGAGTTTTTCAGAAATTTGAAAAAAGAGGATTTAGATGAAGTCTTCAGATTGCTGAAAATTGATCGGATGATTCTAAAGCCCAGCGTTAAAAATGAACTTTTGTTTTCTTTAAATATTCTTGCCTGGCGAATTATCGGAAATGCGATGGATGTGCAGGTGGTGAATATGGCACCTGAATACAGAAAATTCGACAATCCTTTTTTGGCTATGCAAAACGAAATCGATTTGCTGAACCAAAGTTATAAAGAGAATCCTGAGTTTCTCCTGACCAGTAAAGATGTCAATTATAAGCAGATCAAAGTCTATTTAAAACAATGTCTGGAGTTTGTAGCTCTGGCTTTTAAGAACTCTTCGAAATACGGGATTTCCGGGAAAATTAATCAGTCTTTATTAAAAATAAGACAACAACTTGAAAGAATGACCGATATTCTTTCGGTGATGATTTTCGATAAAGAAGAGGATGTTTTAACGAATTCGAAAAGACTCTTTTTTAAAATTTTGGAATATAAATCCCATAAAAACAATTTACGGGAATTATTTTCTGACAGCACTACTTTAAAATCGCATCTGATTACGAATCACACTGCAGAAACAGGATCTCATTATATCGCATCTACGACGAAAGATTATTTGATGATGTTTTGGCGTGCAAGTGGTGGTGGGATTATTGTAGGAGCGCTTTGTGTACTTAAATTATTGTACGGTTACATTCCGGGTAGTGATTTTTCGCATGCGTTTCTCTACGCTTTTAATTATGCTATGGGGTTCATTATGATTTTTCTAATGAATTATACCTTGGCTACAAAACAGCCTGCAATGACGGCCGCAACGATGGCGAAAGTACTTTCTGAAGGAGAAAATACTCAGAAAAATTATACCGATTTTGCACATTTGGTTTCTAAATTATTCCGAACGCAGTTTATTGCATTTATGGGCAATGTTCTGTTGGCATTTCCTATTGCGCTCGCCATTATTTATGGAATAGATGTCCTGTTTGCGCAAAATTTTGCCGCCGAAAAGTCGACAAAACTGTTAACAGACTTAGATCCATTTGAGTCAAAAGCAATTTTTCATGCGTGTATTGCTGGTTTCTTTCTTTTTATCTCCGGAATTATTTCAGGAAACGTAGGCAATAGTTCTGTATTTTATCATATTCCAAAAAGGATTGAGAAGAATCCTTTTTTAAATTATTTTTTTGGAAAATCGGCCTCGAAAGGTTTGTCCGATTACTATGCGAAAAACTGGGCGGGCATTATTTCGAATTTCTGGTTTGGAATCTTCCTGGGAATTACAGGTCCTGTAGGACTTTTCTTTGGTTTAGATCTAGATATCAGACACATTACTTTTGCTTCCGGAAACTTTGCTTTGGGATTATACGGCACTGATTTTTCTGTAACGGCGAAGACCTTTTGGATTTCTTTTGTGACCGTTTTCCTTATCGGTTTCTTCAATTTCGCGGTGAGTTTTGGCTTGTCGATGATATTGGCGTTCCGTTCCAGAAAAGTGAATTTCGGAGAAGTAAAAGAGATTTATAGAGAAATTGTTAGATATTTCCTTAAAAATCCACTGCGTTTTTTCTTACCGATTCGTTCAAATTTGGATAACAGTGCAAAGGAAATGGTAGACAATACGGTAGTTACAAAACCAGAAGATCAATAAAATTTTCTTCCCCAAATTTCTCCTGAAATTTCTTCAGATAAAAGGTTTTCCTCATTCGAAAATCATTTTTAAGCAGGGGAGATTTAATTCTCAATTCTAAAATTTTCCTTTTCAGATTCACCGATTCTATTTCATTGTAAAGTGCATCATTCAGATATTCATGTAGGAAATCCTTCACTTCAAAAGCCAGTAATTTATCTTCAAAACCATAAATTTTAGCAAAAGATTTTACGAGTTCGGAAGACTGATATTCTCTTTTCTTTTTCATTGTAGCTCAAAAATTTTGCTTTCTTCATTAATTCGTTTGACCACATTTTCGGTGCGCTCTTTATTGGTGTCGGTAATAAATATTTGCCCAAAATGTTCCTGATTAACCAATTCGATCAATTGTGAAACTCTGGAATCATCAAGTTTATCAAATATATCATCCAATAAAAGAATGGGAGTTTTTCCCGTTAATTCTTTAATTCTGTTCATTTGAGATAACTTTAACGCAATTAAAAAAGATTTTTGCTGTCCCTGACTTGCAGTTTTTTTCATTGCGATTCCGTTCATTTCAAAAAGTAAATCATCTTTATGAATTCCTTTTGCCGTATAAGTCAGGATTCTGTCTTTTTCTAAATTTTGTTGAAGTAAATCTCCGAAGGAATTATCGCTCAAATCGGATTCATAAAGCACGGTAATATTCTCTTTTCCTTTAGAAATAGTTTCATAATAACTTTGAATTAAAGGTACAATAGAATTGGTAAATTCTTTTCTTTTTTCAAAGATTCTGGTTCCAAATTTAATTAAAGGTTCATTATAAATTTCCAAACTGTCCGCATCAAAATATCTGTTTCGGGCGAAATCCTTTAATAAAGCATTTCTCTGCTGAACCGTTTTCTGATATTGCATTAAGTTAAAAAGATATTCCGAATCTGTTTGTGAAATCATCGCATCTAAAAATTTTCTGCGGCTTTCTCCGGAGTCAGAAATCAAGTTAGAATCGTATGGTGATATAATTACGCTTGGCAAAAAACCGATATGATCCGCCATTCTATCGTAAGATTTATCGTTTTTCTTAATAATTTTTTTGGCGTCTTTCGGCTGCTGAATTTTGATGATGTTTTCTTTTTCTCCATCATCAATTGTTCCTTCAATGGTGAAAAAGTCTTCGTCGGTTTTAATATTATTGAGGTCTTTATTTCCCAGAAAACTTTTTGCCATCGATAAATAATGAAGTGCATCGAGAATATTGGTTTTTCCGACGCCATTATTTCCTACAAAGCAATTGATTTGTTTAGAGAGATCGAAGTCTCTTTCCTGATGGTTTTTGAAATTCTGTATTTTTAAATTAGTAATGATCATAGTCCTAAAATGGTTTGTAATTTCAGGATTTTTATGATTTTCCCAAAATGAAATAATATAAACTGCAACTTTCTCTTTCGAAATTTTCCATCCATCTAAATTTCTGTAAAGATAAAAATTTCATTTCAGACCGCTCTTGAAAAAAGACCGTTGAATTCTAGTTTTCAAAATTTACGAAGTGTGGTTTATCAGTTCCAAAAGTGTTCAGCGGGATCATATCATTACGGTAATCATTAAACTCGAAAACCGATTTATTATCAAAAGGTACGGCCGGATAATAAACAAAAGATACCTGAATTCGGTTGAAAACTAAATAAGGGTTATCTATTAAAACACCGACTCCAAATTTTGTATTTGTTTTGGCACTAAACAGTTTTTGATTTTGTTGAGAAAGCCAACCCATCGCGATAATACTGTAAGGACTGAAATGAAAATTCTTCCAGGTTTTATCTATGAAAAATTGGGTTTGATACCGAAGGACCAATTTTTTTGTACCGATGAAATCTTCGCTGTACGGGGAGAATTCATCTTGATGCGACATCTTGATGCGGTCTTTGTACGAAGAATTGTAAAGCTGACTTCCCCAAACAAAAGTAGGAGAGAAGAAATGGCGGACTTTGGCAAATTTCCAGTCCTGTAAATTGGTGAAATAAGTTCCATCAAAACGGAAGGAGTCGCTGCTTTCTTTATCTTCATTAAAAAACCTTCCATATTCTGCTTTTATGGTAAAATATCCGGATTTAATAAAATGGCCCAACTGCCCGGAAACGCCTGCGTAAGGAACTGCACGATTGCTGCGGCTAATCGCACCTGCCGTAATTCCTAATGATTTTCCGTAGGGAATATCTTCCGGTAGATTATACTTAAATATATTTCTTTTTACAGCATATTTTCTTTCTATAAAAGTGGCTGAAGCTAAAAAGCTGTTGTAGGAGGAGAAGAATCCCCGCTCATCGATTGTCGGATTATCTTTGTATTGATAGTTTTGGAAACGTCCTAAAACTGCGATATTACGGGAAATTTCAGTTCTGTCGCCACCAAAGATAGGAAACTGATAACCTCCCCATAAATCTTGATTATAAACTTTTATTTGAACTTCAGGAAAAACATCATCGTCATTAAGAGGCAAAATGACCCTTCTCATAAAATATTCGAAGGTGAATCCTCCGGCCCACTTTGTAAGCGGCGAAAAGAAATCGCGCGTTGCAGAAAAGGTAATTCTTTCATTATCTTCAAAATCCTTTTCTCCCGTAATTCCTGCGTTGATGAACGAGCCAAAAAGATTGTAGGCCGTATAACTTCCAAAAAGATTGTTTTCTTTTTCTTTGAAATCATTGCTGTAGAGAAAGTTTACTTCGTGCCCCAGACCCAAAAAGTTTTCCTCCTTTGCTCCTGCTCCAAATCGACTTCCTGAATATCTGAATCTTGGTTTTATGCTCCAGGAATCCAAAATCTTTACGGAGATATCAATAGAATCTGTCATCAATGTATTTTCGTCAACACTTATATTAACTCGGTTCACGAAATTCATATCACGCAAAACCCTTTCAGATTCGTATAATTTTTGAGCATTGTATTTCTCTCCTTTTTTAAAAAGTAAATAATTATTAATGGTCGATTGCTTTGAATCGATGTGAATTCGGTCAGCAAGCCGGTCGTACCACTTCGCATCTTTATTGTTCCCTGAATTCTGATATCCAAAAGGATCCACGGTCTCAATCTTGATATTTCTGATAATTTTTCCGTCGTATGAAGCTTGCTTATGATCTTCCGTTCTGGATTTTACTGAGAGAGAGTCTGCTTCTCTGCGAAAAATAAACCGGTGAATAAATTTGGTGGTTTTTCTCTGGTCCGAAAATTCTTCAATTTTGTAATACAGGGAGTCTTTCTTTTCCTGTGCTTTTACAAAAGAAGTACATGATAATATGATAAGACAGGATGAAATAAGTCTATTTCGCATAGAATATATAGTTAAATAAAAGGGAGATTACGTAATTAGATTGTTTAAGACAAGGAGTATAAATGGCAGTCCGCTGCAACTTTCTACCCAAAATGAAAAGTAAGAATCTTTATTTGAATCTTCGGAAAAATAAATCAGAATAAAGGTAATGACCGCGGTCATCAAAAATGCAAAAGCAAACTCAGGTTTCAAATAAAATATTGCAATTAGTAAACTTGTGAAAACCAAAACATAGGCAAAATATTTCGTGTTTTGAATACCTATTAATTTGGGAAAAGTAATTACCGTGTCCGACTTCATATCACGAATATCGAAAGGCAGAACCAAAGCCGTAATGAATATCCAGCTGATCCAGAAAATCTCAGCATTGAACTCGGGTAAAATTAACCACGAATTGATTAAAGCCCAAGTTAAACCGACATAAAATATCTTAAAAAGTGGAATTTTACGCACAAAAAATTTAAGGAAAGTGCTGTCATACAGAAGTCCTAAAACCACAATCACCGCCCATTTTAAAAGGCGGACTTCATTATGATGATAAATAATAAGGGCTACCGATATTAAGCCCGAAATAATATTGAAAACCAGTATTTTATAAAATAATTTCCCGGAATTCTGATATTTTGTATATAAATATCCGCTGAAATAAGTGATGAAGATCAGCAGAATGGTTGGCGTTCTGATAATGTTCTGCTCGTACATAAAAAAGACCGCAAACAGCGTTCCCATGATAGAAACAAAAATTTGACTGTTTATAAAGTATTTTTTTAGTAAATTTAAGCTGTTCATATTCGACAACCTCCAAGGATTTTAGAAGAACGCTAATCTATGAAAAATAAGTAATTAATGCGCCGTTCCGCCTGTTTAAACTGACTTAAAATTCAAAAAATTTATCATTAAAAACTAACTTTCTGCCCATACTTTCATCAAAGGAAGGAAATAAATTTCTTCTACAAAAAATTATAGTTTATGAAATATAAAATCTTCTCATTCCTTCTCTTCTTATTTACCTTTTCAGTTATTTCTGCCCAGAAATATTATGATGATCAATGGAAAAAAGTCGCTGAAAGTTATAAAACTGGAAAGTTCAAATCTAATCTTCCACTCATTTTAGAAATTCAAAATCAAGCTATGAAAGATGACAATGCTGTGCAACTTATTCGTTCTTTGAAAGCGGAATTCAGTATCGTAAATCAAACGTATGATGATACGAAAAATGATGCTGCTACCCAATTTTTTGTTAAACTAAAAGGTTTTGATGCCAAATTAAAGGGAGACGATCAATTGCTGTATCAGGTTTTATTGGGTGAGTTTTTTAGTGATTATTATAACCAGAGTGAATGGCGTATTAATCAGCGAGCCAACATCAATAATCAAGATCTGGCTGAGATTGAGACGTGGTCTAAATTAGATTTTAAAAACTATTTAACGAGACATTTTACTTCTTTAGAAACAAAAAAAACGGAATTGAAGGGGATTCCAATGTCTAAATACAAATCGATTTTTGAAGGAACTGAAGACTTAGACTATTTCCCGACTTTGTTTGACTGGAATGCAATGAAACAAATTAATTTCTATAACAATGATGAATTATTTACGCCAAATGAAATTAAAGTCAATCAATCTAAAATTGCAGATTTATATTCAGAATTAATTCAGAAGAATACAGGAAATGCGAAACTCTATTTTCAACATCAAAAATTAAATGATGACTGCGTATTTACCAATTGTAAAAATAAAACTCAACAACTTCAAAATTTAGTTCAGTCTTCAACCCAAGGTGATTATAAAGTTTTGATTATTACTGAAATCATTGATCAATTGGTTGATAATCAAAAATATAACGAAGCACTTTTATTGATTAAAAACACCAAGGAAGAATATTCAAAATCTAAATTTATAAACAATATTCTTAATCTAGAGAACAATATTCTTCAACCAAATTTAACCATTCATTACGAAACTCATACGCAGGCAAATTTGCCAATTCATTTGGTTGCCGACGCAAAAAACGTCTCCAAATTTTCTTTGAATATTTATGAAGTTAAAGATGATCAGCAGAATTTTCTGAAATATGTGGCAAACTCGTACGATAAAACTCGTTTTCCGGCAGTTAAGAAAACTTTGGTGAGAAAAGAAAGTTTTGATTTGCAGGATTTAAAAGATTATAAAAACCATAAAACTTCCTTAGAAATCAAAGCACTAAAATCCGGAATTTATCTCGCAGAATATGTAGTGGAAAATGCGATTCAGGAAAATTTTTATTTCATCGTTACAAATTCCAGAATCATCTACAACAAAAAAGATGGACGTAAACCAATCGCTGACCAATTACAACTTGTGAATCGTGAAAATGGAAAATCGGTTTCGAATGAAAATCTAAAAATCTTTGAATTTACAAACGATAATAAAGCCGATTCTTTTGCGACAAAAACAGATCAATCTGCGGTTTTCAAATTTCCTGTTTCTCAAAATAATCAGTATTACCGATATTATTTGGTTCAGCAACCTTCGACCAATGATTATAATTTAATGAAGGTTTATGGCAATCAATATTATAATGAACCAAGAAAAGTAGAAGAGCAAAATCTCGCTCAAATTTTTATCGATCGTGGGATTTACCGTCCCGGGCAAATAGTATATTTTAAAGTGATTAATACCAAATTACTTTTGGATAAAGAATCTGTTGCAGCAGGAATTTCGCAGGAAATCACTTTAAAGGATGCGAATGGTGAAAAAATTTCTACTCAAAAATTCACCACCAATGAGTTCGGTTCTTATCACGGAAGTTTCACTTTACCTAATGGAAAATTGAATGGTCAATTTTCCCTTCAAGTTGGTGGAATGAATGTGAGTGCTTACAAAGGATTTAAAGTGGAAGAATACAAACGACCGAAATTTGAAGTGACTTTTGAACCCATCAAAGAAGAGTATAAATACGGGCAAACCATTGAACTGAAAGGAAAAGCCATGATGTTTTCCGGTGTTGCGTTAAGCAATGCGACCGTGAATTATGAAATCAAAAAACAAAATATTCGCTGGCGATATTTCTGGTGGTATCCACGTGGAAATGATAATGAAAACTCCATTTTAGGTGAAGTTAAAACCAATGATAAAGGAGAATTTGTTATTCAACTCGATCTGAAAAAGGATGAAAATTTAGAAGGAATTCAGGTTGATAATTATGAAATTAATGCTTCTGTGACGGATATTAATGGTGAAACACAATCTTCTACAGAAAATGTAAAAGTTGCCTCTGTTTCACATTATATTAAAACCGATGATATCAAAGATACTTTTACCGATGAACCTTTAAAAATTAAAGTTGAAACCAAAAATTACAACGATCAAAATTTAAAGAAATCGTATCAGGTTAAATTGTCTAAACTTCAACCGACAGAAAGGATTTACCGAACAAATTTCGAAACTCAAATTCAGGATTTACCGAAGTTTTCGAAAGCAGAATTTATTCAAAAATTTCCCCACGATTACTTCTCGAAAGAAGAGCAAGAATGGAAAACACAATTTGTCATTCTGAACGGAGAGAAACGAAATGAAGAATCTCTCGATTTAGGAAAACTTTTGGCTGGTAATTATAAACTCGAACTCTTCAATATTGAAGGAAAAGATACCATTAAAACAGAAAAAACTTTCGAGGTTTTCGACAAGCGATTTTTAACGGATTCTCAAAAACCTTATTTAAAAGTACTTCAACCAAAAACCGAATTTAAGCGAACTGAAAAAGCGAAAATCTTCGTTTATTCCGCAGTTCCAGATGCTTTGGTAAATATTTATCTTCAAAATGGAAATGGCGAAACTTCGATGGAGCAGAAGAAGTTTAAAAATGGACTTTTAGAATATGAAGTCGCTTTTCCAAAAGATGAAATTATTGATCAAATCAATGTTCAGTTTCAGTTAGTCGCTTTCAATGATGTGAAAACGGAATCCGTTAATTTAAATATCGCTTCCGACAAAAAACCTTTGCGAATTGAAACCGTAACCTTCCGTGATAAACTGCAACCTGGACAAAAAGAGAAGTGGACGGTTAAAGTTTTAGGTGAGGATAAAGAGAAGATCAACGCTGAAGTTTTGGCGAATATGTACGATAAATCTTTGGATCAATTCGCCAGCAATTCTTTTTCTTTCCGTCAAATTTATCAGAAAAATTTCATCCTAAATTCTTATGGAATTAATGAAAATCTGGCTCAGGAAAATTTTAACAAAAGAGTTCCATATTTAAAACAGAAAGGTGTAAATATTCCCGAGTTTAATTGGTTTGATGGTGGTGTTTATGGAATTCCGATAATTTTCGTCCAAGCGGAATCGGTTTCCGGGATCAGAAATCAAGGAGGTATTAGAAAAGAATCGTATTCAGCAATGAGAACAGGTGCCAAAGCGGAAGTTGCGATGGATGCGGATGGAATTGCACCGCCAGCAAATGAACAGAAATATCCTGATCAAGATGGACCATTAGGAAATGAAAATTTAGACAAAATCCCGGTTCGTCAAAATCTCAACGAAACAGCATTCTTTTATCCAACTTTAATGACGGATAAAGATGGAAATGTAACTTTTGAATTTACGTCTCCGGAAGCATTGACACAATGGAAACTGATGTTTTTGGCACATACTAAAGATGCGCGTTCTGCAACTTTAGAAAAATCAGTTGTTACTCAAAAAGAGTTTTCGGTAACGCCAAATTATCCGAGATTTTTGCGTGAAGGTGATGAGTTGAACCTTCAGTCAAAACTCTCCAGTTTGGTTGATAAAAAATTGAGTGGAACTGCGCAACTGCAAATTTTAGATGCTTTTACAAATGAAGATATTTCATCTAAGTTCAATTTAAATGAAACTCAAAAATCCTTCGAATTAAAAGAAAACGGAAATGAAGTGGTTCAGTGGAAACTGAAAGTTCCAAATGATGTTTCTTCCATGATTATTAAAGTTGTCGCAAAAGCCGGAAACTATTCAGATGGCGAACAAAAAGCAATCGCCGTTTTACCAAATAGAATGTTGGTTACAGATGCCGTTCCAATCTTCGTGAAAGAAGGTCAATCCAAAACTTTCACTTTAGAAAATTTAGCCACAAACACTTCTACAACCGCAACTAATTTTTCCAATACTTTGGAATTAACAACCAATCCGATCTGGGAAATCATGTTCGCTTTGCCAAGTTTGAAAAATGATACTAATAATTCTGCGGATGTCGTTTTCAATAAATGGTTTGCCGATGTTTTGGCTTCCGAAATTTTTAAAGCGAATCCGAAACTGAAAGCCGTTTTTGAAGAATATCAAAGCAAAGGTTTATTGGTTTCTAACTTGGAGAAAAATCAGGAGTTGAAACAATTGTTGCTGGAAGAAACTCCATGGGTTTTAGAAAGTAAAAATGAAACTGAGCAAATGGAAAAACTCGCCAGATTATTTGATGCGAATAATATGCGAAATTCCATTAATGAAGATTGGAGTGAATTGCAGAAATTGCAAAATCCAGATGGCGGCTTTTCCTGGTATCAAGGTTATCCGAGTTCCTATTACAACTCGCTTTCCATCTTGAAAAATTTAGGGAAAATTAATGAATGGCTGAAAGGAAATACGGCGGATTATCAATCTTCAGCGCAAAAAGAAATGGTTGCGAAACTCATTAATTATGTAGATTCCGAAGTTTATAAATATTGGGATGTGAAGAAAGAATATGTTTGGAATAATTATGTTTTAGACTATCTCGACACCCGAAATTACTGGGAAAAAAACTTTCCATTAACAGGAAAAGGAGCACAACTGAAAACTTTGGTCATCAAAAAAGCACCAACCGCGAAAATCACTGATTTTACGTTCTTCGGTTTGCACAGAGCGGCCTTACTTTTCAATAATTATAAACTTCCAGCAGTTTCTAAAAAATTAATGACTTATTTAAAGGAAACTTCCACAGAATCTGAAACTCAGGGAATTTACTGGAAACAAAACCTGAACGATTGGGGATGGTATTCTTCCAAAACCGTGAATCACGCCGGAGCGTTGGAAGCCTTCAATAAGTTAACTCCAACAGATGAAAAAATGATCGAGGAAATGAAAATCTGGCTCATCACGCAGAAAGAAGTGAATTCTTGGGGAAGTTCGCGTGGAACTTCGGAAGTGATCTTTACTATTCTTAATTCAGGAAAATCCTGGACAACCGCAGAAAGCGATAAAGCGACGATTATTTGGGGTGGAAAAGAATTGGTTAATCCTGATACGAAAGCGACAGGTTACGTGAAATCAACTTTAAAAGGAGAAAAAATTGATAAAAATTTAGGAACTGTTACCGTTACCAAACCAGGTCCCGGAATTGTTCAAGGTGGTTTATTTTGGCAATATTATGAGGATTTAGACAAAATTAAATCTTCTGAATCTTACCTTTCCATCACCAAAGAATTGTATAAAAAAGTGAAAACGGTGAATGGTGAAGAATTGGTAAAAATTGCAGAAAATTCTCCTTTGAAAGTGGGTGATAAAGTCACCGTAAGAATGATATTAAACACCGACCGAAATATGGAATTCATTCACTTGAAAGATATGCGTGCGGCAGGATTTGAACCTTTAAATGTCATTTCAGGATATGAATGGAAAAACGGTTTAGGTTATTATCAATCGACCAAAGATGCTTCCACTAATTTCTATATTGAAAATATGCCGAAAGGAAAATACATTTTTGAGTACGATTATATTTGTAATGCATCCGGAACGTTTAGCAATGGAATTACCACTTTGCAAAATTATTACGCACCACAAATGAATGCGCATACGAAAGGAACAAAAATTACGATTTCTGAATAATATACTTTGACAAAGTTTTAACAAAATCCGTTTCAGTTTTGAAGCGGATTTTTACATAATAAAAAACACTATTTTTTTATTATCGAAATTGACACATGTAGAGTATGCGAGTCTAATCAGAAATAATTAAAGATTTTAAGCAATATATTTTTAAGTGGCAAATTATAATTGGTAATGTATCTACGCCAAATGTAACAAGAAAAAATTTGTAGATTGTTGTGTTTTGCCTAATCATTGATATTTAGGTAATAGGGTGTAAATAGCGCTTATTTCATGTTTTTTTTGTTTTAATTTTATGGATATATCAAATTTTTTATTAAATTTGTTGTTATTGTAAAAATTAAAAAAAATGAAAAAATTACTACTTCTTTCAGCTTTCGCGGCTACAGTTTCAACTGCTTACGGGCAAACCACCCTCTTCGAGGACAACTTTGAGAGTTATCAAGATTTTATTATCAGCAATATCGGTCAATATAAGTTGTTTGATAATGATGGTTTAGGAACATATATCGGCGGAGCTTCTCCCGCACCAGGTGTTTTACCATGGAATAATGCTTATGCTCCTATGGTTTGTCAGGTTTTTAATCCTTCGGCAGCAGGGGTTGTAAACGGACATGATAATGAAAACTCAAACTTTGATCCACACGGTGGTAATAAGTATTTGGCGTTTTGGGCAAGTTCACCGGAAGGTGGAGTCAATAGGAATGACGACTGGCTTGTACTTCCAAAATTGACTTTGGGTACAGGAAATAAATTTACATTCTGGGTTAAATCTCTTGCAGATGATTATGGATTAGAGAAATACAAAGTAGCCATTTACGATGGAACTGCCGCGCCAGCAACTTCTGCAGCTTTTCAGGTTATCGGTGCTACCAGCAGAACTGCTCCATTGGAGTGGACCGAAGTTTCAGTTGATATCCCAGCTACTTTTGATAACAAGCCTGTTTATTTGGCTATTAATTATATGTCGGCTGATGTTTATATGATGATGGTCGATGATATAAAAGTAACCACTGCAACTCTAGGGGTCACTGAAACTGCCAAACAAAGCACCACTGTTTTCCCTAATCCTTCTAAAGGAGTATTTAATTTGAAATCCAACAAGAAAGCAACTTCCGTTGAAGTTTATTCTGCAGAGGGAAGATTGGTTAAACAGGAAAAAGCGGTTCAGCTTGTAGATATTACAAATCAACCAAAAGGTGTTTATATTTTGAAAATTAAATATGAAGATGGTAGTACGGACAGTAGACAGATTTTAAAACAATAATTTGTTTTCTATTCTAAATTATAAAACCGACTGTATTGGTCGGTTTTTTTGATTTAAAAGGTTTATATCTTCTTACGAAAATACTCGCTTTTTTAGTTAAACCCATCAGATTTTTAAAAAAGTGACTCGACTAATTATAATCAATCCCTATAATAGTATGGATGTTTATAATTTATTTGACAAATGTCAAAGGATTTGGTGCCCATTCTCCGCAACTTTGTACCCACAAACAAACAGACAACGAATATGAAAACGCTTAAAAATAATTTGGCCAAATTGCTGGTCTTTTTTCCGCTGGTTTTTTCTGCCCAACAAGCGCCGACTTTACAGGAATTGATAGACAGTGCGCTAGTCAACGATGGAACGTTAACCCAACAAACCCTCGAAAATAAATATACCCAACTCGATGATCAAAAACTGAAAGATGTTTTTCTTCCGAAAGTTGAAGTGACCGGGAAAGCGGGTTATCTCTATACTTCCGCGCGTCTTAATTCACCGGAAATTAGTCTTCCTGCACTTCCACCAATTTTTCCGGGCGCTGTAATTCCAGAAGGTCAACTTTCAAATAATCTTAATATTTCCGGGATTTCAACCATGGCAAAAGCCGAAGCGAGTGTTTTGCTTTATTCTGGCGGAAAAGTGAAATATCTGAAAGAAGCCAACAGAGAAAAAAATATTTCTGAAAATTTATTGATGCAGAAAAGCCGTGATGAAATCATTACCGAAATTTCTAAAGCGTATGATCAAATGGCCTTGGTTCAGGAATCTAAAAAAGTTTTAGATGAAGCAAAAAAACGTTTGGATATCAATAAAAAAACGGCCGATAAAGCATTAGGTTACGGACTAATCACTCCTTACGATCACAAAAAAATAGAATTGGCGCAAGCAACTTTGGATTCGAAATTAGTAGAATACGAAGGCAAAAAAGAATTGCTGATTACCCAAATCGAAATTTTAACCGGAATCGAAAGAGAAAGAATTGCTTTAATTCAACCGCAATTGCAAGCTATTTCTTATGAAGTTCTTGATCGAAATATTGAGAATAGAGTAGAGATTCAAGCCCTGGATCACGGCATCAAAGCAACCGATTATAAGATTAAAGCCGAGGAAAGATGGTGGGTTCCGAAAGTTCAGGCACAAACTTCCGTAAGTTATATTGGATTGTTTAATGGGAATATTGCAACGTCAAAAGAATTGTTGCCAAATTCCGGAAAGAAACTGGATTTTAATCCCTCAAATTTAAATGTGTTGCCTTTGGTTCAAGCCGGAGTTGGTTTTAAATGGGATGTGTTTGATGGTAATGAAGGAAAGCATTTGGTTGAAAAAGCCAAAATTGAAAAAGAGATTTTAGAAAATAAAAAACGCGATGCTTCTAAAAAACTGAATCTGAATTTAGCCAACAATCAGACAAACTACACAATTGCAAATGCGCAAATTAAGTTGAAAGAGAAAGCCCGCGAAATTGCAAAACAAGGTTTAGAACAAGTGGAAAAAGAATTCCGGTATGGAACCAAAACTTCTGCTGCTTTAATTGAAGCAGAAAATGATTTACAAAATGCAGAACTGGAATATCAGAACGCTATTTTTAATCAAAGAAGAAGCGCCATCGAACTGATGAAATCCACGCAGAATTTGCAGATCGAAAAACTGTAATAAAATAGGTTTCCTAAAACATAAATCTTTAGTCTTTAACCGCAAAAGAGACAAAAGACAAATGATGAAATAAAGATTTTCAAAAGCCTGCGAAAAGTAAAACATTAAAAATATTAAACTTTTGCAAACTATTGATTTACTTCTATTAAAATAAAACTTTTGCCTCTTTTGCGGTAGAAATAAATTTAGTAATTTTTTCTAAATCCATCATAACAAACAAACAAACAAACAAACATTCAAAATGAAAAATACTGTATTAACTTCTTTGGCTTTAGCAAGTGTACTCGCACTTTCGGGCTGTAAAGAATCAAAACCTGAAAGAGAAATTGTGGGCAAAACGAAAAAGGAAATTGTTTCCTTCGCTCCAAAATTAACCGGAAGAATTCTCACCATTAAAGTAGAAGAAGGACAAACCGTGAAAGTGGGAGATACGCTTGCAATTTTAGATGTTCCGGAAGTTTCCGCGAAAATTGCGCAGGCACAAGGCGCAACTTCTGCAGCCAGAGCACAAGTTCAAATGGCGAAAAATGGCGCAACCAACGATCAACTTCGTCAGTTAAAAGCAAAACAAAAAGGTTTACAAGAGCAGTTTCAATATGCGCAAAAATCTTTCAACCGCGCGAAAAACATGTATGCTGACAGTTTGCTTTCGCCCCAAAATTACGATGAATATTTTGCGAAATATCAAGGTGCGAAAGCGCAGTTAGATGCGGTGAATGCTGAACTTCATGATGTACAGTCCGGAACACGCTACGAAAAAATAGAAATGGCGCAAGGACAAGCCAATCAAGCAGCCGGTGCTTTGCAGGAAGCAAACATTGCGAATTCTGAAAAATACATCATCGCTACCAATGACATGGAAATTGAAACCATCGCGTTGAATAAAGGAGAATTGGCAACTGCAGGTTATCCACTTTTCACAGGTTACATTCCGGAAACTTCTTATTTCAGATTTACGATTCCCGAAAGTAAAATTTCGAAATATCAAAAAGGAATGACCGTCAAAATGTTGGTAAACTATAACAAAAAAGAATTTACCGGAAAAATTGTCGCCATCAAACAATTGGCAAAATATGCAGATATCACGACCGCTTTCCCTGATTACGAACCGGAAGAAGCGATTTACGAAATTAAAGTAGTGCCGGAAAATCAGAAGGCAGCAAAAGATATTTTGATGAATTCTAACGTGACTTTAAAGTAATTGTATAATTAAAAGTCACAAAATGAAACAGATCAAATATTTATTAAAAAGGGAATTCCGCCTGTTCTTAACGAACAAAACCTTGATTTCGGTTTTCTTTTTAGCGCCGGTTTTCTATGCGTTATTGATTGGATTTACTTACCAATCCGGGAAAGTAGAAAACATTCCCGTGATCGTGGTGAATCATGACAACACGCCTTTATCCGATCAACTTTTGGAAATGCTTCAGGACAGCAAATCGATAAAAGTGCTGAGTTACATCAACGAACCGGCTAACCTGAAAGACGAGACCATAAAAACGGAAGCAGCCGCTGTGATCATCATTCCGGAACGATTCGAAGCCATGATGCTGCAGAAAAAATATCCGGAAGTGAATGTTTATGTAAACACTTCAAACGTTTTGACAGCGAATTTCGCCACGAAAGCCATTCAACAAACTCTAGGAACTTTTTCCGCCGGAGCAGAAATAAAAGCCCTGCAAAAAAAAGGAATGAATGCCGATTTGGCGAAAACCCAGTTCGAACCTTTCAAAGCGAATTATATTACGCTCTTCAACACGACCAGCAATTACTTGATTTTTATGTGGCCTGCAATGATGGCGGTCGTTTTACAACAGGTAATTTTACTAGCGATGGCCGTTTCATTTTCCGAAGAATTTAAAAGAGAATCCTTCATCAAAGATTTCGCCGGTAAGGAAAAATATGCGGTTGCCGTGATGGCGATAAAATGTCTGCCAATCTGGGTTTTTGCGAATTTCAACATTCTTTTCTTCTATCTGTGCAGTCTATATTTCAAAATTCCCGTCCCGGATAATGTCTGGAATTTCTTCCTAATTACTGCAGTTTTTGTCGTCGCGGCAACGAATCTCGGAGTTTTGGTAAGTATCGTAATTCCGGATGCATTGAAAGCAACTCAGTATTTAATGGTGATCGCGTCACCTGCATTTATCATTAGTGGATTTACTTGGCCGACTTACGCCATGCCGGAATTTATCAAAAATTTTACGGCAATTATTCCTTTAACGCCTTATTTAGAAGCGCTGAAGATCATGGTTGTTCAAAACGGATCTGCAATTTTAACTAAAAAATATCTGGTTCACTTGCTGATTTTAGGTTGGGTTTATTTCATTATCGGCTGGATCGCTTTGAAAATTAAAATCCATTTTCTATTTAAAAAATACAATATTTCAGAAAATTACGAGGAGGAAATTCCTAGCAAAGAAAATCCGAACTTAATCATCGACGATGAAAATTTTCTGAATTAAAAAATAACAGTTTTCATACTGTTTGTTTGTTGAGAACGTCTGGACTTCGGTTCGGACGTTCTTTTTTGGCAGACATTTCCGCCTTCCACTCCCAATCTTTTTTACTCCTCGTTCCTCGTCGCAAAAAAGGATTTCCGTTCAAGTCGGGCTGCAGATTTCGCTTCTTTCAATATTATTTACTATTTGAGATTCTTCAACTCATTTCCGATTCTGAAAAAGCTCTTAGACTTTGCTGAGTGAAATCGAAGATTCGACGAAGTCAAACGCCTTTGCGTCCGCAATTTTGGTGCATATAGAAAAATTCACTTTGCGCAATTTGCGTTTAAATGTATTTTATTCTGGCAGCAATTCTCTAAACACCATCAGTTTCATATTCTTTTCATTATTTTTGTGGAAACTACAACGCGTGAAACTTTTAGACCAAATTTCGAAATACATCCAATTAGATCCAATTACGGAAGAGTTTTTCCACACAGAAACCCAAACCAAAACTTTCGCAAAAGGCGAATTATTAAGCCATCAAAACACCTATAACCGAAATGTATATTACATGGAAGAAGGTTTAGCGCGAACCTATTATTTCGAAAAAGGAAAAGACATTACGACCAATTTTTATTCAGAAGGAAAATCCTTCGGCAGTATTGATACCATTTTCGCAAATGTTCCCACCATTTATAATATCGAAACTTTAGAAGAAAGCACCATCACTTTTTGTGATTATAAAAAACTTGAAGAATTGTTTTCTGTTTCATTGACCTCCGCAAATTTCAGTCGGTTTCTTTTAGGGAATTTAATGACGCAAATGTCAAAACGGGTTAATTCTTTACAACATATGACCGCGAAAGAAAAATACGCCCAACTTTTAGAAGAAAATCCAAATATTATTCTGCGTGCTCCTCTTGGAATGATCGCATCTTATCTTGGGATTTCACAGGAAACATTAAGCAGAATCAGAAGTGAAATTTAATTTGAAAATAGTCTCGTAATAATTTCTATTTTTGTTAAAGTAAATACAAACTATGCAAGACATCTTCAACGCGAAAGAAGCGCAGAACTATATCGACAGAATCAACAAACTTTCACCCGAAACAAAAGGGAAGTGGGGAACAATGAGCGTGGACCAAATGCTGGCTCACTGCAACGTCACTTATGAAATGGTTTATGAACCGCAAAAACATAAAGCACCAGGCGGAATTGCGAAGTTTATTTTAAAGAATTTCGTAAAATCAAAAGTAGTGGGAGAAAAATCCTATTCGCAAAATTCGCCAACGGCGCCACAGTTTAAAATAAATGGAGATCAGGATTTTGATTTAGAAAAAAAACGATTAATCGGCTTCATTCAAAAAACACAACAGTTAGGCAGAGACGCATTTGACGGAAAAGAATCGTTCTCTTTCGGAAAACTAAAAGCCCAGGAATGGAACAATATGTTCGCGAAACATTTGAATCATCATCTGGAACAATTTGGAGTTTAGGATTAACTAAATATCACAAATTCAAAACCACAAAGTCACAAAAGTTAAGTTGAAAACAAGATTAAAATTACTTTTCCTAAAAGAACACAAAACCTTTGAAAATATATAGATTTTCATTTTGTGAACTTCTATTAATAATTTTTTAAAGTATGCTTTGTGACTTTGTGGTTGAAAAAATAAGTGCGTACTTTTATTGTTATTTACCGACTTAAATTTTTTAGAAAAACACAAATCATGAAACAATTAACCCTTTTATTTTTGCTGATCAGCACTTTTGCGTTCTCGCAGATGCCCAATATTTCCAGTGTTTGGATGAACAATTCTCAACCTTATGTTGGAACGATCAGCGCTGAGAAAATGCCGATGAAGTTGAGAATTTTAACTTCTGAACAAGACAAAAAGAATGATCAGGAATATTTTGTTTCCGGATTTTCTTTAGTAGAAAAAACAAATACCAAATTCGAAGGCAAACTGAAAATCACAAAATACAAACCTGGCAAAAAAAGAAATACCGTTTTCGGCGAATATGAATTGGCCGAAGAAGGAACCGGAAAACATTCCGGAATCTTAAAAGGGAAATTTATTTACACTTTCCTGTGGAATAAAAAAACCGAGAAAATCGACCAGCAATTTATTGAATTCATCGGCACCTGGAAGAGTTATGATGGCACTTTAAATTACCCAACCAACTGGAAAAACTAATAATGTAAAAATAAAATTATGGCAACTGTTAATCCTTATTTGATGTTCGATGGAAACTGCAAAGAAGCATTTGATTTTTATAAAAATGCTTTTGGGAAAGAGTTTGCAGATATAAATTTTTTCGGCGATATGCCGGCACAAGAGGGAACACCACCTATGTCTGACGCTCAGAAAGCAATGGTGATGCATGTTAGATTAGAAATCTCCGCAGAAACCACATTGTATGGCAGCGATATTTTTCCTGGAACTCCAGGTTTTAAATCCGGTGACAATTACTCGGTTTCTATCAATGCAGATTCCCGCGAGGAAGCCACCGATTTGTTTAACAAATTATCCGAGGGTGGAACCGTCACAATGCCTTTAGCAGATACCTTTTGGGGCGCTTATTTCGGAATGTGGAAAGATAAATTCGGGATCGACTGGCTGATAAATTATGATGATCCTGCGAAAGTTCATCCTCATTAATTTAAGGAGCATAACCACTCTCGCTTCTTTCAAAACCAGTCCCGCTGTCCACTATATCCCAAGCAACACCAAGGCTTTCGCTTTTGGGGATGCCGTTTCCATCGGGGCTAGGAGAAAGTGTGATTTTTCTTTTCAAAAAAATTAAAGCTATGAAGTTTACTTTAGAACAAATCACCGAAGCCCAAAGAAAGAGTACAAATTTTCCGCTCTTCATTCAAAATTTGAGGATTTTGGGAGTTGCCGATTTTGTTACTTCTGTGAGCGGTGGCTACACCGATTATTTCGATATGGATAAGGAAAGCATAAATTCAGAACCGACACACGATTTCCTCGTTGCTGAAAAAGCGGATAGAGCAAAATTTTTGAAATGTTTAAAATTGCATCAATCGGGAGCAACTGATTTTACGGAATTTTGTAAAGATTGTGCAGAAAACGGAATTGACTGCTGGATTGTAGATCTCCAAAAAATGACCTGCACCTATTATGATAAAACCGGTCAGGAAATATTGGTTGAGAAAATTCCTTCCGCATCATATTAAACAAAAAAACCTTTCAGCCTTTTAAAGGTTGAAAGGTTTTTCATTTAAATCTATAAAGGTTTAAATATTTGTATTTTCCAAAATCACGGCGTAACCTTGTCCAACGCCAATACACATTGTCGCCAGCGCATATTTTTTTCCGGTTTTCTGAAGTTCCAAAGCCGCCGAATAAGTGATTCGGGTTCCACTCATTCCCAGTGGGTGACCGAGTGCAATTGCACCACCATTAACGTTTACACGCGGATCATCATTGGCAATTCCTAGTTCCTTTAATACTGCAATACTTTGCGCGGCAAATGCTTCATTCAGTTCTATAATATCAATTTGATCTAATGTTAAGTTGGCTCTTTTCAAAGCCAATTTCGTGGCTTCTACAGGTCCGATTCCCATAATTTTGGGCTCAACACCAACCACGGCAGAACACACAATTTTTGCGAGAGGTTTCAATCCATAATTTTTTACTGCTTCATCTGAAGCGATGAGTACGGCAGCAGCGCCGTCATTTAAACCTGAAGAATTCCCGGCGGTTACGGAGCCGTTTTCTTTCACAAAAGCCGGTCTCAGTTTACCCAAAACATCTAAAGTTGAATTAGGTTTGATAAATTCATCTTTATTAATAACGACTGGTTCTCCTTTTCTTTGTGGAATAATAATATCCGATATTTCCTCTGCCAATCGTCCGCTTTCTTGAGCTTTTGTCGCTTTCATTTGAGAGTTCAAGGCAAATTCATCCTGTTCTTCCCGCGATATTTTATAAAGTTCTGCAAGATTTTCGGCAGTTTTTCCCATGGCATCGATTCCATACATTTTCTCCATTGTGGGATTCACAAAACGCCATCCAAAACTGGAATCAAACATTTTAGAATCTGTTCCGAAAGCTGATTCGGATTTAGAAAGAATATACGGGGCTCTCGACATTCCTTCTACACCGCCTGCGATAAACAGATCGCCCTCATCAGATTTGATAGCTCTCATTGCCTGCACGATAGAACTCATTCCCGAAGCACATAACCTATTCACCGTTTCTCCCGGCACATTAATTGGGATCCCGGCTAAAAGTAATGCCATTCTCGCAACATTACGATTATCTTCTCCAGCTTGATTGGCACAACCAATAATCACATCATCAATTTTATCTAAAGGTAAATCTGGATTTTTTTCAATAAGACTTTTTAAAACAGAAGCCATTAAATCATCCGTTCTTACCGGAGCTAAACTTCCTTTAAAATTTCCGATGGCTGAACGGGTTCCGTCAATGATATATGCGTTTTTCATGCTTTATTTTTAATGAGCGTAAATTTAAGAAAATAAAAAAGACTTCCATGAGCGGAAATCTTTCAATAATTAATTCTTTATAAATTCCAGTAAAGGTTTTATAAAACGGTCAAAGACTTCGATATGTGGCGAATGTCCTACGTTATCGAGTTCAACCAGTTTTGAATTTGGTATTTTCCTCTGTGTTTCTTTGCCTAGGTTTTGGTAAAGTCCCATCAAAGGTTGCATTTCTTTTGGGGCATTTGCTTTTCCAATGGCAGTTCGGTCGCGGGTTCCAATAATTAAAAGGGTAGGAACAGCTATTTTTTCAAAATCATCTACAACGGGTTGCGTATAAATCATATCCGAAGTTAAAGCGGCATTCCAGGCTGTGATGGGGAAATCTTTCGAAATCGTCCAACCGGCAACAAGGTTCAGCCAAGGTTCATATTCGGGTTTCCATTTTCCGTCATAATAAAATTTCAACTGATAATCTTTGTACGATTGATAGGTGTTTTTCAGTTCTGAAGCATAAAGCTTATCAATATTTTGATAGGGAGAAAAATTACGGTAATCTTCTAACCCAATTGGGTTCTCCAAAATGAGTTTTTCAATATTATTGGGATACATCACGGCCATTTTGGTAGCTAACATTCCGCCCATGGAATGACCCAATACAATGAATTTTTCAATTTTTAAATCATCTAAAATGGATTTGGTATTTTCTGCCAATTGCTGAAAACTGAATTGATATTGTTTCGGTTTGGAAGATTTTCCGAAGCCAATCTGATCCGGCATAATCACTCGAAAACCTTCTTCAAGTAGTGCTTTTGCAGTTTGTTCAAAGTAAAATCCATTGAAATTTTTACCGTGAAGAAGTACAATTGTTTTTCCGTTCGTCTTTGAAGGTTTTTCATCCATGAAAGCCATTTTTAATTCTTGTCCCTGATTCTTTAGCGTTTTAAAACTCACCGGAAAAGGATATTTTACAGTCGTTAATTCTGCATCGTAAGGCTGCAATTTTGATAAATCCTGAGATTTCATATTTCCGAAAAAAAGTAGGACCAGAACGTAAACGATTTTATTTATTTTCATGTATTAAGATTTTCTCAAAAATACAAAAACTATTTTGTGAATATTTCTTAATCTCTCAAAGCCAAATGACCTCTGGAAATTTGGATTTTCGATAAAATAAAATTCAGATTTTTCCTTTTCGGCGGGTTTTTTGCTGTCATCATCGTTTTTTCATGGAAGGGCAAGAATATCAAAAATTTGAAAACATTCTTCTTATTAATTAACTGAATGATTTACAAAACCAAATACAGACAACTTATTCATTATTCCTTGATCACGTGCGCTTTGTGTATTCAGTTGATCATCTGCATTTTTATTTATAACGAATATTTTAACGGAAAGAAGGTAGAAGTCATTGAACATAAAATTCAGGAAACTTATGTTCTGAAGAATTTAATGGAAGAATCCCGGAAAAATCTGTTGAGTGCGCAGGATAATTTACAGAAATATGTTTTTAATAATGATAAAAAATATTTAGAGTCTTATTTTAAATCATTACGAAATTTAAATAAAAATCTGGACAGCATCAGTGCGTATAAAAATATCAATCCTACCTTAAAAATTTTCATTGATGCCAGGAAATCTGAACTTTCAAAGCTTCCGGATTTAGAAAAATCGATCAATTCTGTTTATAAAGAATTTAAGAAACCTGCGCCTGCAAAAGTTCCTTTTAAAATTAAAGATTTTGAGGTAAAAAGTATTCCCAGAAAGACCGATACCAAAATTGAATATCACTTGGACAGTGTGGCGAAAAAGAATTTTCTTGGAAGACTGAAATCTGCCGTAAAAAATGATGTCGACGTACAGAGAGAACTAACCATTATTTCTACCAAATATGGAGATTCTGTGAATTCCGACCAGATAAAAACGGATATTGACAGTACGATAAATGCGGTAAATAAGCATTATGATAATGAAATTCGGAAATATGAATCCAGCATTCAAAATTCTGAAAAAAGGAACGATAACCTATATAAAATTTATGATCAACTGATATTGTACAGTAATAATTGGATGGGGATTTACAATATCGCGGTCAACGATTTTAGTAAAAATTTGGAAAAAGAGCTTTACGAACAAAACTCGATCAATAACAAAATACGAAGATACTCGGTTTTAGGATTAATGATTTTAATGTTCTTTGTTCTGATCGTTGTGGTTTACTATAATCGACAATCGTATCTCTACGAGAATAAACTGAAGCTGGCTTATGAAGAAATTAATAAGAACCTGAATTTTAAAAATAAAATTTTAGGAATGTTGAGTCATGAAATTCGTTCTCCTTTAAAGATCATCAATATTTTTATAGATCGGATCAGTAAGAAAACCAGTGATGAAAACATTGAAGATTATTTGAAAACTATAAAATTTACGAATAATTCTTTACTTATTCAGGCCAATCAAATTTTGGAATATACCAAGAATCAGGAAAAGAAAGTAGAATTGAAGCCCATTGCGTTCAATCTTCGAAATGAAATTAAATCCATATTACGGGCATTTGAACCCTATATTGAATCAAAGAATAATGTTTTTGAAGTAAAGAATGAAATTGCTGCTGAAGCTGTAGTTCTTGCAGATAATATTAAAATTCATCAGGTTTTTACGAATATTTTGGGGAATGCAAATAAGTTTACAGAGAACGGTACCATTCGGCTTACCATGCTGACTCATCATGTAAATGACAAAACTTTAAAATTAAATGTTTCCGTTTCCGATACGGGATCTGGAATTTCGAAATCTGATATTAAGAATATTTTTGAACCATATTTTCAGGGCGTTGTTTCTAATGAAATTGATAATCTTGGTGCAGGTTTGGGCTTGAATTTATGTAAAGAAATCATCGATCTCTTCCGCGGAACTATTTCTGCACAAAGTACTTTGGGACAGGGAACAACCGTATCTTTCGCCATTAATTTAGATATTGTACAATGAATAAATCGATAAAATTTTTACTGGGTGATGATCATAATATTGTGCGTCAAGGCCTGCAGCTGATTATTGGAGATGTTGTAGAAAATTCGGAAATTATTCATGCTTCAAGTTTGGAGAAAATTTTAAGTCAAATAAAGTCGACTTCTTTTGATATTGCAATTTTGGATGCACAGTTTCCCGATGGAAATTCGCTTTCAATTATCGCGGAAATAAAGCGTCTGCAACCCAATATCAAGATTTTAATTTTCACAAGTTTTGAAGAAGAAAATTACGCTATAAAATTCATCAATGAAGGTGCTGATGGATTTTTGAATAAGTTGAGTGAAGAAAATGAAATTCAAAATGCCCTTCAGGAAATGATTGAAAAGGGAAGTTCGTTTCCGCCCTTTACCAAAAAAATGTTACAGTTGTCCGATGAACATATCGCACTCTTAAATCCCTTAAATCAACTGACAGAAAGAGAGTTGGAAATTGCATTATTATACGCGAAAGGCTTCGGAAATCTTGAAATAGCTAACTATTTATCGCTTCGGCAAAATACCGTAAGTACCTTTAAAAAAAGAATTTTCGACAAACTTAAAGTCGAGAGTTTCGTTGATTTAATTGACCTAGTAAGGACACATCATGATCTGTAAATACCTTTCTTGTAGATAAATATCTACAAACCGCTAGACAAACATCTACTCTATTTTCCTTCGAAAAAAATCCCTTTGCCTTTACTTTGTAAGTGAATCTAATTCATCAAAATAAAGTGTAAGAAAATGGATAAAATAGGAATACAGAAAAAGCAATCTTTACGTGACCGACTGTCGCGTGGCGTTTCAAAAATCAAATCATTAAGTAAAAGAGAGTTCGGCGTTTTAATTATTGTACAGATTTTAATGTTCAGTGCAATTTATGCCGTCAATAATTTTTCTCCGTATTTTGAACAACTGCATTTTGTAAGAATGCAAACTCTTTCCGGACGGATTTTAATTTTTTCTATGTTTTCTATCCTGGTATTTCAGGTTTCGTTTCTACTGTATATTGCTTACCTGTTTTTTAAATATAAAGCGGTAGAGTCGGTGAGCGATGAGGAGTTGCCGAGCTGCACCATTATTGTTCCGGCTTATAATGAAGGGAAGTTGGTCTATCAAACTTTGATAAGTATTGCGGCAAGTGATTTCCCTGCCCATAAAATGGAAGTGATGGCGGTAGATGATGGTAGCAGCGATGATACGTGGTATTGGATCAATAAAGCCAATGCAGATTTGGGAAATACCATTGCGGTTCATAAACAACCGGTAAACAAAGGGAAGAGACATGCCTTGCATCTTGGATTTACCACCGGTAAAGGGGAGGTATTTATTTCGATCGACAGCGATTCTGTGGTAGAAAAAAATACCATCAGAAATTTAGTGAGCCCTTTTGCAGTGAATAAAAACTGTGGTGCGGTCGCAGGAAATGTAAAAGTTTTGAATAAAAATCAGGGAATGATCCCAAGAATGCTGAATGTGAGTTTTGTTTTTAGTTTTGAATTTATGCGGGCAGCACAGAGTTCTTTAGGGTTTGTGTTGTGTACGCCGGGTGCTTTATCGGCTTACAGAAGAGAGGCTGTTTTACATTCACTAACAGATTGGATCGATCAAAAATTTCTAGGCCGCGCTGCAACAATTGGTGAAGACCGCGCAATGACGAATCTAATTTTGAAACAAGGCTATGATGTACAGTTTCAAAAAAATGCAAACGTGTTGACCAATACGCCGACTTCATTTAAAACGCTTCATAAAATGTTTACAAGATGGGGTAGAAGCAATGTTCGTGAAACCTTAATGATGAACAAATTTGTATTTGGTGATTTTAGAACCAAAAATAAGGCAGGCGCCCGATTTATCTTCATCAATCAGTGGGTTAATTTGCTTGCTGCGTTTCCACTGATGTTTTTGATGTTCTACTTTTTATTGACGCATCCGCTTTTATATTTGAGTTCAGCCTTGACGGGAACGTTCATTTTCGCAAGTATACAGATGTTGTTCTTTAGTAAAAAATATAATTTTATTGATGCACTTTGGGCATATCCGTACAGCGTATTTTATTTATTTGGACTTTTCTGGATATTCCCCTTTTCAATTGCGACCGTTAAAAACGGAGGTTGGCTAACGAGATAACTTTCAATTTAAATAAGAGAGAAAATTGCTTCCTTTGATATTCAATTATCAAAGGGAGTTTTTTTTGAATATTTTGATGCAACTGCTGATAAAGATAATTCCTGCTGCGATCAAGGCTGACATATAAACTTGTTGACTTCCTTCTTTATTCGCAATGGCAATCGCAACCAGTGCCCAAACCGCAACCAAAGCAAATAACGGTGCGTTCTTTTTCCAGGTCATGAATAGATGAATGATTGCAGCGATAACGATTAAAATTATGGTCCATGTAACTTCTGAAAGTCCTAATCCGCTCCATTTAATTTTTGTGAGCCAGGCAGCAACAGCAGCAATTAGAGCCACACTTACCCAACCGGCGTAAATCTGAACGGGAAAGTTGATAAACCATTTTTGTGCGTTTCCTGAATTGTATTTTAATGCTTCCATCAATATCATTAAAAGAGATATAAAAGCTACGGCTAAAACGATCACGGAAACGCCAATAAAACCATAGAGCCAAGTCAAAATCCAGACGCAGTTGGAAAGACATGAAACGACAAACCACCAGCCGATTTCTTCTACAAATCCATCTGCTTCACTTTTAGAGGGACTGAATAAACTTCTGCCGGTATAAAAAACGAACCCAATTAAGAGTAAATAAATAAGACCCCAGATAGAAAATGCGTATCCTGCCGGCGTAAATAAATTATGGTACTGGTTAGAAACATTCGCAATTGTTTTCCCGTTAAAAATTCCTGTGTTGCTTAAATAATTAAAAATGATGGTAAACAATAAAAAGAAACCATTTGCAATTTGTAATGTTTTTTTCATATTTCTAAATTTTTAAATCAGTATATTAATTATTTAGTTCCTCAAAATTACTGATTTATATCTTAAAGAAGTGAAATTTAAATATTTCGGAAGTTCTTCCTTTAAAAGCATTTTTGAGATTTATGGAAAGACTATTCGTACGATTCCCACCATTTTTCGTAAACTTTTCCGTCATCATTCCAATTTACTTTTTCCCCAATTTTTGGAGTAATTAAACGCAAATTTTCTTTTTCATTGAGAATCGAAATTTTTTCAAGCGGTTCCTTCCAGCCATGCAAAGCGAGTTCAAATTTAGAATTATGAACAGGTATAATATGGTCAGCTTTCAGGTTTTTTGCTGCAACCAAAAATTCTTCGGGCATCATATGAATATAGCGCCAATCCTTATTATATTGTCCAAGTTCTAAAATTGCCAGATCAAAACCGCCATGTTTTTTACCGATCTTTTCAAAATGATCATCAAAACCGGAATCACCACCAAGATAAATTTTTCGTTGTGGAGTTTCGAAAACAAAACTTGCCCAAATCGCCTGATTTCTCTTCATCGTACGACCCGAAAAATGTCTGGCTGTTTCTGCGTAAACCTTAAAACCGTTTCCTAAATTAAAAGATTCACCCCAATCCAGTTCGATGATTTTTTTTGGATCGTATTTCCAATATTCCAAATGTTCGCCCGTTCCTAATCCCGTAATAACCGTTTTCACTTTTGGATTTAGTTTTTTTACGGTTTTATAATCCAGATGATCCCAATGATCATGTGTGATGATTAGATAATCAAGGTCGGGAATGTCATCGGTAGAATAGAGATCTGATCCTTCAAAGGCTTTTGTTGTAAAAGAAACAGGGGAAGCGTTGCCACTGAAAACAGGATCAACCAGAATTTTTTTACCCTCAATTTGTATGAAATAAGAAGAATGTCCCATCCATACATAAATGTCCTCATTGGGATCTAAATTCCTTAAATTGGTTTTATTAAGATTGAATTTCTGCGCTGGTTTAGCAAATTTATTTTTACCAAAAAGAAAACGAAACATGACTTTCGGCATTGAGGCATCTTCAGCCAGTTGAGGCGTATAATTGATATTATCAAACATATCCTTTTTGTAGTGCGGAGATTTTTTTATTCGTTCCAAACGCTTCCCGACCGGAGCTTTTCCAAAAGTGGGATGTTGAAGAAAAAGGAATACCGCACCCGCAAAAACTGCAGTAATGAGAAGGAATGAGATCATGATTTTTTTAAATATAGACATCGGTTATTAATAAGAAGCTTCATTTTATAAAACTATTGACGAAAGCTTTTCCTGTTAGGTGTAATAAATATTATCAAAATTAAAGAAGTGGAAATGTAATCAACGCTCTATTTTTAAATCATTATTAACTAATGAAACTCCTTATTATTAATAAAAATAAAAAATGATGTGTTGAAAATTTTTAAAAATAGAGCGTTGATTTGCTTCAGCTTCTGTATAAGAAAAAAGCACGCTTTTACACGTGCTTTCAATTTATTGAGGAGTAATACGTTGTTCTTCCAGTGTTCTTTTCTCTACTTTTTTAAAGGTATAGGCACACATTAAAATACTGAATTCATACAATAAAAGCAGCGGAAGTGCCGCCATCATCATACTTAAAACATCGGCCGGAGTAATGATTGCAGCCACGACCATAATTAATACAATAGCGTGGCGGCGATACGTGCGCATAAATTTTGGCGTAAGAATTCCGAGCGAGGTGGTAAAATAAACGAGTACCGGAAATAGAAATACGACACCCATTCCTAAGACAATTTGCATGAATAAGGTCGTGTAGTCGGTAAGATCAAATAACTGTACAATAGTATCTGAAACTTTAAATAATAGACTGAAATTAATTGCAAAAGGAAGGATTAAAAAGTACCCACATAAAATACCGAGAAGAAAAAGAATCCAGATAAAATTAATAACAAAAACTGAATTTTTTCTTTCTTTTGGATGAAGAGCGGGGGAAATAAAACGCCATAATTCCCAAATTAAATAGGGAAATGCAGCGACAATTCCACCGAAAATAGAAACAGCCATCATCACATTAAACTGTTCAAAAAGCTTTTTTTGCTGAACTGCAAAATTTCCCGGCAGCGTAATGCTGTCATGCCCGATCAATTCCCGGGAGAAATGGTTTACGACCCGAAATGTGTAAAAATCGTTACGGGTAGGCCCAAAAAATATATTATCCATGATCCAGTTAACATTGAATCCAACTACGATCGCACAAACCACAATTGCGATCAAAGAACGAATCATATGTCCTCTCAATTCAGTAATGTGTCCCCAGAAAGACATTTCCTTTTGTTCGCTCACAAAAATTTTAGTTTAAGTTTTTGATAATGTTGGTGTTTTTTAAACAACCAAATTCTATTAAAGATGCGAAATTAATTAAATATATACGAAAAACGTTTAATTGTTTTTTTAATTTAAACAATTATCTTCTTCCTTAAATAAATGATCTAACAGGAAAATTTTAATTAATTCCCTCGTCAAGCAAGCGGTGTATATCGATAATCCCGTAATATTTACCCTGATCCGTTACGATTAACTGCCCAATATTTTTGTCTTTTAAAATTTGCATCGCCTCTTTGGCCAGAGCGTTTTTATCAATACTTTTGGGGTTTTTACTCATAATATCTTTGGCAATGAAAGAAGAAAGATCCAGCTCACTCATCAACATACGTCGTAAATCTCCGTCTGTAATTACGCCCGTAATTTCATCACCATTTGTTACAACCGTAATTCCATGGGTAGAACTGCTTATGGAAATGATAATGTCCCGCAAAGTAGAATCTTCCGAAACCTGAGGCTTTTGTGATGAAAGGAACTGATCAACTTTTGCGGTCAGGTTTTTACCTAAACTTCCACCAGGATGAAATTTCGCAAAATCTTTCTGTTGAAAACTGTTCAATTCCATTAGACACACAGCCAACGCATCACCCAGTGCCATTTGAACGGTAGTAGAACTGGTTGGTGCTAATTTAATAGGACAGGCTTCTTTTTCTACAAAAGTATCCAGGACCACATCTGAAAATTCTGCAAGTTTACTTTTCATATTTCCAGTCATGCCAATGAGGGCCGAAGAATAATCTTTTAGAAAAGGAAGCAGCGTTACGATCTCCGGTGAATTCCCGGAATTAGAGATACATAAGATCACATCAGTCTTCTGAATCACGCCCAGGTCACCATGAATTGCTTCTGAAGCGTGCAAAAATTGTGATGGAGTTCCCGTCGAATTTAAAGTTGCCACCATTTTATTTCCTACATGTGCGGACTTTCCAATACCTACAATGATTAATTTTCCTTTGGTAGAATTAATAATTTCTACCGCTTTTACAAACCGATCGTCGAGGCGATCTCGTAAATGACTAAGTTCTGTAATTTCGATGGAAAGTGCTTCTTTCGCGTGCTGAAGGATTTGCTGATTGTTCATAGAGTTCTGATAACCATTATATTACGTTTTTCCACGCAAACATTTGTGAATTTTGGGCAACTTTAAACTCATTACTTTTAAATTAGGTAAATTAGCGAATCACCTTTTTAATTGAAATAAATTTAAAGACTTACAGTTTAAAATTAAATTTCAAAAATTTCAAATTTGATTTTAATTTTTTAACTTTGATTATTATGCAAATTTAGGAAACAAATTTATATCAAAAATTAAAATCTGAATTTTCGGCAGCGAATACTGATCTCCAGAGGCTGCATCATAAAATTATAACTTAAAAATGAATACAATACCCACCGATTTATCAAAGGAACTCAAAAAATATTTCGGTTTTTCAACATTTAAAGGTCATCAGGAAACAATTATTAAAACCTTACTCAAAGGTGAAGATGTATTTGTTTTAATGCCGACCGGCGGTGGCAAATCTCTTTGTTATCAGCTTCCCGCCCTAATTTCTAAAGGAACTGCCATTGTGGTTTCTCCCTTAATAGCTTTGATGAAAAATCAGGTTGATGCGATTAACGGGCTTTCTTCAGTTGAAGGAATTGCGCACGTTCTGAATTCTTCGCTGAACAAAACCCAAACAAAACAAGTTTTTGACGATATAAAATCCGGAGTGACAAAATTATTATACGTCGCTCCGGAATCTTTAATTAAAGAGGAATATTTAGAATTTCTGAAAGAAGTTCCTATTTCTTTTGTAGCAATTGATGAGGCACACTGTATTTCAGAATGGGGTCATGATTTCCGCCCGGAATATAGAAACCTGAAAACCATTATTGATAAAATTGCAGATGTTCCCGTGATTGCTTTAACGGCAACTGCTACTCCGAAGGTTCAAGATGATATTCAGAAAACTTTGGGAATGAGCAATGCTGTTGTTTTTAAAGAAAGTTTTAACAGACCCAATTTATTTTATGAAGTGCGACCGAAGGTGAATATTGATCGGGAAATTGTAAAATTCATCAATGCAAGGAAAGGTAAATCTGGGATTGTTTATTGCCTGAGTCGTAGAAAAGTAGAGGAATTTGCTCAAGTTCTGCAAGTTAATGGGATTAATGCTTTGCCCTATCACGCAGGTTTAGACCAAAAAACACGCGTAATGAATCAGGATAAATTCCTGATGGAAGACGCCGATGTAATTGTTGCAACTATTGCGTTTGGAATGGGAATCGATAAACCCGATGTGCGTTTTGTTATCCATTACGATATTCCAAAATCTTTGGAAAGCTATTATCAGGAAACAGGTCGTGCCGGACGAGACGGAGGAGAAGGTTATTGTCTGGCTTTTTACGATCCAAAAGATATTGAAAAACTTGAAAAATTCCTGGCTCAAAAACCCGTTTCTGAAAGAGAAATTGGATTGCAGCTCTTGAATGAGGTCGTAGGTTATGTGGAAACTTCTATGAGTCGGCGACAGTACATTCTATATTATTTCGGCGAGCAGTTTGATCCGGAAAATGGTTTGGGCGCAAAAATGTGTGACAATGCCACCAATCCGCCGACCTTGAAGGATGCCTCAAAAGAACTGGCAATTGTATTGAAACTTGTCAAAGATCTGGAAGAGAAATTTAAGACCAAAGATTTAATTGCAGTCATTGTCGGGAAAGAAAATCCTGTAACTAAGTCGTATAAATTAGAAACTACCAAACATTTCGGAATCGGGAAAAAAGAATCGGAGAACTTTTGGAAATCAATTATTCGCCAGGCCACCGTTCAGAATTTCCTTCAAAAAGATATTGAGACTTATGGTGTTCTTAAATTAACTGAAAAAGGCCAAAAAGCATTAAAGGAGAAAAAGGATCATGTCTTTTTTATAGCTGAAGATCGGGAATATAATCTTGAACAAACTAAAGCAGCATCGGAGAAGGAACAGGGGCAAGCAGGCGGAGGATTGGATGAAGCATTGTTTGCTCAGTTAAAAGAATTACGCAAAACGATTGCGAAAAAGCAGGGAAAACCGCCTTATACCATTTTCATGGATCCGAGTTTGGAGGATATGACCGTACAATATCCCATTACGGTGCAGGAAATTGGCAATATCTATGGAGTAGGAGATGGTAAAGCGAAGAAATATGGGAAAGAATTTGCAGAATTTATCAAAAAGTATGTAGAAGAAAACAATATAGAGCGAACGCAGGATATGGTGATGAAAACGGTCGCCAATAAATCTTCGCATAAAGTTTTTATCATTCAAAGTACCGATAAAAAAATCGATCTGGAAGATATAGCCAAGGCTAAAAATCTTTCGATGGATGATTTGTTGAAGGAAATGGAACGGATTGTTTATCAGGGAACTAAGTTGAATGTTGATTACTATATTGATGAAAACTTTGATGAAGATATTGTAGAGGAATTTATGACATTCATGGGCGAGAGTGAAAGTGACAGTATGAAGATCCTTTTAGCAGAATTCGGTGACGATTTGAGTGATGAGGAAGTAAGAATGTTGAGAATTAAATTTATTTCAGATGTAGCCAATTAAATAAAGGTCATGGATAAGTCAATGATAGAAACAAAAAATGATTTGATTGAATGGATTGAAAACACCTACGATCTGGAGATTCTTCAAATGATAGAGGATTTGAAAAATAGGGTTGAGTCTTCATCATTACTTTCTGATACTGATAATGATTCTGAAAAGATAATTGAAAATAACTTTGATGAACAGTTTGCTGCGGGAATGACTTCGGAAGAATTATTGGAAAACATAGCGACTCATCTTAAGTCAATAGATTCGGAAGAACGAGCTTCAGTAGTTTCTGATATTGAAGCGGGATATAAGGTAAAAGATGATTTTGATGAACGATTTACAAAGGGTTTGACTTCGGATAAAGCACGAGAAAAATCAAAGGAAAAAGTGAGAGAATGGTGGGGGAAATAATTTATTCAACGCTGTTTGTTTCTGAATTAGATGATCTCGCAAAGGTTCTTTATCAACGAAAATATTTTAGTTTTGTAGAAGATGTCGATGTTTACATTGATAAAATTTATGACTTCGTAGAAAATAATGTCGAATATCCAATTTCGAAAATTTCTCCCGAAAATTTTCAAAAATACGGCAAGAAATATCTTCGCTACGATGCCAACAGCCAAACATCATGCTATATTTTCTTCGACCAAAAAGATCACCGGTTTCTCGTTAATCATATTTTAAATAACCATTCTCAAGACTTTCCGGAATTGTTGTAATTTAGCAATCAACCTTGTCAAGGCTTAAAACCTTGACAAGTTTTTTTAAACGCATGAAAAAAATCTCTATTCTCTTTATACTTCCCGATTTAGAAACTGGCGGCGCCGAAAGAATTGTCACAACAATTGCGAACAATTTGCCCCGCGAAAGGTTTGAGCCGAAAATTCTTCTTTTAAGAAAAGAAGGCGGTTATCTGGAATTTTTAAAAGATGATGTGGAAATTATTGATATTAAAACTCCCCGAATTCGTCATTCTTTAAAACCAATTTTAAAGGAGATTCGCAAACGAAAACCCGATATCGTTTTTAGTGGATTCGGTGAGGTCAATGCATATCTGTCTTTATTTATCAGGTTTTTCACAAAAACAAAATTCATTGCCAGAGAAACAAATGTAGTTTCTAAACACGTTACCCGAAAAGAAATCCGATTTTTTTATAAATTCTACAATAACTACGATAAGATTATTTGTCAAAGCGACGATATGCAAAATGATCTGATTGAGAATTTTAAAATCAAAAAAGAGAAACTGATTAAGATTAATAATCCGGTTGATTTTGAATTTATTAATGAAAAATTAGCAACTTCAGAAAAGCCGGGATCTTTTAAAGATGATTTTAAAAATATCGTTGCTATCGGGAATCTATCTGCCAGGAAAGGCTTTGATAATTTGCTTAAAGTTTTCTCTCATTTAAAAGATGAAAAATTATTGCTTCATATTTTAGGAGATGGACGAGATAAAGAATTGCTTCGTCAAATGAAAAAAGATTTGGGATTAGAGAATGTTATCTTTCATGGACAGCAAAGAAATCCTTATCAGTTTTTAAAGTTCGCAGATTTGTTTATTCTTTCTTCCCGTTACGAAGGTTTTCCAAATGTTTTGTTGGAAGCCGGCGCGTGCGGAACTTATTCTTTGGCGAATAATTGTCCGGGTGGAATTACAGAAATTATTCAACCTGGAATGAATGGGGAGATTTCTAATATTGAAAATCATGAGGAATTCGCTGGTAACATATTGCGGAGTCTCCAACATAATCACAATTCTGCAGCCATCAAAAACTCTATTTCCTCTCGCTTTTCGAAAGAAATTATTCTGGATAAATATGAAAATATTTTTAAAGAAATTGTGATTTAAATCATATTAAAATTTTATTATTTGTAAACTTTTCATATTTCTAAAATATTTATTAAGCTGATAATCATTGTTTTAAATTAAATTATTTGTAAACAATTTTTTATTAGAAGATACTTCTGTATATTTATTTCGTCAAAAAAATAATTATGGAAGCAACTGCCTTAGCAAAAAAAATAAAAACTTATACGTACGATGAAGCAATTCAATCTTCTTTACAATATTTCGAAGGTGACGATTTAGCAGCCAAAGTTTGGGTGAGTAAATATGCCTTAAAAGATTCAGAAGGTAATATTTACGAACAAAATCCGCACGATATGCATCACCGGATTGCGTCCGAAATTGCCAGAGTTGAAGCGAAATATCCAAATGCACTTTCAGAAGAAAAGGTTTTCGATCTTATTAAAAAATTCAAATATATCATTCCACAAGGAAGTCCGATGACGGGAATTGGGAATGATTTTCAGATTGCTTCACTTTCTAATTGTTTTGTAATCGGCAGCGGAACGCAAAGTGATTCTTACGGAAGCATTATGAAGATTGACGAAGAGCAAGTTCAATTGATGAAACGCCGTGGTGGAGTTGGACACGACTTGTCGCATATTCGTCCGAAAGGTTCTGCGGTAAAGAATTCTGCTTTGACTTCTACTGGTTTGGTTCCGTTTATGGAAAGATATTCTAACTCGACGCGCGAAGTTGCGCAAGATGGAAGACGAGGTGCTTTGATGCTTTCTGTGTCTGTAAATCATCCGGATTCTGAAGATTTTGTTGATGCAAAATTGGAGCAGGGAAAAATTACAGGAGCCAATATTTCCGTGAGAATTGATGACGAGTTTATGAAAGCCGTTGTCAATAAAGAAAATTATATTCAGAAATATCCTATTCACAGTGCAAATCCGAAGTTTCAAAAGGAAATAAGAGCAACAGATCTTTGGAATAAAATTATTCACAACGCCTGGAAATCTGCGGAACCTGGAATTCTTTTCTGGGATACCATTATTAATGAATCTTTGCCGGATTGTTATGCCGATCTTGGCTATGAAACGGTTTCCACCAATCCGTGTGGCGAAATTCCTTTGTGTCCGTATGATTCTTGCCGATTGTTGGCGGTGAATCTTTTCTCGTACGTTGAAAATCCGTTCACGAAAAAAGCGAAATTTAATTTTGAATTATTCAAAGAGCACGTTGGTTATGCCCAAAGAATGATGGATGATATCATCGATTTGGAAATTGAAAAAATCGATGCGATTCTTGCGAAGATTGAATCCGATCCGGAAGGTGAAGAAATAAAAGCAACAGAGAAAAATCTTTGGACAAAAATCCGTCACAAAACAATTGAAGGGCGAAGAACCGGCGTTGGAATTACGGCGGAAGGCGATATGTTGGCTGCTTTAGGAATTCAATATGGAAGTAAGGAAGGAAATGAATTCTCAACATTGGTTCATAAAACTTTGGCTTTGGCGGCTTATCGTTCATCCGTAGAAATGGCGAAAGAAAGAGGAGCGTTCGCAATTTATGATGCGAAAAGAGAAGCGAATAACCCGTTCATTTTAAGAATGAAAGAAGCCGATCCAGCATTGTATGAAGATCTGAAAAAATATGGCCGACGTAATATTGCTTTGTTGACGATTGCTCCAACTGGAAGTACGTCGTTGATGTCACAAACCTCCTCTGGAATTGAACCTGTATTTATGCCTGTTTATAAAAGACGTAGAAAAGTCAATCCAAATGATCAGGATATTCGCGTAGATTTTGTAGATGAAGTTGGCGATTCCTGGGAAGAATATTTGGTTTTACACCACCGTTTTAAAGAATGGATGGAAGTCAATGGAATCGACACCGACAAAAATTATTCGCAAGAAGAATTAAATAAGATTATTGAGCAATCGCCGTATTACAAAGCGACTTCCAATGATGTGGATTGGTTGAGCAAGGTCGAAATGCAGGGTTCGATTCAGAAATGGGTAGATCATTCAATTTCGGTCACGATTAATGTTCCGAATGATGCGACGGAAGAATTGGTGAATCAACTCTACATCAAAGCGTGGGAAGTTGGTTGCAAAGGCGTGACGGTTTATCGCGACGGTTCACGTTCCGGAGTTTTGATTTCTGCAGACGATAAAAAAGAGGAAAAAGCAGAAATGATTACGTCGGTTTTTCCAACGAAAAGACCGCATGTTTTAGAAGCAGATGTCGTTCGTTTTCAAAATAATAAAGAAAAATGGATTGCTTTCGTTGGTTTGATTGAAGGTAAGCCTTACGAGATTTTCACTGGTTTGGCAGATGATGAAGAAGGGATTTCAATTCCACGTTGGGTTAATGATGGTGTGATTATTAAAAACCAAGATGAGAATGGAAAATCGCGTTATGATTTCCAGTTTAAAAATCAGCGTGGTTATAAAACGACAATTGAAGGACTTTCTCACAAGTTCAAACCCGAGTTCTGGAATTATGCAAAACTGATTTCCGGAACTTTAAGACACGGAATGCCGATTGAAAATGCGGTGGAATTAATCAACCGTTTAGAACTCGATTCTGAATCCATCAACAACTGGAAAGCCGGAGTTGCACGTGCTTTAAAACGCTACATCGCCGATGGAACTGAAGCCACTGGAAAATGTTCAAGTTGTGGTTCTGACCAAGTGGTTTATCAGGAAGGTTGTTTGACTTGCAAGAATTGTGGGAATAGTAAGTGTGGGTAAAACCTCATTTTAACATAAATAATAATGGGCTGTTTTATTTTTTTTGAGACAGCCTTTTTAATGGTTTTTTCTGAAGAATTAGGATATGAAGGTCGCTCCGTAGAAGCGGTATCTTTGTAGAATATGAATTATAAGAACGGCGCGCTCCAGAGGAGCGCTATCTTTTTACAGAATTTTTATCAATAAAATCAATCTCATCCTTATTCATTCTTCTTAAAAAGCCAGAATTACTAATTGGCGATTTGAAAAGATTTACCAGTAAAGCAATCGTAAAAGCAATACAGGAGAATCCAAGAGAAAGTAGAAAAGAATTTATGTTGGAGATTTTCAAAAAAGAAGCTTTAAAAAGTTCTAATGTTTCTAATTACCAATTTTGGAGACATGATAATAATCCGATAGAATTGTGGAGTACTCCTGTCATTAAACAAAAAATAGATTATGTTCACCAAAATCCGGTGGAAGCAGGTTTGGTTTATAAAGCAGAAAATTATGTATATAGTAGTGCGAGAGATTATGCTGATGAGGCTGGACTTTTAAGTGATATTATTGTGTTTAGATCTTTTGGTTAGAAACGGAGTGGTTTAATATTGGCCACACGAAAGGATTCGTGCGGCAGCGAGGATTCGTACGGGAGCGTGGGAATGTTTTTTATTACTTCAAAATGGTAGTGTTTCACTAACTGTGTAAGTTGAAAAGTTATTCTGAAAAATTTTGAGCCTTCAAAAGCTCAAAACTTTTTCGGAAATAACTTTTTACTATTTTTAAACTTTATACAGTTATGATCGACAAAGAAGAATTATTAAACAACAAGGATTTCTACAAATCCTTCAAGAGTGGAGAAGATTTAACCTCTTTCTTCAAAACAATGCACAAACGAGCCGTAGAACATATGCTCGAAGCCGAATTAGATGACCATCTGGATACCGAGAAACATCAAAAAACAAAAGACGGAAATTATCGCAATGGCCATCAAACCAAGAAGATAAAAACCTCTTTTGGCGAAGATGAAATTAAAGTTCCGCGGGATAGGGAAAGTACTTTTGAGCCAGCCTTAGTTCCCAAAAGGCATAATATTATTGAAGGTTTGGAAAATGTTATCATCTCATTTTATGCCAAAGGAATGAGTGTAAGTGATATTGAAGATCAGATCAAGGAAATGTATGATTTTGATGTTTCAACATCCACAATATCCAGGATTACCAATGCGGTTTCCAGTGAGATTGTCGCTTGGCAAAATCGGCCACTAGAGGATTTATACCTCATTGTTTGGTTGGATGGAATTGTTTTTAAAGTCCGTGAGAACTCAAAAGTTATCAACAAAACCATTTATCTTGCCGTTGGTTTAAGACGGGATGGAAGAAAAGAAGTTCTGGGAATGTGGCTTGGAAAAAACGAAAGTTCCAGTTTTTGGATGAGCGTTTTAACTGACATAAAAGCACGTGGCGTAGAAGATATACTAATCACTGCAACGGATAATCTCAATGGATTTACCCAAACTATTCGCAGTGTTTTCCCACAATCTCAAACTCAGATCTGCGTGGTGCATCAGATTAGAAATGCTTGTAAATACGTAGTTTGGAAGGACAGAAAAGCCTTTACTTACGACATGAAACACATTTACAACGCTCCCACCAAGCAAGCCGCAGAAGCCGCCTTAAATGATTTTGCAGAAAAATGGGAATCTAAATATTCGTATGCCATCAAATCCTGGAGAGATAATTGGGATGAATTAACGGTATTTTTCGAATTTCCGGTGGAAATCCGTAAAATCATTTACACCACCAACTTAATAGAAAATCTCAACGGAAAAATAAGAAAATATACTAAAAATAAAATGTCTTTTCCTACTGATGATGCGGTTTTAAAGTCAGTTTTCCTTGCCTTAAGAGAAGCAACAAAAAAATGGACAATGCCGATTCGAGATTGGGGAATCGTATTAAATCAATTTATGCTTATATTTGAAGAAAGGCTCAAGTTATAAAAAACTCAAGTCTTAAACTTTTCAACTTACACACTTTGCGGGACAGTGTCTTCAAAATCTTATTTTAATATGTATTTAAATTAATTCCATAGATCTTTTGATTCCTCATATAAATATTCTTGTCTCTCAAGTATTTCGCTATAACCCCATTTTTCGTAGTCAATTAAAGTTTTTGTTATCGTTAAACGAGATTCTTTATAATATTCTTTTTTATTATTAAAATCTTTATTTCTTGCTTTAATATTTTTCTTGTCTTGCAATATCGTGAGATTGCCCAATCTATTCAAATAATCTTTATATTCAAACTCATCTGAATCGAATAGGATTTTCCATTCTCCTGCTGGTTTTTGCGGCATAATATGTTCTATATGAACATCTTTATTGGTCCAATCAACACTTTCAGAATGCTTACGAGTAATTCTATCTAAGACCATTTTTGAAACTGACCCTTTCATGCTAGATAAAACAAATTCGCTTTTAAATTTTTCTTCTTCTTTAAAATTTAGATGTTCTTTAATTGTATTAATCGCATTTTCTACATCTAAATCATCGACTAATGATTCGCTAACTTGGTAATAGAATCTTTCAAGCTCTTTTGGGTCTTTTCTAAGAATGCTATGTCTGAATGTTAGAGAATCTATTGCTTTACAAACTTTATCAAAATTCTCATTATTTAATTTTCTGACAGATGCTAAAAGAAGTGGAAAACATTTATTTACGCCCATTGCTTTTAAACTATTTAAATATACTTTGTCGTTACTTGGATTAATAAATGCAGTATAATAATTTGAAGCTAAAAGTAAATCTTCGATGAATTTAGATGGGCCGACTTTTGAAATTAATGCGCCATACAATTCAAAAACATATTTTTCGGGTGCCGGAGGATAATTTTTCTTCTCCCACTTTTCTAATCCACGTTTTTTATCAAGTTGTTGTCTTAAATTTTGGCACTCATCAATTGAGTTCAAATAATGAAATAGAAAAACATCAAGATTACCATTGTTTTTTTCAATTCTACTGCGTATTTCGTCCCAATTATCAATTGCTTCATCAAGTTCGAACGGTTCGATATTATGACAAAGTTCATTTTTTATTAAATCACCTTGCGTTAACTCAAGACCACGAGCATTAATAGTTTTGAAAAGTAATAACTTGTCTGACTGTTTTTCTGCGGTCATTACAATGAACTCACTTTTAATAACTTTTTCTGTAAATTTTGTTAATCCATTTAATCCTTGATCTTTAATAATTTCAACAATCCTTTGGTCGAAAAATTCCAGACTGTTAGTAAGATTTTTATGGGATCTTCTTCTTCCATCCTTATGAGCGGAAAAGTCATCGTTGCGTATAATAGCTTTAAATAAATATTTATCTCTTTTTCCTGTTTCTAATCGAGGTTCTGAAGATGAAATATCATTTGATAAATCGTTTGGGTCAATAACAAAGAGTAATGAATTAATTCGTTCAATTGCTTTGTTTTTATCAGAACCATTTAGAGCTTTAAGAATGCTGTATAATAGAAGAAACAATGTTGTCATTCTCTGCTGTCCGTCAACAATTTCCATTTTTTTAGAATTATCAGATTGATACAACAATAGCGAGCCTAGAAAATGTCCATCATCATCAGAGTCAGAAATATCATAAAATAAATCTGCGACCTGTTCTAAATTCCAAGAATATTCCCTTTGATAAAGTGGAACCGTAAAGGTTTTGTCTTTTAATATATCAGTAATTTTTAATGGTTCTTGAGATACTTTCATATTTATCTAATTGTTTTTATCGTATGTTTTATTTTTTGTTGATCCAAATATACAAAGATTTTAAACCATAAAACATATCAAATTTTACAGTTTATTATAGAATAATCAACAATAATAAAAAGAGAGTTATAATTGAATAATTTTAACTATAACAAATCCAAGAGCTTTCTCAAACCCAAATCTCCATAGACCTAATTGCAGCGACATCCTTTTGCAGAACGAAGTGCTGCAAAAGATACAGCGGAAAGCAGGTTCTCGGCTCCTAAAAATCTGAAGAAAATCTCTGCAGATCCACACCATCCAAAGCGAAAATATTTTGTAAATTTGCCCTACTTTTAATTAAATCATAAAAAGATAAATATGAGTCAATTCGATGTTACCGTAATCGGTTCCGGTCCTGGTGGTTATGTTGCTGCAATTCGTTGCGCACAGTTGGGTTTCAAAACTGCAATTATTGAGAAATATTCCGTTCTGGGTGGAACTTGCCTGAACGTGGGTTGTATTCCGAGTAAAGCGCTTTTGGACAGTTCTGAACATTTTCATAACGCCGCGCACAATTTTGCAGATCACGGAATTATCATCAATGAGCCAAAAGCAGATTTGGCCAGAATGATCGCGCGTAAAAGTGAAGTGGTAGACCAAACGACCAAAGGAATCCAGTTCTTGATGGATAAAAACAAGATCACTGTTTTCGAAGGTGTTGGAAGTTTTGAATCGGCGACTCAAATCAAAGTGACGAAAAACGATGGTTCTACAGAAACCATTGATTCTAAATATACGATTATTGCGACGGGTTCTAAACCAACTGCGCTTCCTTTTATTACTTTGGATAAGGAAAGAATTATTACTTCTACGGAGGCTTTGGAACTGAAAGAAATTCCGAAACACCTGATCGTTATCGGTGGTGGAGTTATCGGTTTGGAATTGGGTTCTGTCTACAAAAGATTAGGTTCTGAAGTAACGGTGGTAGAATTTATGGATAAGATTATTCCTACCATGGACGGTGCTCTGTCGAAAGAATTGAACAAAGTTTTGCGTAAACAAGGAATGAAATTCAACCTTTCTACGGGCGTTCAGTCTGTTGAAAGAAACGGTGATACGGTAAAAGTTACCGCGAAAGATAAAAAAGGCGAAGAAGTAGTTTTCGAAGGAGATTACGTTTTGGTTGCTGTGGGCAGAAGTCCATACACGAAAGGACTTGGACTGGAAAAAGCCGGAGTTGATCTTGACGAAAGAGGAAGAGTGAAAACGAACGAGCATTTACAAACTAATGTTTCGAATATTTACGCCATCGGTGATGTTGTAGCAGGAGCAATGTTGGCTCACAAAGCGTCTGAGGAAGGAACTATGGTTGCGGAATTGATCGCAGGACAAAAACCTCATATCAATTATAATTTGATTCCGGGCGTTGTTTATACGTGGCCGGAAGTTGCTGCTGTTGGTAAAACCGAAGAGCAATTGAAAGCAGAAGGTGTTGCCATTAAAATTGGTAATTTCCCGATGCGTGCTTTGGGAAGAAGCCGTGCTTCCGGTGATGTTGATGGTTTCATCAAAGTAATCGCTGACGAAAAAACAGATGAAATTTTAGGCGTTCACATGATCGGAGCAAGAGCGGCAGATTTAATCGCAGAAGCGGTTGTAGCAATGGAATACAGAGCAAGTGCTGAAGATATTTCGAGAATGTCTCACGCGCACCCGACGTATGCTGAAGCAATGAAAGAAGCGGCTTTGGATGCGACTGGAAAGAGAGCGTTACATTTTTAAGAACCAAGTAAAAAGTGGAAAGAGCCAAGGTTTGATTTTGAAGAGCCAAGGTAAAAGTAAAAAGAGCCAAGGAGAGATTTACGGATTGATCGGCGGTTCGGTTTATTATCATATTAAAAGAGAAGTTTCTGCTTCTCTTTTTTTGTTTGAAAGTCTGAAGCAATAATGAAATTTTGGCCTAGTCAGAATCCGAAGGATTCAACAAAAATAGCCGTTGGTGAAACCGACGGATTAAAAATATTTATGTAATTAAAACATTGTAACCCGAAGGATTCAACAAAATAACCGTTGGTGGAACCGACGCATTAAAAAAAAATATGTATGTCCGTAACTCCACATAATTTCGTATATTTGTTTGATAATTAAATCATTGAGATGAATATTTTTAGTTTTGGCGTAGAGTTTAGCAGTGAAGAGGATTGTATATCTCATTTTAAAGCAGAACGTGACAAAATTGGCGTTTCCTGCAAGTGCGGAAAAACTGATTTTTTTTGGATTAAAAGCAGATTAAGTTACGAGTGTAAATCTTGTAGAAAGCGAACTACATTACGAAGTGGAACCATCATGGAAAATTCCAATTTGTCCTTTCTAGTTTGGTATAAAGCGATGTTTTTGATGAGTGCAACAAAAAAGGGATTTTCTGCTAAAGAAATGCAAAGGCAATTAGGTTTGAAGCGCTATGAGCCAGTTTGGGCTATGATGCACAAATTGAGAAAAGCGATGGGAAAACGAGATGAAAGATACACTTTAGAGGGCATGATTGAAATGGATGAAGGGTATTTTACAGTTGAATCTAGAGAACTGGAACAAGAGAAAGGGATTCGTGGAAGAGGAGCAGTTGGAAAGCAAAATGTTGCAGTGATGGCGGAATCTACGCCATTAGAAAATATAGAAACAGGAGAGACATCGAAATCTTGTAGATATTTTAAAGCAATAGTATTAGAAGATCATACAGCAGAGGGAATTAATGAGACTATTAAAGAATCTTTGGCAGAATCCAGCATAGTTTTTACAGATCAAAGCACGTCATATGTTGATATATCACAACTTGTAGAAATTCATATTTCAGAAAAATCTTCGAAAGAAACTACAAAAGATACTTTGCGTTGGGTTCACATATTTATCAGTAATGCGAAAAGGAATTTATTAGGAAATTACCACAAAATAAAACGCAAAAACCTTCAACTTTATCTAAATGAGTTTGTTTATAAGTTAAATCGGAGATATTTTGAAGATAAACTGTTCGATAGACTTGTGATAGCAAGCATCACAGGAGTATGATTAAAAACGGATATACATAAAAAAAAATTATAAAAGTAAAATATCATAATCCGAAGCATTCAATTATAATCGATTGAAAATCGCGGAACATCAATCATCAGAAAAAAGATTCGAACATTCTCGGCAAAAGAATTTTTAATATGAAAATCCGCTTTGATAAAGATTTTTAGCGAAGGTTAAAACGTTTTTTCAGTAATTCTCGATTATTGTACTCATTTGCAGTTATTCGTTAAAATGACGTGATAGTCGATGTTTTTGGCATCATAATAGCCTGGTTTTTTGTAACAATCTTTAAAATGTAAAAAAATGAAAACAATCTCTACTATCGGCGTATTATTTTTAAGCCTGAGCACTTTTGCGCAAGAAGCTGGAAAGGCAGGCGAGCTTTTAAGAAATGATGCGAAATCAACAGAAATGCAAACTCCAAGAAATAATACTTCTGCAAAAACCAATGACAAAGTCTTGGATAATTCAAAGTACAGAAACCCAATGAAAACTACTAGTTCGCAACCAATCTCAAATAATGATTACCGGTGGAATTATAACTACGGAAATTCGGAAGTCTTTTTAAGAATTCCTCAAAATGGAAATTATACGGTAGAAGTTGGCGATCAGATGATGAGTAACTCTACGGGAAAATTCCGATTTTTCGATGTTCAGTTTGGCACTGTTCCGATCGCAATTTATGAAAACAATTTTTTGATTTACAGAACGAATCTCCGGTTGCAAACCTACACACGATTGGTGCTGGATTTCTTTCCAAACAAAGGATTGTATCTGCTCGGAAATTATCCGGTGGAGAATTATCTATACGGAATTACGGAATGGGACGACATTTGGAACAATCCTTATGGCAACCAAAATGGGTATTGGAACGGAAATTCGGGGTATTCTGGAAATGTTATGAATAATCAGGGTTTTAGCAGTTTTATATCTTCGGTAAAAAGAAGTGGAAGTTTTGATAAAGATAAAATGTCGGTGATAAAGATGACTGCACGAAATGCAAATTTTACTTCGCAGCAAAGTTACAGTTTATTAAAAACGATGGATTTTGATGATAATAAACTGGAGGTTGCAAAATTACTTTATACAAAATGTGTAGACCGCCAGAATTTCTATTTGGTTTTCGAGGCTTTTGATTTTAGCGCGTCAAAAATGAAACTGACTGATTTTATTTCAAAATACAGATAGACCTTTTCGTTATAAAACAAAAAAAAGAGAAGTTTCGGCTTCTCTTTTTTACTTTATTATTGACCATTCAATTTATTTCTGGTCGCAATAGAAACTTCATAAATTCTCTTTCTGATTTGCTGAATTTTTCCGACCGGCTGCAAGTTCTCGGCATTCTCAAACGGATTAAAATTTAAATTCTCGATGGCTGGATCTTCAGAATTAACAAAGGAAGCTTTTGGAATCGTAATTTTCCCTAAACAATATTTAGGTGCGTTTTTCCAGTCTCTCATCAGATCATTTACGGGTTGGTCTTTCAGATCTTCACAAAGTTCAACTAATAATTCGTAGGTAGATTCCTGCGAAGAGAGAAACCAATGAATGGAATTTTTCTGAGGTTCCCCTTTACCAATATTTGGATTAATGTTTATGGGCTTCAAACTGAGTTTCATTATGTAATCCCCAATCCGGAAACATCCGATTCCGGCGTATGGAAAAGAAAAGAAAAAATCATTTCTATGAGATAAAAAATTCAGAATCTTTTTCGTGACGTCTACTGAAAACATGGAACTTACGAGAGAAAACCCGTTTTTCACTAAATGGGGTAAATCTAAAGCAGAAACTACAAAGTTGTCATTTTTGGTGACTAAAAAAGTGTTCACTGAAGTAAAAAACTTTAAAAATACGGAGGGTGAATTCGTAGGAAATAAAGGAAAGTTCACTAATGGAAAATTTGCGTCCTGACCCTTAACATTCTTAATTTTTAAAGAAAAACCATACAGCGGATTTTCTCTTCCTTTTTTATTGATAACTAAATTCCCATTTGAAAATCTTGCGAGAATATCATACTGTTTCCGGTCAAAAATTTCGGTTAAAAAATCCGGTAAATTTTCTGTTATTTCTAGAAATCCTTTTACCGTTGCATAAGTTTTGGCGTGTGCATCGCGCGTGGCGTGATTTACCTCACTGATTTCTGCAGAACTTCTAATGAACTTTTCAACAGAAATAAGAGATTTTGCTAAGTCTCGATTTTCCTGGTCTGAAAGCTCATCGAATTTAGAGGAATATTTTATAAGTGAATTCATATTTTTTCTTTAAGCTCAGCAACAACCATTCCTTAAAATTCGCAAGAAAATACCTTATCTTTGCACCTTACAAATATTCACTATTATTTTATCTTTCATTATGGAACTCGGAAAAACCCAAACTTTAAAAATTGCAGAAAAAAATTATTCAGGATTATTTCTGGAAGATGAAGAAGGTACAAGATGTTTTCTACCGAAAATTTTCGCGTCTGAAGATTCAGAAGTTGGGGATGAAATGGAAGTTTTTGTTTATCAGGATGACGACAAATTAAAAGCAACGACCGAAAAAGCCAACGCTGAAGTGGGAGAGTTTGCCGTGATGACTTGTGTACAAAGTTTGCCCGCAGGTGCTTTTATGGACTGGGGAATTATCAAAGATTTATTCGTTCCGTACAAACAGCAGCGCGCAAAAATTGAAGAAGGTCGACGTTATTTAGTTCACGTTTATATCGATGATGTTTTAGGATTAATTACCGGAACTACGAGATATAAGAAAAATCCACATTATGAAAATCTACCTTTTCAAACAGGGGAAAAAGTAAACTTGATCATCGCCGGCCAAAGTGAACTGGGTTGGAATGTCATCATTAATAAAAAATATGTCGGATTGATTTATACTTCAGATGTGTACAAGAGATTGTTCCCTTTATCCGAGGAAATCGGGTATATCAAAAGCATTCGTGAAGACGGTAAAATCGATGTTTCTCTACAGCCAGAAGGGTATGAAAACATTGATGAATTTCAGAAAGTAATCTTAGATAAATTAGAATTGAATTACGGTTTAATCTATCTTTCTGATAAATCGACACCTGAAGAAATTAAGGACGAATTGCAAATGAGCAAGAAAAATTTCAAAAAAGCCATTGGTGGTTTATACCGAGATAAGAAAATCGAAATTTTAGAAGATAAAATTCGGTTGATTACGGAAGGTGAAAAAGTTTAATATTAGATCATTATTAAAATATAAAAGAGCAGAAATTTCTGCTCTTTTTTTGGTTATTATCATAATCTTTTTTTATTATTCAATACCTAACATCCATTATCATAAATCTAAATCATTCTTTTCTCACCAGCAAAATCCAGTCGTCTTCGAGTAACTTATACCCGATATCATAAACAAAACGATATTCCGCGCCATTTTTATAAACTTTTAAACTCGTAAAATATTCAAAATCGAAACCTTCGGAAATTAATTTATTTCGAGTGGTTTTGGCTTTTCCCTCGATAAATTTTTGTTCAGAAAGAACACGGTGATTTTTGCGCATCTTATTATTAATGTTGCGCATCAGATTCGAGGAGTCTTTGTTGTGCTTATTGTTATAGGCATTTCTGCAGCCATCATTACAGAATTTTTTATCGCTTCTGCCGATAATTTTTTCGCCACATTCGAGACAGTTTTCCATAATAAATATTTGATAATCAAATATATAAAAAATATCCATTTGTAAACGGATATTTTTAAAACTTAAAAGTGACGTTTCATTATTAAATAGCTGATGAAACTTTAATCATAACTTTTACACTTTTCATAATAAAAAGAAAAACCCTTCAGAAAATCTGAAAGGTCAATCTACAAAGGTAAAAGTTTACATTTTTTCGGGAATCATTTCTTCTTCCTCCGCTTCGAAAAGATAGCGTTCTTTTGTGTCATCCAGCTCGTCCATCCAATCGGTGTGGTGTGGTTTTGCCATGGTTCCGGTGACCACGCTTCGGAAGGTTTTATCACGGTAGGTTAGAATATCGTCTTCCTTATCCTGAAGCCATTCTTTAAACATTCGTGCCACTTCATCCAGATTAAAATGTGGATAATCAGACATTGAAAGTAAATCTTTAATATAATCCGTCTGGAAATCTACATTTTCGTGGCTTGTCTGTAACTGGTCGTTTCTTTCCAGCCATTTGTCCATATCAATTCTTCGTTCTGCCGGCGAGGGTAATTGTAAACGGTCCATCATAAAATCACGGGCCACCCAAGCTTGCGTATCAAACATATTAAACGTGTAATATTGATCTTGCATACCTAAATAGATAAGCTGTGGCAGGTCATTAAAAAATATTCCTTTGTAAAGATTATCGGGATAGAGATTGTTTTTTGTTTTTAAGCGCAACTCATCAGGCAGAAAAGGGAACTTGTGTTTGTAACCGGTACACATGATCACTGCATCATATTGTTCCGTTGTTCCATCTTTAAAGTAGGCTTTATCACCTTCAAAATGGGTAACCAAGGGAAGTTCCTTAATTCCGTCTGGCCATTCAATGCCAATAGGATTGCTTCGGTAACTCAAGGTTACAGATTTAGCGCCGTGTTTATAACATTGAACGCCGATATCTTCTGCGGAATAACTGCTTCCGATTAATAAGATATTGAGATCTTTGAACTGATCGGCTCCTCTAAAATCATGTGCATGAATCACTGTTCCAGGGAAATTTTCGATTCCTTTAAAGTAGGGCATGTTTGGTGTGGAGAAATGTCCGGAAGCCACGACAAGAAAATCGAATTCCTCGGAATACGTTTTGTCTATTTTAAGATCATCCAGAATGACCGTGAATTTTTGAGTGTCCTCATCAAAACTTACCCAACGTGCAGTCGTATTAAAACGGATATATTCCCGTGCATTACTTTTCTTAATTCTTCCCTGAATATAATCGAATAAAACCGGTCGCGGCGGATAAGAAGAGATGGGTTTTTTAAAATGCTCGTCAAAAGAATAGTCCGAAAATTCCAGACATTCTTTTGGACCGTTGGACCAAAGATATTTGTACATACTGCCATGAAGTGGTTCACCATATTTTCCAACTCCTGTTCTCCAGGTATAGTTCCACATTCCGCCCCAATTGTCTTGTTTTTCAAAGCAGATAATTTCCGGCATCGCATAGCCTTGATTTTGAAGTGCTTCAAATGCACGTATTTGTGCAAGACCGCTGGGACCAGCACCTATAATACCAATACGTTTGTTTTTCATAACATTTTTATTACTCATATAAAAAAATTTTAAAAATTAAGAAAGGATTTATTTTCCTCTAAAATAAACTCCTTAAGATGGTTGCTAATAAAAAAAAGTCTGCGAATGGCAGAAAAGTGTTTAATACTTTGATTTGAATAAAGCTGATTATTTCAGTTTATAAAACATCAAATAGTATTTTGATTATTAGTGTATGTGGATAATATACGAAATATTTTTCTTAATTCCAAATCTGAGTAAAGTAACAGGATAAGATAGAGTTTATATGAATGTAAAAATGATGGTCGTTACATGAGAAATAATTTAAATAAAAAAGAGATAATGAACATGTCCTTATCTCTCTATTTATTTTGATTAATTTTCGGATTTACTTTTCCAGCGGGTTTCCCGCCACTCTTGCTGCTCTTCTTTTGAGAGAAAAGTCCAGGCGATAATACGCGTAGATTTATTGCCGGTTCCCATGGCAATGGTTTTTACATTCTTCACTTCTAAGTTTCCGAGGGTTTTATAAATACCTTTCAGATTGGATTTCTTTGAAACTAAAGTGGAGAACCAATAACAGTTTTTACTGAATTTCTCGCTTTCTAAAATCATTTGGTGAATGAAATCCGATTCTCCGCCCTCACAAATTAATTCACTGCTGATCCCTGCAAAGTTCAGTTCAGGCGTTTCAACTTTTTTACCAGACAAATTTCTCACTTTACGCTTTGTTCCTTTCTCCGCTTCTTCTGTTGACGAGTGAAAAGGAGGATTGCAAACCGTTAGATCTATTTTTTGATCTTCACTGATAATTCCGGAAAAGTAGGAAGTCGGATCTTCCTGTAGTTTGCAAACCACTTTGTTTTGAAGTTGTTCATTATCATTCACAATTTTTTCTGCAGATTCAATCGATTTTGGATCAATATCTGAGGCAATAAAATCCCAGCCATATTCGGAAACACCAATGATAGGGTAGATGCAGTTTGCGCCCACACCAATATCAAGACACGTAATTTTGTCCCCATCTGGGATAATACCAAAATTACTTTGGGATAATAAATCCCCCATATAATGTAAATAATCAGCTCTTCCGGGAATTGGTGGAACTAAATTATCTTCCGGGAAATCCCAGTTTTTGATTCCGTAATAATGATGAAGAAGCGCTTTGTTAAGTAATTTTACAGCGACTGGATTTGAAAAATCAACGGAATCATCTCCATATTTATTAGGTTTAATATGATCTGCTAAGAGTGGTTCAGCGATTACCAATGCTTTTAAATCATACCGTTCCCGGTTCTTATTCCGAATATGAAGTCTTACTTTTTCCTGCGTATTTTTTTCTGTTGACATTATTTTTAATTTCTAATTTGCAAAATTAAGCTTTTAGAATGACGAATTCCTTATGACCGGCTCCTAAATCGTGATTTTGCTGTTATACTGATATTTTATTAATGAGATAATATAATAAAGTAAGTGTGTTCAGTATTATGGATCTTTTTTAATTTCAAAAAAAACCTTTTCTAAAATTAATTAGAAAAGGTCACTGTTATCTCTGGATTTATCTTTAAATAGTTTCTTTCAAATCAATTGAATTTTTATATAAATTCTAAAAACTTTATTAGTTTCTGAAATATTGACCGATTCCGGCCGCATCAAAGGTGAAAGCAGTTTCATTCTCAGATTTATCCAGTTTCTTATTAATGGTTAAGGCCCACAGAATTAATTCTTTACAGAAGTTTTGATCCTCAACACTTAAATGGGCAGTATATTCTTCAATTAAGTCATTTAAAGGAGTAATGGTATTGAGCTTTGAATAAAACTGCTCGTCGGTATCACTATAGTTTAACTCCACCGATTTTTTACTGAACCATTTTATAATATCCGTATAAGCAGTTTTAATTCCTTCTTTTTCCAACTTAGAGATGCGTGGAAAAATCATTTCAAACTGCACCATTACGGCTTTGTCAATCAATAACTTGGAGACATGATCAGCACCTTCCTGTTCCCCTTCATAAACCAATTCTATTTTCCCGGTGATGGATGGAATAATTGACATAAAATCAACCAAACGAACACTTGTACTTTTAGAATTTGTTTCGATCAACCTTAGTTTCGCTGCAGCCACAAGGTTTTCCATTGCGCTAATTGTTAATCTGGCACTCACTCCACTTTTTGCGTCTACGTATTCGCTGTCACGCGCTGCGAATGCAACTTCTTCCAATAAATCTTTTGCTAAACTTGGAATCTTAATCCGTTTTTTATCGTCACTGGAGATCTTCGCTTCCTGTTCCGTAATTTGTTTTGCAAGTGCAATTGTTCTTGGATAATGCGTAAAAATCTGAGAACCAATTCTATCCTTCAAAGGCGTTACGATGCTTCCTCTGTTCGTATAGTCTTCTGGGTTTGCGGTAAATACAAACTGAATATCCAAAGGCATTCTCAGCTGAAAACCCCGAATTTGAATGTCACCTTCCTGTAAAATATTAAATAAGGAAACCTGAATTCTTGCCTGTAAATCCGGAAGTTCATTCAATACAAAAATGCATCGGTTCGCTCGCGGGATCATTCCATAATGTAAAACGCGTTCATCGGAATAGGGGAGTTTTAGAGTTGCGGCTTTAATAGGATCAATGTCCCCAATTAAATCGGCCACATTTACATCCGGTGTTGCTAGTTTTTCGTAAAAACGATTCGATCGGTGCACCCAGGAGATCATCGTTTCATCGCCTTTTTCCTCGATCAGATCACGAGCATATTTTGAAATAGGGTGAAATGGACTATCGTTAATTTCAGAACCTTTTACAATCGGCATATATTCATCAAGCAAGTTCACCATACTTCTGGCAATTTTCGTCTTGGCTTGTCCACGCAAACCTAAAAGATTGATGTGGTGTCCAGCCAAAATGGCTTTCTTAAGTTGCGGAACTACCGTGTCTTCGTATCCCCAAAGTCCCTCAAAAACGGGCTCTTTAGCTTTAATTTTTGCAATTAAATTTTGTTGTATTTCTTCGTTAATGGTTTTATCCTGGTAACCGGAATCTTTTAATTCCTTAAATGTGATGTCTTTTTTCATAATGTCTTGTTGTACTGTGTCAAAGCTATAATCAACCATGTCAAGTTGAATGATATACTACCTTTTTAATGATTATATTCTTTTAATTCTGTTTTTTTCGTAATCTTCAAAAATCATTTGTCCTAAACCTGAAAGTCCTGTTAAAAAGGCTTTTCCTTGGTTTTGGGCCGTAAAGGCTTCTACAAATTTGCGCAGATAAGGATCTTGTGCAATCATAAAAGTGGTGATTGGAATTTTTAATTTCCGAGCCTGAGCTGCTTTATTGAGGCATTGGGAAACGATCATTTCATCAAGACCATTACTGTTCATATAGAATTCTCCCGTTGGAAGTTGAATACAACTTGGTTTCCCATCGGTGATCATAAAAATCTGTTTGTTCGTATTTCTTTTTCTTCGCAAAATATCCATTGCAAGCTCCAGTCCTGCCACGGTATTGGTGTGATAAGGACCAACTTTCAGGTACGGGAGATCCTTCACTTTTATTGGCCAGGCTTCATTTCCAAAAACAATGATATCAATAGAATCTTTTGGATATTTTCTTCTGATTAATTCCACCAAAGCCATGGCTACTTTTTTTGCCGGTGTAATTCGGTCCTCACCATAAAGGATCATAGAGTGACTGATGTCAATCATCAAGACCGTACTCATCTGCGCTTTATGCTTTGTTTCCTCCACGATCAGGTCATCTTCAGTCAAGCGCAAATCTGAAATTCCATTATTAATCTGAGCATTCTTTAAACTCTCCGTCATATTCACGGTAGACAAATCATCTCCATACTGAAACGAGCGATTTTCACCTTCGCGCTCATCACCTACACCGACTTTCTTTGTGTTGTGATTTCCAATACCGCTCTTTTTAAGCTTTCCGAATATTTGATCCAATGCATATTCGCGCAATGCCGACTCCAGTTTCGCGGTTAAAATATTTTTGCCTTTTCCGGTTCCTTGATTTCCATCTTCCGGGTCGATCTCCTCTTTAATGTAGCCGCGTTTTTTTAGATCTTCTTCAAAATCCTCCAGCGTATATTCTTCATTGAAAATATCATATTCTTTGTCGAGCATATCCAACCATTCAAAAGCTTCTTCGATATCGCCCGAAGTATGGGTGAGCAAATCTTTGAAAATGTCAAAAACCCGTTCAAAATGCGAAACCTCCTCCGGAACGTGCTTCTTAAATGTGAAACCCTTTCCGAAGTTAAAATTTATATCCCTCATGTCATTTGCCATTTCTCCTTTTTAATTATGTTATAAAATACGAAGCATCTTTTTTACAGTTTATACACCATATTTTCTATTGACGTGCTTCCGTATTTGCTTTGCTTACTCATCAAATATAAGTCCAAGTAAGTTTGTTCCCGATAGCAATTATAAATCACTCTTATTCCTGAAATGGTTTTCATTTAGTCCAGAATTTTCCTTATTAAAAGTTGAAAATTTTGGAATTTTGATAAACACTTAAAAAGAAGCTCTACTTTAATGAATTAAAAAAGCACGGCTTAAAAACCGTGCTTTGTCATTATCTAGATCTGTTAGTCTTTATGTCCGTACAACTCATTATACAGATTGATATATCTTTCTTTCACCGCTTTTCTTTTCAGTTTCAGAGTAGGAGTAAGCAGGCCTAATTCGATGGACCACACTTCCGGAGTCAATTCAAATTTCTTGATTTGCTCCCAATGTCCTAATTTGGTATTTAAATAATCGATTTCTTTTTTAATGCGTTCTTTCAATTCCGGACTTTTCGCCAATTCTTCCGGTGTGCTGCCTATTTGCAGATTTTTACGTTCTGCCCAGTTTCTTATAAAATTAAAATCCGGTTGTATTAAAGCACATGGCATTTTTTCACCATCGCCCACCACCATAATTTGCTCGATGAATTTCGAAGCTTTTGCTAAGTTTTCAATAACCTGTGGCGCGATATATTTTCCACCTGAGGTTTTGAACATTTCTTTTTTGCGATCGGTAATATGCAGATAACCTTCTTCATCAATATGACCAATATCTCCAGTTTTAAAGAAACCGTCTGCCGTAAAGGCTTCTTTGGTCATTTCTTCATTTTTGAAATACCCTTTGAATACCGAAGGACCTTTTACCGTAATTTCTCCATCTTCCTGAATTCTCACTTCCAGATTGTCTAAGACATGACCTACGGTACCCACTTTTATTTTGCCAAAACTGTTAACCGAAATTACTGGTGAAGTTTCCGTTAAACCATAACCTTCCAGAATGGGAATTCCCGCATTTTGGAACATTTTGTTCAGTCTTGCCGATAAAGCGGCAGAACCCGATACAAGGGTAATGATGTTTCCACCTAAACCTTCGCGCCATTTTGAAAAAACCAATTTGTCCGCAATGATCTCTTTTAATCCGGAAGGTTTACCCAATTTTTCTTTAGCTTTATTAACTCCCAAAGCCCAAAGGAAAATCTTAGATTTCAATCCTCCCGCACTGGTTCCTTTATCGTAGATCTTATCGTACACTTTTTCAATCAATCTTGGAACAACAGACATGATATGTGGCTGAACCTCCTTGATATTATCGCCCATTTTTTCAATGCTTTCTGCAAAGTAAACTGCATATCCGTTATATTGATAAAGATAAAAAAGCATTCTTTCGAAAATATGACAGATTGGTAAGAAGCTTAAAATTTTAATATCGGTATATTCCAAACCCTTAACTCTGGGAATTCGTGGATTTGAACCTAAAACATTGGAGACGATATTTTGATGCGTCAACATTACACCTTTTGGTCTTCCTGTAGTTCCGGAAGTATAAATTAGCGTCGCTAAATCCTCAGAATTAATAGTTTTAGACAAATCTTCCACTTCATTTTGAGTTGCTTCATCATTTCCCAAATCAATAATTTCCCGCCAGTTTGGCGCTCCTGAGACCTGATCGAAAGAAAATACGCCTTGTAGGGAAGAAACATTTTCTCTAATTTTCATTACTTTATCATAGAGCTCTTTATCAGAAACAAAACAATATTTTACATCTGCATTATTAAAGATAAAATCATAATCTTCTGGAGAAATACTTGGATACATTGGTACCGAAACCGCACCGATCTGAGAAATTCCAAAATCCATCACCGCCCATTCTGTTCTCGTTGCAGTCGTGATAAGGGAAATTTTATCGCCGGGTTTAATTCCCAACTTCAATAACCCTCTTGAAATCTTGTTTCCAAGAGCAATAAAGTCACTTGTTGATGTCTTTTCCCATTTTCCGTCATATTTGGTGACGAACATATCATCTCTCGAATATTGTTCTAACGCATTAAGCGCAAAATCAAAAGTTCTTTTTATTGTCATATCGAAATTCTATTTACTTATATATTATAAATAACCAATATAGTATTGATTAAATGTAAAAATATCATTTTTATTTTAACCTACAAGAAGAATTTTATAGTAATATTTGTTTTAATTTTTTACTTTTTAGAAATATTGTAAATTTACACTCTAACAATTTTTAAACTTTATGAATTTTAATTTATCTGAAGAACAGTTAATGATTCAGCAAGCAGCAAGAGATTTTGCTCAAACTGAACTTTTACCAGGAGTTATAGAGAGGGATAACGCACAGAAGTTTCCACATGAACAGGTAAAGAAAATGGGAGAATTAGGTTTGCTCGGAATGATGGTTGATCCAAAGTATGGTGGTGCCGGAATGGACAGTGTTTCTTACGTTCTTGCCCTAGAAGAAATTGCAAAGGTAGATGCTTCTGCTGCAGTCGTAATGTCAGTCAACAACTCTTTAGTTTGTGCAGGATTGGAGAAATTTTGTAACGAAGAGCAAAAAATGAAATACCTGAGACCCCTGGCAAGTGGCGAGGTGATTGGTGCTTTTGCACTGTCTGAACCTGAAGCAGGATCAGATGCAACTTCCCAGCAAACAACCGCGGTTGATAAAGGAGATCATTATATTTTAAATGGTACAAAAAACTGGATTACCAACGGGGGAAACGCAACCTACTATATCGTAATTGCACAAACTGATCCGGAAAAGAAACATAAAGGAATCAATGCTTTTATTCTTGAAAAAGGATGGCCAGGTTTTGAGATCGGTCCAAAAGAAGACAAATTGGGAATCCGCGGAAGTGATACGCATTCGCTGTTGTTTACCGATGTGAAAGTGCCGAAGGAAAACAGAATTGGCGAAGATGGTTTTGGATTCAACTTCGCGATGGCAGTTTTAAATGGTGGTCGTATCGGAATCGCTTCTCAAGCTTTGGGGATCGCTTCTGGAGCCTATGAATTAGCACTGAAATATGCGAAAACCCGAAAAGCCTTCAAAACTGAAATCATTAATCACCAGGCAATTGCTTTTAAATTAGCAGATATGGCCACTTCAATTATGGCAGCCAGAATGTTGTGTTACAAAGCTGCAGTTGAAAAAGATGAAGGAAAAGATATTTCTGAAATCGGTGCGATGGCAAAATTATACGCCTCACAAGTGGCAATGGATACGACCATTGAGGCCGTTCAGATCCACGGTGGTTACGGTTATGTAAAAGAATATCATGTCGAAAGAATGATGCGTGATGCGAAGATCACTCAAATTTATGAGGGAACTTCGGAGATCCAGAAAATCGTTATTTCAAGAAGTATCGCGAAGAACAGTTAATATTAATAAAAAAACACCATGAAAAAAGTTTGGATCATTGTTATTGCCGTGGCTCTCGTACTGGGAGGTTTCCTGTGGTACAAGTATTTTTTCGTATTTGCAGAAGGAGTTAAATCGGGCTACCTTAATTATGCGAATAAGAAAGGATATATCTTTAAAACCTACGAAGGAAAATTAATTCAGGAAGGTTTTGGCCGCGGGAAAACCGGTGCTTTAACCAGCTACGAATTTGAGTTTTCAGTAGAAAATGAAGCCGTTTTCAAACAGCTGGAAGAAAACAGCGGAAAGCAATTCGATTTGCATTACAAGGAATACAATGGTGCCATCCCATGGCGCGGAAATACCAAATATATTGTTGACAAAGTCGTGAACATGAAATAAAGAGAAAATCCTTTCAGCAATCTGAAAGGATTTCTTATTTTTAAAAAATGAAAGAATATATATTAAAGAAAGAGCGAATTTTTCACTTTTTATCACTCGCCTTAATCGCAGGTTCTCTTTTTCTGGACGATGCCATTCAAAAAATGGTGATTCTGGTGAGCGGAATTTTAGGTCTTTTAATTTTATCAGCCCTTAAAAAACAAAAGATTTTGGTGATCATTTATCTGGTACTATTTTTTGCTGCCGGTATTTTCTACTATTTAATATCAGAAGGCAAGCTACATTTTTAATGCTCGTTTTTTGGGCAGACAATTCCGCCTTCCACTCCCGCTTTTTTTATGGTGATCTTCGCTTCGCTCAGACTACAATAAAAAAGAGCTCCGTTCAAGTCGGGCTGCAGATGGCGTGATCATTAAGTAAAGTTTTTAATTTTAGAAAACAGTTGTCTTTCGCTAATTATTTAAAACAAAACCTTGTCAGGATTCTAAACCCTGACAAGGTTTTCTACTTTTGGGAAATTTTTTATTTAAAAAGCTTTTACCTTAGTTTTTCGGTAAATATTTAGAGTAATCCGGTTCCTCAGGATCGTTCGTATTTTTCTCTTCTACAGTTTGCGCTGGAGCAGCGGTTTCTGTTTTTTGAACAGGATGATTGGTCGGAATTTCTAAAGACTTTGCTTCTTTATTCTTTTTATTTCGTCGTACAAAATAGAAGATTAAACCGATAATAATAAAGACCGGCCAAAAGGGGAGAAGCGCGAGTGAAATGGTTTCTAAAACTTTAAATCCACTTTTAAAAGCATTGGAGGATTTGGCGCCAAAAGATTCGGGATCTTTCCCTGTTTCCGTGCTTTCAAAAGTACTACCCGCTATTTTCTCATTTTGCACCAATGTTACTTCAATTGTGCATAACTGATTAAAATTATAATCCGTGCCTTCGCTTTCCGTGCTTTTTATTTTTACATCGCCAAGTTCAGATGACAGATCACGAACCAGTTGATTAAAATTTTGAAGTGGAACTTTCATCCTAATCTTTTCCCGCTGAATTCCTTCATTTTGGCTAAAATTTTCACTGACCAAATCTGCATTATTTTCTCTGATCTTTTGGTTAAGTAAAGCTTTTGCATCCGACAATTCTGCAACCTGAATTTCCAAAAAAGCAGATTTTATTAAAGGGTTTTCCACTATTTGGGGTGGAATCACCACGGTGTTGTTTGGATTGTTTTTTATTTCAGAATTTTCGGAAGGTGCGGGAAGAGTTGCTTTTTGAGATTGTGTTCTTTTTAAGATTTTATCTGCCGTTTTGCTCAATACCGAAATGGCGTTTTCTCCATTTTGCAATAACTGGCTGGCAGAATCCAGCGTTTTTGCAACGTCGGTTCCTGTTTTTACATGTTTGGTAATTTCGGCAATATCTTTATTTAGGGAATCAATTTTCCAACTGCCGGATTTTAAAGTACTGTCTGTTTTTTTCGTTTGTTTCTCAATTTGAGGAATGAGTACTTTTCTTGCAATGCCGTCCGAATCATTCACCCTTTTTGAAATGGAATCTAACGTTTTTAAACCATCATTGGCTTTTGTGAAAAGGCTGTCTGCTCTTTTAATGGTGTCTTTCGTATCATTAAACTCCTGTTTGCTGCAAGAAGTTAAAGCCAGAAGAAAGAAAACACCTGCAAATATATTTTTCATTATTTTTTCTAAAATTAATTCACACACCATAATCAAATAGTATTCCTTTAGAAACAAAAAAGACCCTTAATGTACATAAGAGTCTTTATATCTGTGTTTTGCAAATCAATTTACAAAGAGTTTACAAATTAATCCTGCCTAAATTCACTAATGAAATGCAGTTTTATATTCGGGAATTTTTCCTGAGTCATTTGAATGGTAAAAGGAGAGTCGGCCAAAAATACCATTTGTCCGTATTTATCTCTTGCCATAAAACGCTGTTTTAAACGTACAAATTCGTTATATTCATCCGATTTCTCATCGGCTTCGATCCAACAAGCTTTGTGAATAGAAAGTGGTTCGTAGGTACATTTCGCACCATATTCATGCTCCAAACGGTATTGAATAACTTCATACTGAAGTGCACCCACCGTCCCGATAATTTTTCGGTTATTCATTTCCAGAGTAAATAACTGCGCCACACCTTCGTCCATCAACTGGTCGATTCCTTTCGCCAGCTGTTTTGCTTTCAGTGGATCATCATTATTAATATATCTGAAATGTTCCGGGGAAAAGTTTGGAATTCCTCTGAAACTCATTTTTTCCCCCGCCGTCAAAGTATCCCCGATTCGGAAATTTCCAGTATCGTGAAGTCCCACGATATCCCCTGGGAAACTTTCGTCAACGACTTCTTTTTTATCGGCGAAGAACGCATTCGGAGAAGAGAACTTCATTTTCTTATTTTCTCTTACCAGAAGGTAATTTTCATTTCTTTTAAAAGTTCCGGAAACAATTTTCACGAAAGCCAAACGGTCACGGTGTTTCGGATCCATATTGGCGTGAATTTTAAAGATAAATCCTGTGAAATCTTTTTCTTCCGGTCTTACCAGTCTCGTATCGCTTTCTTTCGGTTGCGGATTTGGTGCGATTTCAATAAAAGCATCGAGTAATTCGCGAACTCCAAAATTATTTAAGGCCGACCCGAAAAAAACAGGCTGTAAATTTCCCGCCATATAATCATCGCGGTTAAATTCCGGATAAACCTCCTGAATCAATTCCAGTTCTTCACGTAAAGTTGCTGCTGCTTTTGCGCCGATGGCTTCATCAATTTTAGTATCGCTGATATCCTCAAATTTTACAGCACTTCCAACTCGTTGTTTTTTCTCTTCTACAAATAACTGAATATTGTGCTCCCAGATATTGTAGATCCCCTGAAATTCATTTCCCATTCCAATAGGTAAAGAAAGCGGAACTACGGTTAAGCCTAATTTCTGCTCAACTTCATCCAGCAAATCGAAAGCATCTTTTCCTTCACGATCCAGTTTATTGATGAAAACAATCATCGGAATATTTCGCATTCTACAAACCTGAACCAGTTTTTCAGTCTGTTCCTCAACTCCTTTTGCCACGTCTACAACCACGATCACGGAATCAACAGCAGTTAAAGTTCGGTAGGTATCTTCTGCGAAATCTTTGTGACCTGGTGTGTCTAAAATATTGATTTTGTGACCTTTGTATTCAAATGCCAAGACGGAAGTGGCGACGGAAATTCCTCTCTGTCTTTCAATCTCCATGAAATCGGAAGTGGCTCCTTTCTTAATCTTGTTCGATTTTACCGCACCGGCTTCCTGAATTGCCCCTCCAAAAAGCAAGAGCTTTTCTGTAAGCGTAGTTTTTCCGGCATCGGGATGCGCAATAATTCCGAAGGTTTTTCTTTTTCCTATTTCTTTGAGTAGATCTGACATAATTAAATTTGAGACTGCAAAAATCGGTTTTTTTTATCGAAAATGAAAATGTGCGACAATCGGATTTTTGGAATGATTTCGATCCTAAAAAAGTGCCGGCGATGGCGCAAGTTTAATTTATAGATTTATATTTGCGGAAATTTAATTTTTATGGAAGAAACTCCGTACAGAAAAAAATATGTTTTTGATGGCAAAGGCGTCCTCGCTTTATTAGGTGGAATGCTTGCCGGAAGTACAGTAGTTGCGATTTTTAATGTGATCGTGATGTACGTTTTTAAAGTTAATCTGCAATACAATGATATCTTTTTAATCCTTTCAAATGCAGGTTTGTTTTTAGGAGCAATTTTCGCTTTTGATTATTTTATCTGCCGCCCTTCTACAGGAAAAAAATTAAATTTTAATTTCTCCCGTACGAACATGATGACTTATTTCCTGGTATTTCCTTTGATGTTTGGAATGATGCTCATCGCAGAATTTATTACGTCTCAAATTCCGGTTACAGGACCTTTTTTCGGAGAATATTACAATTACTTTAATAAACTGATGGAGCAGATGACGAATGATCCTGCAACCTTGATTCTGCTTGCTGTCGTGATGGCGCCCTTATTTGAGGAAATCGTATTTCGTGGCATCATTATGAAAGGGCTTGTCAATAAAGGAATGAAGCCGGCTGTTGCGATCATTATTTCAGCGGTTGTATTTGGCTTAGTTCATGGGAATCCGTGGCAATTTGTAGGTGCTGTTCTACTTGGATGCGTTCTCGGTTTGGTTTATCATAAAACAAAATCTTTGCTCTTGCCTATACTTCTTCACGCCTTTAATAACCTTTGTTCTTCAATTTTAATTTTTTATAATAAAACGGAAAGTTTTGCGGATACTTTTAAAGTTTCCGAATGGCTCATTTTAGGAATTGGAATCGTTATTTTTACGACGTTCTATATTCTTTTTATGAAGAAGTATCGTGTCCATTATAACGACATTTAATACACCTTGTCCTTTTAAAAAACACTTTTTAAAAATTACTCATTATACCCAATCTCCATGAAAAAAGAAATCCTTATCGCCACTCATAATACTCATAAAAAAGAAGAGTTTCAACAGATTCTGGGAGAAAAATTCCAGGTTACTTCTTTGACGGATTATGATATTCATGATGAAATTGTAGAAGATGGTGAATCTTTTCACGCTAATGCTTTGATCAAAGCCCAATATTGTTTTAATAAAACCGGAAAAGCCAGCTTGGGAGATGATTCAGGCTTAGTCGTGGATGCGTTGGATGGACGTCCCGGAATTTATTCTGCACGTTATGCCGGAGATCACGACTTTGCTAAAAACATGGCGAAAGTTTTAGAGGAATTAAAAGGGGAAGAAAACCGCAAAGCCTATTTCGTCACCGTGATGTGTCTGGTTGACGAAAAGGGAATCAATTATTTCGAAGGAAGGGTTTACGGAAATCTGACCCGGGAAGTGCGTGGTGAAAAAGGATTTGGTTACGACCCGATTTTTATTCCGGACCATCATGAAATTACTTTTGCAGAAATGAAACCTGAAGATAAAAATAAAATTAGCCACCGTAAAAAAGCGATTGAGCAGTTTTTAGAATTTATGGAGAAGTAGGCTTTTAAATAACAAAGGCACAAAGTTTTTATCCTAGTTTAAGTAAAAAATGATCCATTAAGTTCTGATTAAGAAGTTAAGATTTTGAAGATTTCCTTCGGAAACTGTCGGAAGTAAAATTAATGTGATCTTGAATTAGCTTTAAAAATACTGGGAATTAGGTATTAAAAAAGTTGATCAATTAAAAACTTTTATAGTTAAAATCAAAACACTTCGTAGTTCTTATTCTGCTAAATAAATTTAGTTATAATCCACTACGGCCTTTTAAACGAAAAATCGTATTTTTGCACTCAATTATATCAAAAAGAAATGTTAGAAAAGATTGATGAATTATTGGTTGAAGTAGGAAATTTCAGTTCAGCGAATAAAGATGAAATTGAACAGTTCCGTATTAAATACAGCGGAAAGAAAGGAATTTTAAATGATATTTTTTCTAAATTCAAGGAAGTTCCGAACGAACAGAAAAAAGAATACGGACAAAAGATAAACACCTTAAAACAGGCGGTAGAAGCGAAACTTGAAGATTTAAAAAATGCGACAAGTTCTACCATCATTGTCGAAAAAGATGATCTTACCACACCTGGTTTTCCTTCAGAATTGGGCACGAGACATCCCATCAATTTGGTGAAAAATAGAATTATTGAGATCTTTCGTTCCATTGGTTTTGCTGTAGCAGACGGACCGGAAATTGAAGATGACTGGCATAATTTCACGGCCTTAAATCTTCCGGAATACCATCCGGCGAGAGATATGCAGGATACTTTTTTCATTGAAACCAATCCGGATCTTTTACTGAGAACGCATACCTCTTCGGTTCAAATCCGTTATATGGAAGAGAATGAACCGCCGATGAGAATTTTATCTCCGGGTAGAGTTTTTAGAAATGAAGCGATTTCTTCGCGTTCACACTGTATTTTCCATCAGATAGAAGGTTTGTATATTGATAAGAATGTGAGTTTTGCCGATTTAAAACAAACCATTCAGTATTTTACAACGGAACTTTTTGGGAAATCAAAAATCAGATTAAGACCTTCCTACTTTCCCTTCACTGAACCAAGTGCGGAAGTTGATGTGTATTGGGGATTAAACTCTGAAACCGATTACCGAATTACAAAAGGAACCGGTTGGTTAGAAATTATGGGATGTGGAATGGTTGATCCCGCTGTTTTAACCAATGTTAATATCGATGCTGATAAATATTCAGGCTATGCTTTCGGAATGGGAATCGAAAGAATTGTGATGTTGTTGTATCAAATGAGCGACATCCGTATGTTCTTTGAAAATGATAAAAGAATGCTGGAGCAGTTTAAGAGCCTTTAAATAATTAATAATTAAGGGAAATATTCCCTAACCAATTTAAATAAAACAGAAAACTTTCGGATCTTCTCCGAAAGTTTTTTTGTTTACTATCTTTTCAAAGAATTCTACAATTCTTTCTTTTTAAAAACATGTTTGGCCTGATTGTAATCCAGATAATAGGTGAGTTTCAAAGAAATATTGTTCACCATTTTCTCATTAAACAGGGTGGTGAAATTATCTTTAAACTTCATTCTAGAAATTCCCAGATAATCTTCAACTGCGTTTCGATAAAGCAGAGTGAGTTGACTGCCCGGCGCAAACCACCAGGAGTATCTTAAATCCACATTCCATGAATTATAAGTACCATTTAGATTTTCAGTAAAATTATTAGTTGGTGCTAAAGTTCCGTCCTGATTTAAGGTGTAGAAACTTTTATACGTTACATCTGAAAAATAGTGACGGAAAGCCAGCGACAAAGACATCTTATCATTAAAAGTATATTGCGATGTTAAGCTGTTTTCGTAGGTATTTCTCTGTCTTCTCCCAATAAAAATATCATCGCTGTTTTTCCCTGCGAAACCCGTTTCATTATTACTGAACGTCGGATTGATTTGCCAGATGGCTTTAAATTTATCTGAAAAACGATACCTCAGATAGAGGGAAGGATTTATGAGGTTTCGTCCTTTTTCGTCATAAGCATAATAATCTAAGTTGAGATTGTATTGAAATTTTTTCCGATTGTCGCTTTCGGTCCAGATCCAGGTGTTTAAGTAACCCGGCACTTTTAAATATCTAAGATCGGTGCGGGGTTCATAAATATCATTTTCTCCCAAAGGTGTAAATTCAAAACCTCCGCCATAACTTCTAAAGTTTTTTGTCGTAAACTGATTGTTGTGATTAATAATCAGGTTGGTGAATAAATAGGGTTCTAAACGGTGAAGATAATTCACATTAAAGTTCAGGTAAATATTATTAAATTTTTTCGTGGGTTCCAATATTCGGTAGCCATAATATGCATTGTAATTAGCGAAATTGGTCGTCGTAGAAAATCCTAAATCGTTAATATCCCATTCTTTAGTCACGAAAGTTCCGTTTAAACTGTACCTGTTTTTTCCTGAATTTTTCGCGAATCCTGCTTCTCCTTTGGTTCCGAATTTTGTGCCGTTATCCATCACCCAACTTCCTTTAAGACTCCCGGAGTAATTGAAAATATTTTTCTTGTCATTAATATCCCATAGAATTCCGCTCGTATTCGCATCCCGAAAATTACCTTCCCGAATAACATTGGTGTTCACCAAACTAACCGACGAATTCCCGTTGAAACGCTGATCAAGCACCAATACATTATAATTGGACCACGGTTCTACCACTTCATTTCGTATCGCTCCCGTTTGATCATTCACAATCTGAGCCTCCATTTTTTCCGTAATACCATTAAAAAAACCAATGCCCAACCCTTTATTTGTTCTTCCTGATATTTTAAAAGCGTTGAACAATTTAACTTTCGCGGGATAATTCAGAACGCGTTCATCTTCAGAAGTTTCGGGATAACGAGAAGGATTTCCGCCAACTCTTCGGGAATAGAAAAGATTTCCTTTGTTAAAGAGTTCCGTTCCTTCCGTGAAGAAGGATCTTTGCTCTTCATATTGTTGCTCGAATGGTGTAAGATTTAAAACGGAATTATCGAAACTGGTCTGTCCGAAATCGGGAATTAATGTTAAGTCTAAAGTAAACGCATCATTAATCCCATATTTTACATCCATACCACCATTGAAATTTGCGGTCGTTTTGCCATCATAATGATTGAGGTAAGAAGAAACATAAGGTGTAAATGAAAGTCGTAAAGGAGGTTTAATATTTTGAATACCTTCGACAATTCCGTCATACATTAAATAGGTGGCTTTCTTATTATCGACGAAATTCCACGTTAGATTCTGATTTGTTTTTTGAATGATACGCATCAAATTAATTCCCCAAGTCTGCACGTCCTTTTTTGGAAATCTCAATTCGGAGTAGGGGATTTTCACTTCTGCAGTCCAGCCGTTTTCTGTGATTTTTACAGCAGAATACCAAACAGCATTCCAGGAGAAATCATCATCAGCCGTAGACATAATTTTCGCATCTGCCTGAACTCCCGAAGCCTGAATGACAAAGAATAAAGCCTGTTGATGATCATTATAACCATTGATGGTAATTCCAAACAGATCATCGTTTCCCATGTCATCTCTTTCGGTTAACTCTTTTTGAATATTCGCAGGATTAGGATCGAACATGGTAGCGCCGAAGTAGATTCCGGTATCATCATAAACAATTTTTACAGTGGTTTTAAAATCTTCGGATTCTTTCTGCCCGTTCTTAGGATTTCGCTCGATAAAATTCTGGGCGACTGGCGCATTTTGCCAAATTTCTTCATCCAGGATCCCATCAATTTTTGGCGATTGCATGATTTTTTGAATGGTCAGCTTTTTGCGTGAGATGCTGTCTTTTTCCATACTCTGCGAAAAAAAACTGCTAAACGTGGAGAAAAGCAGAAGGGTCGTTAATAAAAGTCTCATTGGTTATTTTAGGATAAGACATCTGGTCTTATACTTTTGTTACATCTTATTCAAATTTTCACAAAAAAAAAACGAACCGAAGTTCGTTTTGATATGATAAGTAATGATCTCTATTTTATAAATTTCATTGGATATTTCACGTTTGAATAGGATTCGATATCCGCTTTTAATGAGCCAACAGCCAGCTCTGCTTTAATTGAGATCGGAATATGATTCGCATCGTTGCTGACCCAAAGCGTAACACCTTCTTTATCTTTAAAAACCCGACCGCTGATCACTTGCGGTACAATTTTCAAACAATTGATCACTCCGAATCGCGTCTTTACATTTTCAGTTCCGACAACTTTTAATTGGAAAGGGAACATTTCGTCGTCAATCCAAACATTTAATTTTTTCACACTTCCCACTTTTAAATCACTGTCATCTAAACTTCTTAAATAGTAAAAAGCTGACAACATATCCTGAATTCCTTTAACTGATTTTAAAGTTGCTGTGGTATTTTTTTCTTTATCGGTTAAAAGTAGGGTTTGATTCTGATGATTAAAAACTGTTTGAAAATGCTGCGTGTACCCACCTTCCTGTACATTTCTTACATAGTAACTCGGCAAACCCGTCTGGTAATTGATGAAACTTTCATAATGATCTTCCACTTTAAAAAACGCACGTACAGCTCCGGTTGTTTTACCATAACCTTTAACATAAAAATGAGGTTGGCCTTTATAGGTTGTTTTTAAGGTCGTTAAACTTGCTGTTCCCGCATTTAAAAGTCCGTAATGAATCCTGTAACGCAAAACTTCCCCAGACTGAATATTCTGAAGTTTCTGTGCGCTGCCAAATGTCATTATTAAAAGTCCAAATAGTGCTAAAATCTTTTTCATGGGTTTTCTTTTGCAAATAATTTGCCACAAAGATAAAACATTGATTTTATTGGATTTCATTATGACAAAAATCATAAAGAGGCTCCGCATAGTACTTTTAAATTTTGTAAATTTGTGGGATTATTGCTAAAGTTTGATTAATGATTACTACTGATATATTGATTATTGGAGCCGGCCCGACCGGACTTTTTACTGTTTTTGAAGCAGGTTTACTTAAGTTGAAATGCCATCTTATCGATGCTCTTCCACAGCCAGGCGGTCAGTTAACCGAGTTGTATCCTAAAAAACCTATTTTCGATATTCCGGGATTTCCGTCCATTAACGCTGGAGATTTAGTAGATAATTTGATGGAGCAAACGAAACAGTTTCAACCAGGATTTACCTTGGGAGAAACTGCCCAGACTTTAACCAAATTAGAAGACGGAACTTTTGAAGTAATTACTAATAAAGGTACTGTTCACCGTGCCAAAGCAGTTGCGATTGCTGGTGGTTTGGGAACTTTTGAACCGAGAAAACCCACTTTGGAAAATTTGGCAGATTACGAAGAAAAAGGCGTAGAATATTTCATTAAAGAACCTGAACATTTCAGAAATAAAAAAGTGGTCATCGCCGGCGGTGGTGATTCTGCTTTAGACTGGAGTATTTTCCTTACAGATATTGCAAGTGAAGTTACTTTAATTCACCGTAGAAACGAATTCCGTGGAGCGTTGGATTCTGTTGAAAAAGTTCAGGCTTTAAAAGATCAGGGTAAAATTCACATGATGACTCCGGCTGAAGTAGTTGGTTTAAAAGGTGATGGTAAATTAACTGCAATTACCGTAGAAAAAGAAGGCGAAACTTTTGATATTGAAACGGATTACTTTATTCCTCTTTTTGGTCTAACACCGAAATTAGGAGATTTAGCAAATTGGGGATTGGAAATTGAGAAAAATGCAATCAAGGTAAATAATGCTTTGGATTATCAAACCAATATTCCGGGAGTGTATGCAATCGGTGATATCAATACCTATCCGGGAAAATTGAAATTGATTTTATGTGGTTTCCATGAAGCAACTTTGATGTGTCAAAGTATTTATAACATGCTGAATCCAGGTAAAAAATTCGTTCTGAAATATACGACTGTAAGTGGAATTGATGGTTTCGATGGAAGCCGTAAGGAAGCAGAGAAAGCGGTAGTGATGAAAATCGATTAACGAAGAGCCAAGTAGAAAGTATAAAGAATCAAGTAAAATACAATGCAGGATATTACCTTAAAGATTACTGACCGAAACGGAGACTTACATGAAGTGGTTGCACCAACCGACATGTCCATGAATTTGATGGAAGTGATTCGTTCTTACGAATTGGCAGAAGAAGGAACCATCGGAGTTTGCGGCGGTATGGCGATGTGCGCGTCCTGTCAAGTTTACATCGTTGACGGTTCTGATAAACTGACCGAAATGGGCGCTGAGGAAGATGCGATGTTGAGTGAAGCGTTCCATGTTCAGGACAACAGCCGTTTGGGTTGCCAGATTCATATCACCGCAGACGTTGACGGTTTAGAAGTTGCTATTGCACCTTATCCATAAAGGAAATCGTTTTTAATAAATAGTAAAAGGAGAGAAAATTCAGTTTTTCTTTCCTTTTTTATTTTCAGCAGATCAATGGGGAATTTGCGATACTTTTGTTATCTTTAGTTAACAAATATTTAGAGTATGTCTTTTCACATTCCCGAGCATTTAATAGGTTTAACTGACGAAGAAGTTCAACGTTCTCATCAGAAATTTGGTTATAATCAAATGAAACAAATTGAGAAAAGCAGTTGGATCAAATTGCTCTTCGACATCTTGCGCGAACCGATGTTGATTTTGTTAATTATCATTGCCATCATTTATTTAGCCGTTGGGAATTACGGTGAAGCACTCTTCATGTTGGCGGCGATTATTCTGGTTTCCGGGATTTCTTTTTATCAGGACAATCGCAGTCAGAAAGCGCTGGAAGAATTAGAAAAACTCAACGAACCCTTAAGCCGAGTCATTAGAAATTCAAAGATTGTGGAAATTCCAACGCATGAAATTGCAGTTGGAGATCTGTGTATTACCGAAGAAGGAAAAATGATCAACGCCGATGGAAAAATCGTTCACAGCAATGATTTCTCTGTGAATGAATCCTCGCTTACGGGTGAAAGTTTTTCTGTTTTTAAAGATAATACTTCGGAAGACCGGCAGGTTTACAATGGAACTTCCACCGTTTCTGGTTTGGCTGTTTTTGAAGTGGAACATATTGGCAAAGAAACGAAACTTGGTAAAATTGGAGAATCTATTTCAGCCATAAAAGATGAAAAATCTCCGCTACAAAAGCAGATTGAGCAGTTTCTGAAATACATGGCGATTATAGGAGTCACCGTTTTCCTTTTAGTTTGTGCCGTTAATTATTACCATACTCGAAATATTGTTGATTCCTTATTAAATGGATTGACTTTGGCAATGTCGATTTTGCCTGAAGAAATTCCCGTTGCTTTTACAACCTTCATGGCTCTCGGCGCCTGGAAATTAATGCGGGACGGCATCATCATTAAGAAAAGTAATATTGTTGAAACTTTAGGAAGTGCCACCGTTATTTGTACTGATAAAACGGGAACGATTACGGAGAATTCAATGCATCTGAAAGCCGTTTATGATTTTAGAAGTGACAAAGTTTTTAATGATCAACAATTTAATGACGAATCGGTGTCAGAACTTACTCAATATGCGATGTGGAGTAGTGAGCCGGTTCCTTTTGATCCGATGGAAAAATCGCTTCATCAGGTTTATGGCGAAACTCAAAAAGTAGATCTACGTCCAGAATTCGAGATGTTTCATGAATATCCATTAGATGGAAAACCACCGATGATGACGCATCTTTTTAAGAATGAAAAAGGCGAACGAATCATTGCGGCAAAAGGTGCTCCTGAAGCGATCATCAATGTTTGTCAACTTTCTAAAGAAGATCAAAGTAAAATCAGAAAAGAAATTGATGAGTTTGGAAAACAGGGATATCGACTTTTAGGTGTTGCTAAATCAAACTTTGAAGGAGATGATTTTCCAAAAAAACAACAGGATATTCAGTTTGAATTTTTGGGAATGGTGGTTTTCTACGATCCGCCAAAAAAAGGAATCGACGAAGTTTTTAGAAAATTTAAAGAAGCCGGAATTAAGATAAAAGTAATAACCGGTGATAATGCTCAAACAGCAAAAAGCATCGCTTTACAATCCGGAATTAGAGGAGTTTCGGATCCAGTTAATGGTGATGAAATCAGTCATCTGAGCGAAGAAGAATTAATGAAAGTAGTCGATCAAAAAGTGTTGTTTACCCGAATGTTTCCGGAAGCAAAACTTCGCGTGATTAATGCTTTAAAAAAGAATAATGAAGTGGTCGTTATGCTTGGTGATGGCGTTAATGATGGACCTGCCTTAAAAGCCGCACACATCGGAGTTGCGATGGGCGAGAAAGGAACTGAAATCGCAAAAGCCGCTGCTGCAGTTATTTTAACGAATGATGATTTAGGAAAGTTGGTAACTGCGATTGCGGCCGGACGTAGGATTTATACCAATATTAAAAAAGCAGTTCAGTATATTATTTCGATTCACATTCCGATTATTCTTACTGTTTCCCTACCGTTGTTTTTAGGATGGGCTTTTCCCCAAATCTTTACGCCGGTTCACGTGATTTTTCTAGAATTGGTAATGGGTCCAACCTGTTCCATCGTTTATGAAAATGAACCGATGGAAAAAAATACGATGACTCAAAAACCACGGCCAATGTCAGAAACCTTCCTAACGATGCGGGAATTGATCATCAGTATTATTCAGGGATTAGTGATCACCGCTGGAGTACTGTTCATATACCAATTAACCTATAGAAACGGAGGTGATGAAGATATGACGCGATCGATGGTTTTCACCACTTTAATTTTCGCGAATATCTTACTGAGTTTTGCGAACAGATCGTTCTATTATACGATGTTTGAAAGTTTCAGAAATAAGAATAATCTCTTAATTTATATTACTTTAGGAACCTTAGGTATGTTAATGATTATGCTTTATGTTGGTCCTGTTACGCAATTCTTTAAGTTAAATTCATTGAATCTAAACCAACTTTTAACAGCAGGTTCTGCAGCAGTTATTTCGGTCATGTGGTTTGAAATCTATAAACTGATAAAGAGGACTTTTAATAGTAATAAAGATAAAATTTAATTATCGCTTTTGACTTCCTCTTTTGAGTATAATTTTAAATCAAGATATCTTTAATAAATTTATATAAAATACAGATTATGAAAATCGCAACCTATAATGTAAATGGAGTTAACGGTCGGCTTCCGGTTCTTCTAAAATGGCTCAGTGAAGAAAAACCTGATGTCGTTTGCTTACAAGAATTAAAAGCACCGCAAGAAAAATTCCCTGAAGCAGAAATGTTAGAAGCCGGTTATCATGCTGTTTGGGTCGGCCAAAAAAGTTGGAATGGAGTTGCAATCTTAACAAAAAATGGGAAAGCAACCGTTGTTAGAACTGCCTTGCCAGGTGATGAAACAGACGAACAAAGCCGTTATTTAGAAGTGAAGGTGAATGATTTAACAATCGTTTGTGTTTATGTACCTAATGGAAATCCAACTCCCGGTGAAAAATATGATTATAAATTGAAATGGTTGGAAAGATTGGATGCTCAAGCCGAGTTATTGATTAGTGCGGGGAAACCGGTCATCATTACAGGAGATTTTAATATTATTCCAACGGAGAGTGATGTCTATAAACCGGAAAAATATAAAAACGATGCTCTTTTCCTGCCTGAAGTTCGGACTGCTTTCAAAAATTTAATTGCTCAGGGTTGGACCGATGGATTGCGACATCTTTATCCCGAAAAAACAATTTATACTTTTTACGATTATTTCAGAAAAGCCTACGAAAGGAATGCCGGAATGCGCATTGATCATTTTCTGATTTCTCCTGATATTCTACCTCATTTAAAAAATGGTGGAGTAGATAACGAGGTTCGTGGCTGGGAAAAATCGAGCGATCATGTTCCGACGTGGATTGAGCTGGAGAATATTTAATTGCTGACTTTTCGTTTAAAACCAAAAAAATTCTCTTAGTTAAAAGAGATTTTATATTTTCAAAAATTGAAGTTTGGTGTATTTTCTAAAATCTTCTAAATGGTTGGTTTTTCTGTTTTCAAAATTTTCATGACGATGAGTTCCTCTTTTGTAAGTCCCGATTTACCGTCATCAACTTCAATGTCGTCCAATTCATCAAGATACTTTTTGATCGAATCACTTTCATAAAGATTAATGACTAAAGGATGAATATAATATTTTCGGCAAACCGTACTCGTATTTCCCAATTCACAGGCGACCATATCGATGGCCTGCTTAATTTTCGATTTTTGATTTCCCTCAATTTCCTGTTTTTCAATTTCATTAAAGGCAATAAGAGCATTCACAGTCCCGGACCAGGTTCGAAAATCTTTCGCGGTAAAATCTTCACCACTAATTTCTTTGATGTAATCATTCACCATTCCACTTTCGATCGCATGACGCTTGCCTTCCTCATCATAAAACTGAAACAGCTCTTTTCCCGGAATATCCCGACAGTTTTTCACCGCTTTTGCCAACTTCGAGTTTTTTAAATCGATATCGTGATAAACACCTTTCTTTCCTTTAAAAGAAAATTTCATTTTATCACCTTTGATCTCTACATGTTTATCTTTTAAAGTGGTCAATCCAAATGAGCCATAAAGTTTTTCATAAATGTTATTTCCGATACGGATGTTGGTTCTTTCCATCAAACTAACAACCGCGGCCAAAACTTTTCTTTGGTCAAGTTTGCGATGACGTAAATCTTTTTCAAGCTGAAGTCTGATCGTAGGTAAAGCTTCCCCAAACTGCAGCATCCTATAAAATTTGGTATGATTTCTCAAAGCATTCCAAACCGGATGATAGCGGTATTGTTTCCGCTGTTTGGCGTCTACTCCTGTGGCTTGTAAATGGCCGTTCTGTAAAGCGCAGATCCAAACATCTTCCCAAGCTGGAGGAATTGCGAGCTTTTTAATTCGCTCCAATTCCTCCTGATCCTTCAGTTTTTCTTCTCCTAAAAAATAAGAGAATTTTTTACCGCGCTTTTTTCTTGCAATTCCCTCATTTGCACTGTCATTTGTGTAAACAAGTTGCACTGCTTTTGCAGATTTTACGGGGTCCTTCATTATTTTAATAATTTTTGAAGGACTTATTTTCGCGATCAGATCCAGGCTTGGATTATCCATTTTGAATTTAATTAGTTTTTACCTCTGGTAAATAACCAGATAATTACTGCAATTACAGCTCCTATTAAAAAGAAAGCCCACCACATTCCAGCTTTAAAAATGGTGCCAATGGCGTCACAACCAGTCAATGATAATAATGCAAATACTGCTAATGTAAGAAATGTAAACTTTTTCATAATAAATTATTTTTTAATGTTTGTTTATGTTTTAAATACGATGATGATCCGGTCGCCACTTTGTAATGGATTTCTTGATTTCATCGCCCGATATTTTTTCGTTTAACGCCTTTTCTATTAAAATTTTAAACTCCTCATCATAGGCAAAGCGGAGTGCGGAGATCTGACCGAAATTCAGCTGGTTTTCAACCTCATCTGATCTTTTACCAAAAATTTCGAAATATCTCTGCTTAAATTCTAACCTAACAATACGATCCTGATTACCTAAAGCATAATGTTGTCTCACCATTAATGCCAGATAAATAATTAGGAAGATCACTGTAGAAAATAAAATCCAGCTTAATTGGTTCACCTCATCAGAAAAAATTTTCCATATCCCGATAATTTGCAAAATCGCAAGTAAGGGCAGGTAGATGAAATGATGGGGTGCGTAGAACTTCTTGTGGTTGTCGTAATTTTGAATCTTCATTCCTCAGCCACATCAAATAATTAACCATTCTCCTAATTTTGTGTCAAAAAAATAAATTTAAGGATTATGGTTTTACTTTCATTAAAATTTAGGGAGTAAAAAAGATTTACAATAGTTTGAAACTGAGTTTTTTGATTCAATATTTTATAGAAAAAAAGTCGGTAATTTCAGCAATGCAATTCTTAATAAAAAAAATCACGCTGAAACTACCGACTCCATTTAAGGTTTAGGTTACTTTAAAACCAGGAATTAATCAAAGCCACCCTTTCTGATAGGTTCTTTTAATTCCGGCCATTTAGCGGGTTCACCTGTTCTTGGATTAACCGGCATTTTAATTCTTTCGGCAGACGCTTTTTCAGGATCCTCACTCGCCATATAAGTTAAGATCGCGATTGTGGCAACATTACTCTTAACATCATCGAAAACGATTTTGTCGTAAGTGTCACGATTGGTGTGCCAAGTATAATTGCCGTAGGACCAGTTCAGGGAACTTAGCATAAAAGCAGGTGCTCCTGCCGCAATAAAGGAAGCATGATCCGATCCACCGCCACCAGGATATCCCGGAAATGATGTTTCAACATCTTTTTTCAGTTCTTTTGGAACTGCGCTCATCCATCTTCCAATATAATCATAGGAATTTAAGAAACCCTGACCGCTGATATTGGCAATTCTACCTGTTCCGTTATCCTGATTAAACACCGCCTGTACATTTGGCATTTGATCTTTGTGGGCAGACACGTACCCTCGTGATCCATTGAGTCCCTGTTCCTCACTTCCCCAAAGTCCGATCACGATGGTTCTTTTTGGGTTTGGATAATATTTTTTAAGAACTCTTGCCACTTCCATCATAGTAATTGTTCCGGTTCCATTATCTGTAGCTCCAGTTCCACCATCCCATGAATCAAGATGCGCGGAAAGAATCACATACTCGTTTGGCTTTTCAGAACCTTTAATTGTTGCTACGGTATTAAAGGTCGGCGCAGTTCCTTTGTCTTTTGACTGAGCGACAAGTTTCAATTTCGGCGTTGTTCCGTGTTGAATCATGCGGTATAATTGACCGTAATCTTCTAACGCCATATCAAATACCGGGATTTTTTTAGTTCCGGCAGAAAAAATCTTGTTTACACCAAAACCTTTCGACCAGTAAGAGGAAATAATTCCTGCAGCTCCAGCTTTTTCTACTTTCTCGTTCAGTGTTTTAGAAGTTTCTCCGGTTGCTTTAAGTGAATTTCTCCAAGCTTCAGAAGCTTCTTCACTTTCTTTTTTCATTTTATCATAGGATTCCGGCGTGGCAAATTCTTTCCAGTTATAATCCGGTCTGCCGCTTGGCTGATATTGGGAAACCATTACAATTTTTCCTTTTACAGTCGGTAACCATGCGTTGAATTCTTCTTTACTTTTAAATAAGGGCAACATAACGACATCCGCTGTAACTCCTTTCGCGGAAGTTGACGGGCTCCATGCCAACTGCATTCCTTCCATTGATTTTACGTAAGGTGAAATCATTTCGATGGTGGAAGTACCACGTTCCCATGATTTCCATTCGCCCCATTGTTCGTTTTGCGCCTCGATTCCCCAGTTCTGAAAACGTTTTACCGCCCAGTCATGTGCCTGCTGCATTTTGGGACTTCCTACGAGTCTTGGTCCGATCCCGTCCATCAGTTCATAAGCCAATGTTTCCAGTTGTGAATTCTGGTACGTTTCATCCATGATGGATTTTACCATTTGGTCTGTGGTTTGGGCATTTAAGCTTACCGCAAAGACCGTAGATACCATCATCAATTTTGCATAATTCTTCATTTAATATCAATTTTGCGATGAAGATAATAATTTTTTTCTTAAAGAACTGTGTGTTCATAGGTAATTCAAATAAATCTTAACTTTTTTGTCCAGTCACTTTAATTTTTATAATTTTATAAAAAAATAGATTATGAATATGATTATCCGACTTTTGGTCACCGCTATCGTAGCGTTTCTTTTAACTAAAGTTTTAACCGGCGTCCATATTGACGACTTTACAACGGCTCTGGTTTTTGCTTTAATTTTAGGAATTTTGAACTTAATAGTAACTCCCATTTTAAAAATTTTGGGTTTGCCGTTAACGATTTTAACTTTGGGTCTTTTCTCCTTAGTTATTAATGCGATTGTGGTTTTATTTGCCGCAAATTTTGTAGACGGAATGAGTATCGACGGATTTTGGTGGGCATTTATTTTCAGTATTGCCTTGTCCTTAATTACTTCTTTGCTCAACGGCATTATTTCTCCCACAAAATAGATTGATCACACTTTTACTAAAGGCGGTTTCATTTTTTTGAACCGCCTTTTAATTTTAACTGTTCTTTAAATTAAAATGAATGCGAACCACACTTACTTCAATTGTTCTGCTATTTCTCTCTTTTCAGGCATTTGCTCAGGAACTCTATATTCCGCGAAATATTGTCAAAGCCTATGAAAATAATACCCGGTCTCTGGACGGAAAACCGGGTAAAAATTATTGGCAAAATTCCGGGGATTATAAAATTGAATTCAATGTTAATCCAACAACCAAAGTAGTTTCGGGAAATGAAACGATTATTTATAAGAACAATTCCCCGGAGACTTTAAAATCGATTGTCGTGCGATTTGTGAATAATGTTCATAAGCCTACATCGCCCCGCGCCGCAAAATCATCCAAGGATTTTCTGAGTGACGGACTTACCATAAAATCACTTTCAGTGAACGGCAAAAATTACAAGGTTGATTCTGAAGACTGGGAAACTTTTTATGAACTGAAATTAACAGAAACACTTTCTGCCAATTCTACGAATACGATTAAAATAGAGTGGGAATTTCCTCTGTCAAAAGAAAGTGGACGAGAAGGGCAGATTGACGAAACTACCTTTTTCTGTGCCTATGCTTATCCGCGCATTTCGGTTTTCGATGATTATAATGGCTGGGACAAGTTGCCACATATGGGTCGTGGGGAATTCTATAATGATTTTAATAATTATGATGTCTCCATTAAAGTTCCAAAAAACTACATCGTATATGCCACCGGAGTTTTTCAAAACCCGGAAGAAGTTTTGCAGCCTGAAATTGTAAAGAAATTTAAAACCTCTTTAACTTCTGATGAAATAATTCATGTTGCAACCCAAGAGGAAATAAAGAAAAAAAAGGTGACCAAACAGAACGCCTCAAATACCTGGAAATTTAAAGCGGAGGACATCAGTGATTTTACTTTTGGAGTAAGCTCAACTTATGTCTGGGATGCCTCCAGTATTCAGTTAAAATCGAAGAGAGTTAGCACTCAGGCGACGTATAAGGCGGGAACCCCGGATTTTGAGAAATATGTGGAATGGACAAGTTACAGCGTCAAGTGGTTTTCCGAAAACTGGCCCGGTGTAGAATATCCTTTTCCGACCATAACAGGATTTCAGGGGTTTGCCGATATGGAATATCCAATGATGGTTAATGATACTGCAATTCCAGACAATTTCGCAGATTCCCGACAAACCGTGGATCATGAAATTGCGCATACCTATTTTCCTTTTATGATGGGAACCAACGAATCGCGATATGCTTTCATGGATGAAGGCTGGGTAACCGCTTTCGAATATTTGATAGGAGAAGCTGAGAATGGAAAAGAATTTAATGATAAAATGTATACGGATTTTCGGGTTAAAAGATATATAAATGATCCCTCAACAGAGCAGGATCAACCCATAATCTCAATGAGCAGTCAGTTAAGCGGTATGGGATATGGCAGTAATGCATATATTAAACCTGCATTTGCGTATCTGGCTTTAAAAGACATGTTGGGAGATGATGTATTTAAAAAAACGCTCCACCATTATATGACTACCTGGACCGGAAAGCATCCGACACCTTGGGATTTCTTTTACAGTTTCAATACAGGAAGTGGACAGGATCTGAACTGGTATTGGAACAATTGGTTCTTCAGCAATAATTACATTGATTTGAAAGTAAACAGTGCGATTCAGTCGAATAAAAATCTTGAAATGATCATCCATAATGTGGGTGGATTTGCGATTCCCTTTGAAGCTGAAATTACTTTTGAGGATGGAACTATTCTTAAAAAACATTTTACACCGGACGTCTGGAAGAACGGAAACTTTTACAAAGCGCAGATCGAAGTGAGTCAAAAAGTGAAATCGGTGAAGATCGATGGTGGAATTTTTATGGATTACACGCCAAATGATAATCTATACAATTTATAAAACATGGATATGAAAGAATTTAAAACTGCACGAATGGATAAACAAACGATGATCATTACGATTATTGTTCTGTTCTTCTTAATTTTATTTCCTATTTCCTCCTTTTTCTTTTATCCTCCCAAACCTGTGATTTCGATCACCAGCATTATTTTAATGTACGGAGCGATTATTATAGCTTATTGTTTTATTCCGAGAAGAATTGCGGTTTCAGATTCGCAGATCTTAATAAAAAATGTTTTCGGATCTGCAATCATCAACATTAATGAAATTGAGTCTCTCCAGCGCTGGAATAAAGTAGGATTTAATCTTCGAACTTTTGGGATAGGCGGCCTTTTTGGATATTTCGGATATTTTAATGGGAAAGATTCTTGGTATGTTACCAATATTGAAAAGAAAGTTCAGATTGCCTTAAAGTCTGGAAAAAAATATATTTTAAGTCCGGAAAATCCTGAAGAGTTTATTCATACGATTCAACAACGGAGTATAGAGAACGCTCCATCATAGTTTTCGATTTTCTATATTTGTAATTCAAAATTTAATTTTAATGAAACTAAAAAATACGCTTATTGCGCTCGCAGCACCTTTGCTCATGAATGCACAAAATGTAATGACTCCGGAAACACTTTGGACACTCAACAAGATTGGGGTTTCTGCAGTCTCACCAGATCAGAATTCTCTCATTTACAGTATTGGAAAAACTGATTTGAAAACGGAGAAAAATAATAAAAAGAGCTTTTTCTTCAATCTCAAAAACTACGAGGCAACTGCTTTGGATTTAGGAAAAAAATCTTTGATACAGTGGGATCATAATGGAATTTATGCTCAGGAAGGGGAAAAGATTTTTCTTTCTAAAGATGCCGGAAAAACCTGGACGGAATTTTACACCATCGGTAAAGCAGACAATATTGTCATTTCACCCGACGGTAAAAAAATAGCCTTCAGCAAAGAGGTTCTAATTGAAAAAGTGATGGGAAAAGACAAGTATTCGGATGCTCCGAAGACGACTGCCCAAATTTATACCGATTTGAATCACCGCCACTGGGATTATTTTAATGAAGGAAAATACAATCACGTTTTCGTAGTTCCCGTTTCTGAATCTGCTGACAAAGCCAAAGATTTATTAGAAGGTAAACCTTGGGATTCTCCGCAGCGACCTTTCGGTGGAGCCGAAGATTTTATTTGGAGTCCTGATTCTTCACAGCTGTTATACGTGACGAAAGCTTTGAGTGGTGCGGAATATGCGCAGTCCACCAATACCGATATTTTCGCCTACGATTTATCAACTGGATCTGTGAAAAATTTAACCGAAAGTAACAAGGGTTATGATGTAGCACCCACTTTTTCACCGGATGGAAAGTTTTTAACTTGGCAGTCGATGGAAAGAGAGGGCTATGAAGCTGATAAAAATGATTTAAAAATCATGGACTGGAAATCCGGCACTGTAACCAACCTTACGAAAAACTGGGATGAAAGCCTTGCCGGTTCTGTTTTCTGGGCACCCGATTCTAAAATGATTTATTTTTCAACCGCTTTTAGAGGAACCAAACAATTGTTTTCTTTGAATCCGAAGACTTCTAAAATTCAGCAGATCACAAAAGGAGATTTTGATATTAATGATATTTACGCTCAAAATAAGAATTCCCTTTTGGTTTCCCGAACCGATATGAACCATAATGCAGGTTTATTTGCCGTGGATTTGAAAAAAGGAACCATGACTCAGGTTACAGAAATTAACAAGAAGAATTACGAAAACATTACGCCTTCAAAAACGGAGCTGAAAATGGTCAAAACCAGCGACGGTAAGGAAATGGGTGTGTGGTTTATTTATCCGCCAAATTTTGATGCGAATAAAAAATATCCAACTTTATTGTATTGTCAGGGTGGGCCGCAATCAGCGTTGACGCAATTTTTCAGCACGCGATGGAATTTTGCTTTAATGGCGGCAAACGACTATATCATCGTCGCACCAAACCGTAGAGGAATGCCGGGTTGGGGAACAGAATGGAATGAAGCAATTTCTAAAGATTGGGGCGGACAACCAATGAAAGATTATCTGGCAGCAGCAGATTACGCCAAAACTCTGCCGTATGTTGATGGAGACAGAATGGGCGCCGTAGGAGCAAGTTATGGTGGTTACAGTGTATTCATGCTAGCCGGAATTCACGAAAACCGTTTTAAAACATTCATCGCACACGATGGCCTTTTCGATATGAAATCCTGGTATTTAACTACGGAAGAACTTTGGTTTGCCAACTGGGATTTGGGTGGATCGCCTTATGATAATCCAGTACCGAAATCGTACACAGAGTTTAATCCTTCAAATTATGTGAATAAATGGAACAAACCCATGATGATTATTCAGGGAGGAATTGATTATCGCGTTCCTTATGAACAAGGTCAGGAAGCTTTTCAGGCTGCAAAACTTAAAGGGTTAAAAACAAAATTCCTTTATTTCCCGAACGAAAATCACTGGGTGCTTCAACCACAAAATGGGTTGGTATGGCAACGTGAATTTTTTGAATGGTTAAAAGAAACCTTATAATATAATGGAAGTTCAGATTTATTCTGAACTTCTTTTTTTTAATGTAATTTTATCAAATGAATCGAATTTCATCTTTTCCGCCTCTTGTTTTTGAAAATTCTAAAATTTTGATCTTAGGTTCTGTTCCCGGAATTAAGTCTTTGGAAATGCAACAGTATTATGCGCATCCGCAAAATAAGTTTTGGAAAATATTATTTGAACTCTTTCAGGAAGATTTTACAGGCGATTATACGGAAAGAATTAATCTGCTCCAAAAAAACCATATTGCACTTTGGGATGTGATTGATTCATGTGAACGAAAGGGAAGTTTAGATGTCAAAATTAAAAACGAAGAACACAATGATATTGAGAAATTTTTAAGTGAGAACCCAAATATAAAAGCGATCTTTTGCAACGGCCAGAAAGCTTTTAAAAATGTACAAAAGAACAAGGATTTAGTTGCGCTAATTCCTATATTTGTTTTACCTTCGACCAGTCCGGCTCACGCAGTTCCTTATGATAAAAAACTGGAGGCTTGGACGAAAATAAAATTCCATCTATGAAAAAACTTTCTACTTTATTATTGATCATTTCTTGCAGCTTATGTTTTTCGCAAAAATATCATTTCGATTATGCGGTTCAATATGATCATGAAACTACAAATGGTAAAATGTACCTACAAAACGTAATCAATTCAGCCGACGATTCCTACGATCTACGTTTGACGAGCACAAAAAAGAACGATACGGGTGTTTTAATCGATTACAAAAATAGTGTACAACATTTCTTTACGCTTAGTTCACTTAAATTTCCTTTAACAACTGAACATTTCAAATACAACTATTCCAAAAAAATGACCTCTTTGGTCAAGCAATTTGCAGAGGAGGATGCCAGAAGATTTTTCGATGTGGAGCTGATTGAAAGTAAGAACGAGATCAGTATTTATTCAGTCAAGGAATATGGCAGTTCATTAAAGAAAAAGCCGACGACAACCGGAATAATCAAAATGAAGAATTTCGAAAATCAACTTTCATCTTTTGGACTAAGTAATTTATTGGACTATGTAAATGCAGGAAAAAAGATAAATTTCAGCACAAATCAAATTCTTACAGAAGGGGAAATCAAGTTTAAAGATGGAGAACACAAGATGAAATTAGTGTATGTAGAACCTCAGGATTTTGATTTAAATATTGCGGAAATTGTTTATAAGTAAAGCAGAATTTGATTTTTAGATCAAAATAACTGATCAAATTACTCAACAATAAAAAAAACCGAAATTTATTTCGGTCTTTCAATTTTATAATTGGACTTTAACTTTGAATCCCGTATTTAATTTCATTGTTATTTTATCCGCTGTAATTCTACTTCCTTGGATTTCAATGACCAAATCATTCTGGTTCGTTCTGAAATATTCCAAAACATCGGCATCCGTAGGAGTGAAAACTTTGGTATCTGGATTGGTATTATTGTAAGAAGTCGCAATTAGAATTTCCTCTTTATTCGGAGCTTTCAAATAAATCCTCGCATTTTTTATGACATCAAGTTTATTTCCTAAAGAAGAACTGACATAATCAATACTCAGAGAACTTAATTGAACTGACTTTAAATTATTAATAGAAAATCGTGGATCATTCTCTTTAATTTTAGCATCTAAGTCTATGTTCATCGGAATATCCGGCGTTTTTGTATAAGAAGTCGTACTGACGCTTGCAAAAGGAATCTCCAGCTGCGTGGTAAAAGGAACTTCAAAAGAAGGAAGAACATCTAAAACGGAGTTTACAATATCTCTACAACTGGTAAGAAAGAGCATTAAAACTAATCCGGCGAGTAACGATAATTTTTTCATATTTAATTTTTTATAAAGGTGTCATTTATCGTTCCAAAAAATGTGTTTGGTGTTATATTTTTTCTTAAATGCCTAATCACTTGACAAACGCTTTTCAATGTCGTATATTTGCACTCCGAAATTTTTTGGTTTCGGACTTAATTTTTAAACCGTAATTTAAAAAAATGAAAACATCTGATTTTAACTTTCACCTGCCCGAAGAACTTTTAGCGGAACATCCGGCGGAACACAGAGATGATGCGAAGATGATGGTTCTGAACCGTAAGACGCAGACCATTGAACATAAACATTTCAAAGATGTTGTAGATTATTTTGATGAGAAAGATCTTTTCATCTTCAACAATACTAAAGTTTTTCCTGCCAGACTCTACGGAAATAAAGAAAAAACCGGTGCTAAAATCGAGGTTTTCCTTTTAAGAGAATTAGACAAAGAAACCCGCGTATGGGACGTACTTGTCGACCCGGCACGTAAAATCAGAATTGGAAATAAATTATTTTTCACCGAAGATGAAGGTTTGGTTGCTGAAGTAATCGATAATACGACCTCAAGAGGGAGAACATTGAGGTTCTTATATGACGGTTCTTACGAAGAGTTCCGTACCAAATTGAAAGAATTGGGAGAAACACCACTTCCGAAATATATCAAAAGAGACGTAGAACCAGAAGATGCAGAACGTTACCAAACGATTTATGCAAAACATGAAGGTGCTGTTGCAGCTCCAACGGCTGGTTTACACTTTTCCAGACATTTGATGAAAAGACTTGAAATCAAAGGAATTGACTTTGCTGAAGTTACGCTTCACGTAGGTTTGGGAACTTTCAATCCAATTGAAGTAGAGGATTTATCCAAACACAAAATGGAATCTGAAGAAGCGATCATCGATCAGAAAAATGCAGATATCATTAACAAAGCAGTTGAAGAAGGCAGACGAGTTTGCGCGGTCGGAACCACGACCATGAGAACTTTGGAAACTTCCGTTTCTTCCAATAAAAAAATTGGACCTTACCACGGCTGGACGAACAAATTTATTTTCCCGCCTCATGATTTCGGTGTTGCAAACTGTATGATCACCAATTTCCATACGCCAAAATCAACATTAATGATGATGATTGCAGCATTTGCCGGCAAAGACTTCTTAATGCATGCCTACGAGGAAGCAATTAAGCACGAATACAAATTCTATTCTTACGGTGATGCTATGTTGATCATCTAAAGAATAGTTTAAGAAGAGCCAAGTAAAAAGTTAAAAGTACCAAGTGAAATGCTTGGTACTTTATATATAAACAGAAAAGCTACCTTTAGTAAATCGAAATTTTTTATTATGAAAAAGAATGATTTACTGGAAAGAACTTTTTGGTTCGGAATTCATTGTCTGAAGTTTTTAAGAAAGCTGCCCAATGACCCCGAATCTAGATTGATCAGATATCAATTGGGGAAATCTTCTACTTCACTTGGTGCTAACTACGAAGAATCTCAAGCAGGATCATCAAAAGCAGATTTTAAAAATAAAGTTAAAATTTCTTTACGGGAAACCAGGGAATCCAATTATTGGTTGAGAGTAATTAAAGCACTTGATGAAAAAGAAAATCAAGAATTGGATCAATTACTTGCTGAAAGTATAGAATTAAAAAACATTTTCGGAGCGATAGTAAATAACACAAAGCTGTAAACACTTTGCTCTTTTTACTTTGCTCTTATTCAAATTATGAAGGATATCCGAACTTTATCACTCGATCAATTACAGGAATATTTTGTCTCTTTGGGCGAGAAACCTTTTCGTGCAAAACAAGTCTATGATTGGCTTTGGAGTAAAAATTTGCACTCGATTGAGGAGATGACGAATCTTTCAAAAGATCTGCGCGACCGTATTTCACAGGAATACATGATCAATCCTATTTCCGTAGATCAACTGCAAAAATCCACAGACGGAACCATTAAAAACGGCGTAAAATTACATGACGGACTTTTAGTTGAATCCGTTTTAATTCCTACCGAAACCAGAACTACAGCGTGTGTTTCTTCCCAAGTTGGTTGCTCCCTGAACTGTGAGTTTTGTGCTACAGCAAGACTAAAAAGAATGCGAAATCTTGAAGTCGCAGAAATAGTAGATCAAGTGGCACTGATTGACAGACAAAGCAGATTATATTTCGACCGGCCACTTTCAAACATTGTGTTTATGGGAATGGGCGAGCCCATGATGAATTACAAAAATGTTGTAGAATCCATCAAAAAAATAACCGAGCCTTCAGGTTTAGGAATGTCGCCAAGACGAATCACCGTTTCAACTTCCGGAATTCCGAAAATGATCAAGATGTTGGCCGATGAAGAGATCCGCGTGAATTTAGCTCTTTCTTTACATTCGGCGATCGAGAAAAAGAGGAATGAAATTATGCCTTTTTCTGATAAATTTCCTTTAACCGATATTATGGATTCCCTAAAATATTGGTATGAAAAAACAGGAAACATCATAACCTTTGAATATTGCGTTTGGAAAGGAATAAATGATGAGGATGAAGATATCAAGGCGCTGATCAGATATTGCAAGCAAATCCCAAGTAAAGTTAATTTAATTCAGTACAATCCAATAGGAGACGGAAAGTACGACCAATGTAACAAAGCGGCAGAAGACAATTACGTTCGCCAGTTAGAAAAAGCCGGAATTACCGTGCTTATTCGCCGCAGCCGTGGAGGAGACATTGATGCCGCATGTGGACAACTTGCCAATAAAAGCAGTGAGTAATGTTTTCACATATCGGGAAGACCAGAACACCGCGACATAACCTTGGAATTGCATCCCTGCTTTCCTTTGTTGCAGGTTTGGTAAATGTAGTCGGCTTCTTTTCGGTTCAGAAATTAACAACCAATGTCACGGGACATTTTGCTTTTTTCGTAGATGAAGTTTTTAAACTCAATTTCGAAGATGCAGTTCACGTGGCACTATTTGTATTTTACTTTTTTTTCGGGGCTTTCTTCGCCAATTTTATCGTGGAAATATACTCCAGAATTCGGGAAAATCAGATCTATGTTTTTCCTATCATTTTAGAAGCCTCAATCTTAGCAGTTATCGCATTTACAGGGAATTATTTAATGCTAGAAGATCCCGATATTATTGCATACAGTCTGCTTTTTGCCATGGGAATGCAAAACTCCCTCGTCACAAGTATTTCAAAATCGATTGTCCGTACGACCCATTTGACCGGACTTTTTACCGATATGGGAATCGAGTTTTCCCAGCTGTTTTTCTACAGAGAAAAAAAACGCAGAAGAAGGCTGCTTAATTCGATCAGATTACGTCTCACCATCATCATTATGTTTTTCTGTGGTGGCGTTTCGGGTGGTGTTTTATATGAGCATTTCGGCATCAAAACCTTAATTTTAGGAAGTATTATTTTGCTCGGAGGTTGTTATACGATTTTCTTAAAATTAAATATTTACTCTTAAAACACAACCGAATGTCATGAGAAATATGATGGCTTGGGGCAGTAATTTCGCAATGCAAAATATTTTTGAGGTTTATTTTGTTTTTTATGGCAGACATTTCCGCCTTCCGTTCCCGCTTTTTTGTTCCGCTGCGCTGCACAAAAAGAGCTCCACTCAAGTCGGGCTGCGATTTTGATATAGTATAAAAGATTCATTAAAAAATTAAAATAGGTAATGAGAAACCTTTATCTCTTATTTTCAATCTTTATTTCCCTCAGTTTTTCTGCGCAACAGGATTATGACTGGCTCAAACTGAACCGATATAAAATTGCAGTCTTAAGTGATTCAATTAACGAAAATTCAGGATTAGATTTTTTCCAAGATCGTCTTTTTACTATTAATGACAGTGGAAATACAGCCGATATTTTTGCCATCAACAAGGAAACGGGAAAGATAAAAAATGTCTTTAGAACCAATTTAAATAATAAAGACTGGGAAGCCATCACCTCAGATTCTACAGCTTTGTACATTGGAGATTTCGGAAATAATGTCGGCTCCAGAAAAGATCTTTTGATTTATAAAATTCCTTTTGATTCTCTAAGAAGAAACTCCGCTTTTACAGGATCTCAGAGTATTCCTTTTTATTATCCGGAGCAGAAAGATTTTACCTCAAAAAATCTAAACAACAATTTCGATGCAGAAGCCATGATTTATCTTGAGGGAAAAATTCACGTCTTTACGAAAGAATGGATTTCAAAAGGAACAACACATTACACCATAGATCCAAACGTATACGAAAATCAGGCGGCACAAAAAATCGAAACGTACCAAACGGGCTATGTGGTGACCGACGCCGCTTATTTTGATAAAAAACTATACCTCGTAGGCTACACCAAAAAAGCAGAAGTTTATCTCACGATCTTCAATGAAACAAAACCGGGAATTTTCTTTACTGAAAAACCGAAAAAATATTATCTCGGAAGTTCTTTAAATATCGGTCAGATCGAAGGAATTGCAGTAGATAAAACGGGAATTTACATTTCAGGGGAAAGCTTTCGCGTTGGGATTATTAATGCTAAACCTTCTTTATATTTTATCCCGTTTGATCAGCTAAAATAAATCACGTCGAAAGGGGCATAAATTCGGACATATTGTATTATTATAATTATATTTGTGCTTACATACCAATTCTAATCTCTTATCACTCTTTCGTGGCAAATATCGTAGAAGAAATTAAAAAACCCATCAATGCAGAGATGAAACTTTTTGAACAGAAGTTTTACGAATCTATGCAGAGCAATGTTGCACTTTTAGATAAGGTAACCCGATTCATTGTGACGACAAAAGGAAAACAAATGCGTCCGATGTTTGTATTTCTTTGTGCAAAACTGGTTGGTGATGTTAATGAAAAAACCTTTCGCGGTGCTTCGATGATTGAGTTGATCCATACGGCCACTTTGGTTCATGATGATGTAGTTGATGAAAGTTTTAAACGACGAAACTTCTTCTCAATCAATGCGTTATGGAAAAATAAAATTGCGGTTCTTGTTGGGGATTATCTTCTTTCAAAAGCAGTTTTGCTGTCCACCGATCATCAAGATTATGATTTATTGTCCGTAATTTCCAGAACCATTCGCGAGATGGCAGAAGGTGAATTGCTACAATTAGAGAAGGCGCGAAAACTGGATATCACCGAAGACGTATATTACGAGATTATCCGCCAAAAGACGGCGACTTTAATCGCTGCATGCAGTGAAATTGGCGTCCTTTCAACGAGTGGCGATATTTCATTAGCTAAAAAAATGATGGAATTTGGAACGTACACGGGAATGGCTTTCCAGATTAAAGATGATTTATTCGATTATCTAACGACCACCATCATTGGTAAACCGGTCGGAATTGATATTAAGGAACAAAAGATGACGTTGCCTTTAATTCACGCTTTGAAAATTGCAAATGAGAAAGACCGTAAATATTATTTCACCACCATAAAACGCTACAACAACGATCAGAAGAGAGTCAAAGAGCTGATCGCATTTGTAAAAACTTCCGGAGGACTTGATTACGCAGTTGATAAAATGACAGAATATCAGCAAAAAGCAAAAAATATCCTTGCCGAATTCCCGGATTCCGAAGCTAAAAATTCTCTGGAATTAATGCTCGATTATGTGATTGAAAGGAAGTTCTAATCTCTCCGCAAGCAAATATATTCTTTTTTAAACCACAAATTTGATTGCTAAAAACGCAGTTGATCTTTGTGTTAAATGCATTTGGTACCAAACGAATTGGTGTCTTTTTGGTTAATTAAATTATTTGATTTTCAAATCAACTCCATTTAGTCGCAATGAATTTAGAATCACAGAAACAGAACTGAAACTCATCGCTGCTGCCGCAATCATCGGACTCATCAGAATACCGAAAATCGGGTAGAGTAGGCCTGCTGCAACCGGGATTCCCAAAGTATTATATAAAAAGGCGAAGAAGAGATTTTCTTTAATATTCTTTAATAATTTTTCACTTAAGATTTTCGCTTTTGCAACGCCTAAAATATCACCTTTTAACAAAGTAATTTCTGCACTTTCGATCGCGACATCAGTTCCTGTTCCCATTGCAATTCCAACGTTTGATTGGGCGAGAGCCGGCGCATCATTAATTCCATCACCAGTCATTGCAACTATTTTTCCTTCGGCTTGAAGTCTTTTTATTTCCGCCAATTTATCCTGTGGAAGACAATTCGCAAAGTATTTTGTAATTCCTAATTCCTGAGCAACCGCTTTTGCAGTATGTTCATTGTCCCCCGTCATCATAATCACTTCTACCTTATTTTCCTGCAAATACTGAATGGCTTTTTTAGAACTTGCTTTTATATTATCTGAAAAACTTAAAAATCCTAAAACTTCATTTCCTTTTGCTACAAAAGAAATCGTTTTTGCCCGATCTTCATGTTCGGTTATTTTCTGTTTTAAAGAAAGTGGAATTTCAATATTGAATTGCTTTAAAAGAGAAGCATTCCCCAATAAAATAACTTCACCATTAATCAATCCTTTCACGCCTTTTCCGGAAATATTTCCGAAGTTTTGTACCTTTTCAAAATTTCCATTTTCTTTTTTAAATTCAGTTAAAACTGCATTTGAAAGTGGATGTTCGGAATTTTGATTTAAAGAAGCAGCTAATTTTAGCACTAAAGAATTTTCAACTTTTTCGGAAGAAATTACTTCATCGAGCTTTGGTTTTCCTTCTGTTAAAGTTCCTGTTTTATCGGTGATTAGAACATTTACTTTATGCATTTGTTCAAGAGCTTCTGCATTCTTAATGAGGATTCCATTTTTGGCGCCTTTTGCAATTCCAACGGTTAAAGACATCGGTGTTGCCAACCCGAGCGCACACGGACAAGCTACAATTAAAACGGCAACCGCATTTACAAAAGCATAAATCAAAGCATTTTCGCCACCGAAAATTCTCCATAGAATAAAAGTCAAAACTGAAATTCCGATTACTGTTGGAACAAAAATTTTGGAAATTTTATCAGCTAATTTCTGAATAGGCGCTTTGCTTCTGGTCGCATCATTGACCATTTTAATAATTTGAGAAAGCAGGGTTTCATCGCCTACTTTTTCGGCTTTCATTAAAAAGGTTCCGTTTCCATTAATTGTTCCGGAAGTCACCATCATTCCAATGCTTTTCTCCACCGGAATGGGTTCACCTGTAATCATGCTTTCATCTACGTTTGAATTTCCTTCTGTTATTTTGCCGTCAACAGGAATTTTTTCGCCCGGCTTTACTCTTAATATATTCCCGATTTTAACTTCAGAAAGCGGAACTTTCTTTTCAACATCATTAATGATCAGATTGGCTTCATCGGGTGAAAGATTCATTAATTCTTCAATGGCTTTTCCCGTTTTTTGATGGGCTCTTGCTTCGAGCATCTGACCCATGATCACCAACGTAAGAATTACACAAACCGACTCAAAATAAAAGGGCGTTTTTCCACCGTGTGAAATTTCGTGAGGCAATATTTCAGGAAAGAATAAGGCCACTAAACTAAAAAGAAAAGCGGCAGCAGAACCTAATGCGATCAACGAAAACATATTGAGGTTCCAGGTTTTAAAGGAAATAAATCCTCTTTTTAGTAAGAACCAACCCGCATAAAACAGGACAGGAATCGATAATGCCAATTCAAGAAAGCCCTGAACTTTATTTGAAAAAGGGAATTCAAACCACATTCCGCCCATCGATAAAATGAAAACAGGAACGGTGAAAACTAAAGCAATAAGAAATTTATTCCTTAACAATTTATAAGTGTCATCATCGGATGATTGTTCCCCTTTCTCCGGAATTTTAACGAGGTCCATTCCACAAACCGGACAACCAACATTGGAATCATAAACCTTGTCGCCTTCGCAGAACATCGGGCAGTAGTATTTACCGGCATTACTTTCCTGATCGAGGACCGGAGCTTTTTTGTCTTCTTTGTGATGATGGTGACTTGAAGCATCGACCAATTCCTGTGTAATTTCTTCGAGATGCATATGGCAAACCGGACAACCGACATCTGAAGAATAGGTTTTATCACTTTCACAAAACATCGGACAAAAATAGTCACCAATTTTATCTTCGAAACTTTCGGGTAAATTGGTCTTTGAAAAAGTTTGTGGTTTGTTTTTATAGTCGGCTCTTTCTTCGATCGGAACCAGAAACATATTACAAACTGGGCAACGCTTACCTTGCGTAAAATATACTTTTTCACCTTCACATTCCATCGGGCAGTAATAGACTGAACTCGGAGAAATTCGCTCGGATGGAGGGATATTGTTTTGGGACATTTTATTGTTTTTTAATAGGTCTCGCTGCCTATTTTTGTTACACCGAAATAAATTTTATGCTGATCTTTGGGGAAGAGTTTATTCTTCCTGACCTTTTAAACGGTCTGCAATGAATTCTATTTTTGTTTTGCCGTGCTTTGTCGGTTTTCCTTCCATATTTACACCGACAAATATAATTTTATCAATGGTAATGATGGTTTGGCGTGTCATCATATTCCGAACTTCGCATCTTAAAGTAATGGAAGTATTTCCGAAATCTGTAGCTTCAATCCCAATCTCGATAATATCTCCTTGCTTAGCAGAACTGACAAAATTGATCTCCGAAATATATTTGGTTACACAACGGGGTGTTTCAAGTTGCACGATGGCATAAAGTGCCGCTTCTTCGTCGATCCATTGCAGTAATCTTCCACCGAATAAAGTATGATTGGGATTCAGATCTTCCGGTTTGATCCACTTTCTGGTATGATAATTCATTTTTTTATTTTTAATTTAATGGGTCTTAATCTGATATTTACAATTTTTAACGCAAAGACGCAAAGTTTTATACAACATTCTTTTTAATTACGGTCGCAAAGGCGCTCTGCTCAGCAAAAAGAATTAGGTTATTTCAAATTGAATTACCGGGTAAAAACTAGTTTTGTTTCAGTTGAAAGTTTTTCGTCGATGCGATAGTTTTCCAAATTGAAACCTTTTACTTCATCTAACGTTTTTACTTCATTTTGTGCGCAATAACGGGCGACTAATCCACGAGCATGTTTCGTATAAACCACGATCGTTTTTAGTTTATCGTCTTTGTAATCGTAGAACTCGAAATCAATAACCGGAGCTTTCAGCCGGTCTTTATCAATCACTTTAAAATATTCTTTACTGGCTAAATTCAAGACGATGTCTTTCGATTTAAGTTCGCTGTTGAGTTGTTCGGTGACTTTTTCACTCCAAAACTCATAAAGGTTTTTATGGCCTTCGAATTTAAATTTACGTCCCATTTCAAGGCGGTAGAGCATAACTTTATCTGAAGGTTTCAGCAATCCATACAATCCGGAAAGCATTCGAAAGTTTTTCTGCAGATATTTTACGGCTTTCTCGTCCAGAGATTTTGCATCAAGTCCGCGATAAACTTCACCACTGAAGGCCATTAAGGCAGGTGCAGATTCTTTTGCGGAAGGATTCGCTTTCCAGTGTTGATTGCGCTGCCAGTTTTCGTCGGCGAGTTTGGTCGAAATCTCCATTAAATCGGATAGATATTTGGGTGATTTCTTTTTTAAGGTGGTTTGTATCAATTCGGCTTCCTGGATGAAATGAGGATCTGTGGTTTTTAAAAACTGACTGGAGTTTTCGATATTCATCAATTTTGCCGGAGAAGTAAGGATTTTCATTATTAAAATAGGGTTTTGAAAGAAGCTCACTCTGCGTCCCGACCTGAGTGGAGCTCTTATTTGCGAAACATAGTGCAGAAAATAAAGCGGGAACGGAGGGCGGATTAAGACGCCCCCAAAAAATTAAATCTCCCCTTTTCCCTGACGAATAATTTCGGGCTCACCGCTCGTTAAATCTACGATGGTGGAAGCTATATTGTCGCCATATCCACTATCGATAACGAGATCAACCAAGGTGTCGTATTTCTCCGCAATCAATTCGGGATCTGTAGAATATTCAATCACCTCATCATCATCTTTTATGGAAGTTGAGGCGATGGGGTGGCCCAGTTTCTGAACGATCAACTGCGGGATCGGATGATCGGGAACGCGAATACCCACGGTTTTTTTTCCTTTGTAGGCGAGGGGAAGGTTTTTGTTGGCTTCTAAAATAAAGGTGAAAGGCCCCGGAATATTATTCTTTAAATACCTGAACGTACTGGTGTCAATGGGTCGGGAAAATTCCGAAAGGTGACTTAGGTCGTTGCAGATAATGGAGAAATGGGCTTTTTCTAATTTTATTTTTTTTATTTGTGCCAGTTTTTCCATCGCACGAATATCAAAAATATTGCAGCCCAATGCGTAAACCGTATCGGAAGGATAGATAATTAACCCACCGCTTTTGAGTGTCTTGACTACTTCTGCGATGAGATTTTCCTGTGGATTGTCGGGATATATTTTTAGAATTTTTGCCATATACAAATTTAATAAAAATAGCTGAATAAACATTTTCAAATAAAATTTTGGTAGTTTACATAATATTTGTATATTTGCACCACAATAACGCGGGGTAGAGCAGTAGGTAGCTCGTCGGGCTCATAACCCGGAGGTCGCACGTTCGAGTCGTGTCTCCGCTACTAAGTAAAGAGAATCATTTTAATGGTTCTCTTTTTTTTGTGGGGCTGAGTGAGGGTTTTGGGGATTTCCAATCAGTGACAAACTTGGCGAAGAATGATGAATCTAATATTTTACTTAATGATGAGTCGCTTTGAATTACTTAAATTTCGAAAGAAGACAAATCACGAGGTTCAGGTAAGTAGTTTAGATTCAGACTACAAAGAATTACCAGTACTCGCGTCTTTAAATTATACGATTACAATTCTATTTTATCAAGAGATTTAAAATAATATTTGTATATTTGCACCATAATAACGCGGGGTAGAGCAGTAGGTAGCTCGTCGGGCTCATAACCCGGAGGTCGCACGTTCGAGTCGTGTCTCCGCTACTAAGCAAAGAGAATCATTTTAATGATTCTCTTTTTTTGTGGGGTTTAGTGAAGGTTTTGAGGGATTTTGTTTTTTATTGCTATGAAGTTCCTAATTCTTGAAATATTGGAGAAAAAAGGCATACAATTAGGCATACCTTAAATGAGTCTGCATATTTCTAATTCACTCTACCATAAAATCTTCCCTTCCTTTTCAGCATTCCAAAACATACCGCTTTCAAAATCACTTTTGATAAAACTGAAAATCCTTGCTGCAGATTCTTCCGGAGTCAAAGTACCATTAACCAAATTGCTTTCCCGAATGGTTGTTTTTACCCAACCCGGATGAACGGAGGCTACTTTTATTTTCCCTTTCAATCGGTTGGTTAATATTTTAGTGTACATATTAAGCGCACTTTTCGACATTCGATACGCAATCGAGTCAGAAGTTTCGCACTCATCCATCGAACCCATTCTTGAGGAGATATTGATAATTTTTCCATTTTGAGGAATGAGTTTAATTATAGGTTCAGTAAAGAAAACCGTACCGGAAACATTGACTTCAAAAGTTTGGGCAAACGACTTTCTGTCCGGCTTTTGGCTTCCTAAATCAGGTCCAACTCCCGCATTATTAATAAGAATATCCATTTGCGGAAATTTCTCTAGGATTGTTTTCTGAGCCGTTTCAATACTTTCCAGATTGGTAAGATCTAAAGCTACAGGATAAAAATTTTCACTTTCAAATACTTTAAGATTTCCCTGTCTGCTTGTTCCAATGACAAAGTAGTTGTCTGCCAACATCTTCTTCGTTAAAGATTTTCCAATTCCTTTGCTTACTCCTGTAATCAATACTGTTTTTCTATTATTTCCTGTTTTCATAAAACTTTCATTATCATTAAAATTTTAAAAATATTCTTAGCCAACCCTCTCTAAAAATCGGCCGTATTTCTCAGATTGTGCGTAACCTTCTACAAATTGTTCATTTTCAAAAATCGTTTTTCCACCGACCATTACCATTGAAAGGACACCTTCATTTCTATTCACTAATCTTTCATAATTGCCAAATTCTTCAATCGCATCAAGTTCAACGTTTTCGGTAATATTATTAAATTTTTCAGGATTGATGATGACTAAATCAGCGACTTTTCCTTTGGCTAAATATCCACAATCCAGATTAAACCAGTCTCCCTGTTCTTTCGTCAGGCGCCAAATACATTTCTCCATCGTCATCATTGGATTTCCTTTATCAATTGATTCCTGCACGATTTTAATCATTTTTAAAGGGAAATTATAAAACGCCATATTATTAAGATGCGCACCAGCATCAGAAAAACTAATTAAATTATAGGGGAAGTTGTAAAGCGATTTAAACTTTTCTTTTCGGTCATTGGCAATCGTGGTCGTCCATCTGATTTTTTTATCATACTTAATAATGGTGTCCAAAAATACATCGACAGGATGTTGATTTTTGTCCTCCGCGATTTGATAAAAGTTTTTTCCAATCAATGTTTTGTCAGGACAATCTATTATCACTGCTTTGCTCAAATCTTTATGCCAGACTTTCGGTGCAAACTTTTTCTTGATTTCTTTTTTAAAATTCTCTCTGAATTTTGGATCGTTAATGAGCGCATCTCTTTTATCCAGTTCTTTTGCAAGATCCCGAAGTGCTTCTCCACTCGGAAATTCTTCAAACATCACCGAATCAACCCCGTCATAATAAACCGTAAAAGGACAAGGCGGCGACTACATACGGAAATTGGCTTTTCCCAAAACATTGATACTTCTGGACGCTAATGCAATAAACGGATAAATATACCGGTCACCTATCAGATCCATCATCGCAATCATGGTTGTTTTAAGAGGTTTCCGAAAAATCCCCGTACTCGCAAACATATAATTAAAAGCATTCACTCTAGTCACCAGATTGGGCGCACCTTGCAAAACTGCATCCCTTTTTCTTAACAGTTCGATGAGATTTTTTCGCTCTTTCCAGGAAGAGTAAAAAGACGGTGTCTTATTGACCAGTATTTGTCACCATCCATTTTATCCCAGGGATTATCCATAGTAGACAAACCGATAAAACCTTCATCTAAAGCATCATTTAACATTTTAAACATCTGCTGTTCTTCCTCTTTTGTGGCGGACTCGTTGTCCTTTAAAGAACGTGCAATTCCCATGGCTTTCATTCTAATATCAGAATGACCGATAAACGAGGCGATGTTAATTCCTAAAGGTAATTTGTTAATATAAGTTTTCCATTCTTTTGGCGAAGTCCAGGTTTTTTCTTTTTCTAATAAGGGCAACATCACTTCGCGTGGAATGGCTTCAACTCTCGTAAATGAATCTGCGGTGTCTTCCGGATTATTAAATACCGCAGAAACGGAACAACTTCCTAAAATAATGGTAGTACACCATGTCTTGCAGATTCTTTTAAACCTGGAGAGGCGAGAACTTCTGCGTCGTAATGTGTATGTGAATCTACAAAGCCCGGGACGATCCATTTTCCGTTGGCGTCAATAATTTTCAAACCTTCTTCATCAAATGAGTTACAGAGAGCAATCTCCTTTATTCGACCAGACTCATCAATCAATACATCTTTTTTTAATGCTTTTTCTTCTACTCTTCCAGAAAAAAAGAGTCCATTTTTTATAAGTGTTTTCATCATTTTTAATGTTTGAACGTTAAAAAATTTTTGATTTGATGTCCTATGAAAGATAATAATTATTTCATCATCTAAAATAGTCATTTAAGCCTGAAAATAAATAGAATTGATATTATATACTATTATATTTTAAAAATTTACCAAAAAAACTTTTTAATGAAATAGCGTCTGAAAATTTTTGAAATGGATGAAATTCACTTATAAACTCAAGATTCGATAGTGTTATTTATAGTTAAAATAAATTGTTTTTTTTGTTTTTCATTGTAACTTACCTTTTGAAATTCAATCTAATAGCAATTTCAGGAAAATAATAATTGCAATAAAATTTATTGGATTTCAATAAACGGGCGAATTCATTGCATTATAGTATCGCTCAACAAACGGAGTCAGTCCCAATTTAATTCAAGAATATAGTTTAGAAAAATCTTCTTTTTTATGAACTCAGTTCTGCTTCTTTTAAACTCCGTGTAATTTTAAAATATAGAGGTTAAGGAAAAAATCATAAAAAAAATGGAAGCGAAAAATTTAATTCAGAAAAGTATTGATACCGTAAGAGTTTTAGCCGCCGATGCTGTACAAAAAGCAGATTCCGGACATCCCGGAACGCCGATGGCTTTGGCGCCGTTAGGTCATGTATTATGGTCGGAGGTGATGCATTACAATCCCAAAAATCCAGACTGGGTGAATCGCGACAGATTCGTGCTTTCTTGTGGTCACGCCTGCATGTTGCAATACAGTTATTTATACTTGACCGGATATGAAATTTCGTTGGATGATATTAAAAAATTCAGACAACTTCACAGTATTACGGCGGGTCATCCTGAATATGGACTAACACCCGGAATTGAAGTAACCACCGGTCCTTTGGGGCAAGGTTTTGCAAATGGAGTAGGAATGGCCATTGCCCAACAATATATGGCGGCGCGGTACAACCAACCTGATTTCAATATTTTCGATTATCATATTTATGCCATTTGCAGCGATGGTGATTTAATGGAAGGTGTTTCTGCTGAAGCAGCATCTTTGGCCGGTCATCTTGGTCTCGGTAATTTAATTTATTTCTACGACAGCAACCACATCACCATCGAAGGTGATACTGATTTGGCTTTTGATGAGGATGTTTCAAAACGTTTTGAAGCTTATGGCTGGCATGTTCAAAACTTACCGGATATCAATGATTTGGAAGCCATTTCAAAAGCCATTAAAAATGCCAAGAAAGAAACCGATCGTCCATCTTTAATAAAGGTTCGAAGTATTATTGGTTACGGAAGTCCGAACAAACATAATTCCGCTGCCGCGCACGGTTCACCTTTGGGTAAAGATGAAGTTCGTTTGGTGAAAGAAAATTTCGGATTTGATCCTGATAAAGATTTCATTGTTCCGGAAGACGTTTTAGATTTCTATCGAAAAGCCGGAAAAAAATCTGCTAAAAAAGAAGACGATTGGAATGAGCTCTATAAAAATTATAAAAAACGCCATCCAGATCTTGCAAAAGAATATGAGGATATCACGGCCGGAAAACTTCCCGAAGGTTGGGAGAAAAAGCTTCCAGTATTTGAAGCGGGAACTGAGTTAGCGACCAGAAAAGCTTCCGGTAAGACATTGAATGCAATCGCTGAATATCTACCACAATTGATTGGTGGGTCAGCTGATCTTTCCCCCTCAACAGACACGCATCTTGAGGCATATCAATCATTTTCTGCAAAGCACCGAGACGGTCGGAACTTTCATTTTGGAATCCGAGAACATGCCATGGGTGCAGTTTTGAACGGAATGGCACTTAGCAATTATCTGATTCCGTATGGAGCTACCTTTTTAATATTTTCTGATTACATGCGTCCGCCACTTCGACTGGCTGCAATTATGAAGATTCGTCAGATTATGGTTTTTACGCACGACAGTATTGCGTTGGGAGAAGATGGAACAACACATCAACCTGTCGAACAGTTGATTGGATTACGTTCTGTTCCAAATATGACTGTAATTCGTCCGGCTGATGCGAACGAAACTGCACAAGCTTGGCGCGTCGCCATTGAACATACCGATGGTCCCGTCGCCATCGTTTTAACAAGGCAAGGGATTCCAATTATCGATCAGAAGAAATATGCGAAAGCAAAAAAACTGGAGAAAGGTGCTTACATTCTGTCGGATTCGGAAGGCGAACCGGATTTAATTCTCATCGCAAGTGGTTCAGAAGTTCAGTTGATTTTGGCAGTGCAGGAAGAATTAAAGAAAAGTAATATTCAAGCACGAGTAGTAAGCATGCCATGTTGGAATTTATTTGATCAACAAAGTGACGCTTATAGAGAAAAAGTTTTTCCGAAACATATAAGAAAAAGATTGGCTGTTGAAGCGGGCTCTTCTCTTGGTTGGATAAAATATACCACCGACGATGGTGACGTCATAGGCATCGATAAATTTGGCGAATCAGCACCGGGCGAAGAAGTAATGAAAGAATCCGGTTTTACCGTAGAAAATGTAGTGAAAAGATCTGAGGCATTACTTTCGAAAAAATCATAGCAAATTATGTTTTCATAATGCTTTTCAAACTTTTGAATAACTTAATTGAAAATAACTTTTGCTTTTAAAAAATAGAAATGTCAAAGTCCAACCATAAAAAAATAGGAATCTGCGCAGATCACGGCGGGTTTGAGCTGAAAGAAAAAATCATTTCTTTTTTGTTAAAAAATGAATTTCAACCTGTTGATTTTGGAGCGAAGGAATTAAATGATGCCGATGATTTTCCCGATTATGTGATTCCTTTAGCCAAAGCGGTCGCTGCCGGAGAAGTTTTTCGTGGGATTGCAATTTGCGGAAGTGGAGTTGGAGCTTGTATTGTTGCTAATAAAGTTTACGGTGTGAGAGCAGCTTTGATTACGGAATATTTTTCGGCGCATCAAGGGGTTGAAGATGATGACATGAATTTAATCTGCCTCGGAGGTCGAGTTACCGGATACGCCAGTGCAGAAGAGTTGGTTTTGGCTTTTTTAAATGCCGAGTTTATCGGAGCAGAAAGACATCTCCGGCGACTGAAAAAAATTCAGAACTTAGAAAATCAGTGAAGGAAAGCTCTTCATTTTTCATAAGCTTTTCTACGAATTAACTTTTAAAACAAACGTAATGAATCCTTTAAATCAAATACGAAAAATGGGTCAGAGCATCTGGCTCGATTTACTCGAACGCGAAATCATGGACTCCGGTAAATTACAAGATCTTATTGATCATGATGATTTGCGTGGCATGACTTCAAATCCATCCATTTTTGAAAAAGCCATTAGTGGCAGTTCGGACTACGACCAGGATATCTTGAAACTCTCTCAAAAAGAAGATAGTAATCCGGCGATTTTTTTTGATTTAGCCATTGCTGATATTCAAAGGGCAGCTGATTTATTTAAACCCGTTTACGACCAAACCAATGGAACTGATGGTTTTGTAAGTTTAGAAGTTTCGCCTTATCTGGCAAGAGATACCGATGGCACAATTGATCAGGCAAGAGATCTGTGGAAAAGAGTAGACCGCAAAAATGTAATGATAAAAATTCCGGGAACCAAAGAAGGGTTAATCGCCATACGCGAATGTTTGCGGGAAGGAATTAATATAAATGTTACGCTGTTGTTCGGACTTCCACGCTACCGCGAAATTACAGAAGCTTTCATGGGTGGACTGGAAGATCGACTTGCGGAAGGTCATTCAATTAATGAGGTTTCTTCCGTTGCGAGTTTCTTTCTCAGCAGAATTGATGTAATGGTCGACCCAATGTTAAAAGAAAAAGGTGCAGAACATCTAGTCGGGAAAATAGCGATTGCTTCTGCGAAAAAAGCGTATCAGATTTATCTTGAAATGATTGCAAGTGACCGTTTTAAAAAGCTGGAAGAAAATGGTGCTCAAAAACAAAGAGTGCTTTGGGCAAGTACGGGAACAAAAGATCCTGCCTTCAGTGATGTTTTGTACGTAGAAAATTTGATCGGAAAAGACACGATCAATACTTTGCCTATGGAAACCAGCGATGCATTTCGGGATCATGGAAAAGTGGCCGAAACTTTGACTGAAAATTTAGTTGATGCTGACAAAGCAATGGAAGAGTTGGAAAAAACAGGAATCGATATTGATAAGATCACCCAGAAGCTGGAAGAGGAGGGAATTGAAAAGTTTAATCAAGCCTATGAGAAACTTCTAAAAAGTATCGACAGTCAAAGACGCAAACTTTAAAATACAGAAAGAGGCTTTGGCTTAATTGGTGTATGGCTTCATCATTGAAATTTATTGATAATTTAATATTCTAAAAATTTAGAGAGAAATAAAATTATGGAACAGGAGAATAAAAATAAAAGCGCATTCGGAATGATAGGTCTGGGAACAATGGGTTCTAACCTATTACAAAATATTGCAGACAATGGCTACAGTTGTTCGGGTTATGATATCAACACCAAACAGGTAGAAAATCTTAATGCTTTAAATCAAGATAATATACACGGTTTTTCAGATCTGAAGGCTTTTGCAGAAAGTTTAAACAGTCCCAGAATTGTCATGATGCTAGTGCCCGCCGGTAAAATCGTAGATTCTGTTATTGAAGAATTGCTTCAGGTTTTAGATAAAGGAGACATTATTATTGATGGTGGTAATTCACATTTTACAGATACAGAACGGCGCTTTGTTTATTTAGAAGAGAAAGGCTATCACTTTGTAGGAATGGGGGTTTCCGGCGGTGAAGAAGGCGCGAGAAAAGGACCGAGTATGATGCCGGGCGGAGATAAAGAAGCCTACAAATACTTAAAACCAGTCCTGGAGAAAATTGCAGCGCATGTAAATGGCGATCCTACCGTAGCGTATATGGGCGAACGTTCTGCGGGGCATTTTGTTAAAATGGTTCATAACGGGATTGAATACGCGTTGATGCAACTGATTTCTGAAACCTATGAAATCATGAAAAAAGGCCTTCAAATGGAAGACTCAGAAATTTATTCGGTGTTTAAGAAATGGAATGAAGGTCGACTAAAATCCTATTTACTTGAAATTACGCGCGATATTTTCGCCTACAAAAAGAAAGGAGAAGATCACCTTTTCTTCAATGACATCAAAGACGAAGCAAAAGCGAAAGGCACCGGAAAATGGACGTCTCAAGCAGCCATGGATCTGAGTGTTCCCGTACCGATGATTGATATTGCCGTATCGATGCGGGATCTTTCCAAGTATAAAAACCTGCGAACGGAAGCCTCAGAACTATATCCCGATAAAAAGGAAGCAGCTTTTAGTAATAATGAAAAGGACCTAGAGAATTTAGAAGAAGCATTTTACCTTTCTATGGTTTCTGCATATGCACAAGGGATGCATTTGCTTTCCCAGGCGAATGTTGAATTTAAGTATGAACTGAACCTTGCTGTTATTGCAAAAATTTGGCGTGGCGGCTGTATCATCCGTTCGGAGTTTTTGGAAGATATTTATGCAGCTTATCAAAAAGACTCCAGTTTAGAGCACTTATTTTTGAACGATTCCATTCATAAAAGTCTTATTAAAAGTATTCCAGGTATCCGAACTGTAGTTTCTAATGCCGCGCTGCATGGGATTTCGGTTCCAACATTTGCAGTCGCATTAAGTTATTTTGATAATGTGCGGAATAAAGAAATGCCGGCGAACCTTATTCAGGCACAAAGAGACTTTTTTGGTGCGCACACTTATGAATTGAAGGGAAAAGAAGGCGTTTTCCATACCGACTGGGAAAATCCTGAGCACTAAATTTCATCTTTTCATCTAAAAATGCCTCAAAATTATTACCTATGATTAAGACTTCAGATAAAAAATACGATCCTACTATATTCATCATCTTTGGTGGAACAGGTGATCTGACAAAGAGAAAAATAATGCCTGCGCTCTATAATCTTTTTCTCGATAACTGGTTGCCGGAAGAGTTTGCGATCATCGGAACCTCATCCAGTAAAATGAGTAACGAAAAGTACATCGCTGAATTATTTTCTGCCGTCAATGAATTTTCCAGAACGGGAAAAGCCACGAAAGCAGATTGGGAAAAATTCTCCTCTCATATCACTTTTCAGGATGCTGATATTACGAATGCTTCTGCTTTTAAACCGTTTGGTAAATTGATTGACAAGTATAAAAAAGAATGGAAGACGCCACCATCCATCATTTACTATTGTGCGGTTGCACCACATTTTTTCTGTTCAATTGCCGAAAACATCAATAAAGCCAAACTGGATAATGATCCGAAAACAACGCGAATCATTATAGAAAAGCCTTTTGGCAGTGACCTCGAATCCGCGAAAGATTTGAATAAAAAATTGCTGAGTATTTTTGAAGAGAATCAGATTTACCGAATTGATCATTATTTAGGTAAAGAAGTCGTTCAGAACATCATGGCCTTCCGTTTTGCCAATTCTATTATGGAACCGCTTTGGAACAGAAACCATGTGGAACACGTACAGATTTCGGTGACGGAGCAAATTGGTATTGGAAGTCGGGGGAATTATTTTGACAATGCGGGAATTTTACGGGATATGATTCAAAACCATTTATTGCAGTTGCTTTGTATCATTGCCATGGAACCACCTACAAACTTTAATGCTGATGAGGTTCGGAATAGAAAAGTTGATGTTCTAAAAGCCCTGAGGAGAATTGAAAGCGGCAAAATTGAAACTATGTCCGCGCGCGGTCAATACAGTTCCGGGTGGATTGAGGGCGAAGAAGTAGTGGGTTATCGGGAAGAGGAAAAGGTGAAACCACACTCTAATACAGAAACTTATGCGGCATTAAAACTACATGTCGATAATTGGCGATGGCAAGGCGTACCGTTCTATTTAAGAACAGGAAAACGTCTTTTTAAATCCGCGTCTATTATTACAATTCAGTTTAAGGAGATTCCTCATAATATTTTTGTTTCGGAAAACACCGGTCCTCCGAAGCAGAACCGATTGGTAATTAGTATTCAGCCTGACATGGCCATTCGGTTGCAACTTCAAAGCAAAGTGCCGGGACTTGAAATGAATTTAAACACGGTAGATATGGTTTTCGATTATGCGGGAAGCAAAAAAACAGATTCTCCTGAAGCCTACGAAACCCTTTTATTAGATGCCATTACCGGTGATCAAACTTTATTTATGCGCGCTGATCAGGTAGAAGCCGCGTGGGAATTTATTATGCCAATTCTCAACTACTGGGAAAAAAATACGGATCAAAACTTCCCGAATTACGCTGCTGATTCCTGGGGTCCGGAAAATGCGGAAGCCCTGATTGCTAAAGATGGTTTCCATTGGTTTAATCTACCGGAAAAAAATAAAAAAGACTAATGCAACACTTGAAAATTTATAAGGACGTAGATGAGGTCATCGAATCCTTGGCTAAAGTCATTTGCGATTCTGCAGAAGAATCTATTAAAAATCGGGGCGTGTTCAATTTTGTACTTGCTGGCGGTGGTTCTCCGAAGAAGCTCTATGAACTGTTGGCATCCGATGCATATAAAAATAAAATAGATTGGCGCAAGACTTATTTTTTCTTTGGTGATGAACGTTTTGTCCCGGAGAACGATGAGGAACGTAATTCCCTGATGGTGAAAAAGGCTTTATTTGACCCATTAAAGATTCAAGAGTCTCACATTTTTAACGTCGATACGACCACAACTCCGAGTGAGGCAGCAATGAAATACTGGGAGGTAATTAAATCACATTTTAAAGATGGGCCGATCCAGTTCGATTTTATTCTTTTAGGTCTTGGAGACAATTCTCACACTGCTTCTCTTTTCCCGCAAACTTCCGTATTGGAGGAGACCGAAGCAACCATAAAATCGGTGTGGGTGGAAGAAGTAGATATGTACAGAATAACCATGACCGCACCGCTCATAAATCAGGCGCGCCAAATTGCATTTTTAGTTTTCGGCGCGGGAAAAGCGGAGGCGGTATATCATATTCTAGAAGATCAGTCGGGCTCATCTGCAGAATATCCAGCTCGATTGATTACGAAAGATCCGCAGAAAGTAACCTGGTTTCTGAATGAGGCTGCTGCTTCACAATTAAAATATAACAACTTACTGGGAGAAAATATTTTGAAAATTATTTTTAAAGAAAGAAGGTAATTGCTTCTTAAGTGTGGACAATTAATATGAAAATATGTGAACGACTATAGAATAAATTTACTTTAGTAATGAAACTAAATCTCACTTTTACATCAAATAAAAAAGGAATTCCGACAGAAATTCCTTTTTTCTAAGTATAAAATATTTTTACAAAATCCTAAAGTGGTTTAGAAACTCCAAAATTTTGTTTATTTCTTGGTTAATTTATGTGAGACCACACCGTTTAATTTTTTATGAATTTGTGGTTTTCAATTGTACCGTTTATATCAACTTGCAAAAAATAGGTTCCTCTCGCTAGTCCGGAAAGATTTAAGACAGAGGTGGTAGTAGTAGGATTAAATCTTCTCACTTCCTGACCAACCATATTGGTAATGATAATGGAGTTAATTTTCCCCTTGGAAGTTAAGGTCAACATCGATTCAACCGGATTGGGATAGAATGAAACTTTACTTTTAATATTTTCATTTACAGCCAAGGTTGATCGGTTGGAATCGAAATACAATCCGAAATCACTCGTTCCGCTAACATAGGCTCCAATCTGGATAATTATTGACATCGCTGGCAATGGCACTCTTAGCGGGACCAACTAAAACTTGCTGATCCGAAATCTGAACCTCAAAAGCGAAATTTAAGTTGTTATAATCCGTAACATAAAAAACCCTGTCTTCCTCAGTGACAAAAGAGGCGGTAATGGCGGTATTCCCATCTACTTTGCGACTCACAATAGTCTTCGCACACCTCGCAAAATTTACAACGTTCTGTTTTCGGATGTTCATGTTCGCATCCACAGGTACAGATCTTAACTTTATTCTCAGTGCAACCTCTTCTTTTATCGATATCTGGTTTCATGTCTTTACTAATTTATTTGATCTCGATTATTATTATTATTATTATTATTATTATTTGTTCTGGATGTTTTTTTACTCGAAATGATTTTTACATCGCCAGTGGAGTAATATTGATTTTTTCGCCGGTTGTAACAATCTTCTTCAATATATTTCCCTAATTCGTTGTGCATGGTCTTATCAAGATAAACCAACTTCAGCGGATCTCTGTTCGCAAAGTATTCAGGATTGGGTGATCCGGCATCATCGCCTGCCAGTTGTGGCAAAACGGATATGGGACCCGCGTACTGATGATCATCAATATCCCTTTTTAAATCATGTGGGTTTCTTGCCCAGTCCCAGCTTTTAAAAGCATAACCACGATCGCTGTCCATATTCCACTCGGTATGTCCATTTTCCGGTAAGCCATCAACACGTGCCAATTGCCACATCAGAAATGTGGAGAAATTCACGGGGTCACCAAGATTGTTTTCCGGTGAAACGTTCTCCATACAATAGGTTACTGTTTCAAGAGGCGACTTTGCGTCGGATAAAGCTTTGATGGTTTCTAAATTAGATCTAATGGCATTGCTTACAATCCACGCCGGGTTATCTCCCATTTTAAATGGTCCTGGATAAGTGGGACATGGTTCAACGGGAGTATTCGGGTAGGACCATGGATGATTATATTGTGTAAATTCTTTATTGACTGCATCATAAGGATGAGTGTGTGGGAACTCAGTATCAGGTACGCTATAGGCTGGAGTATTTTTTTGCACTACAAATCCAAAAATATCGTCCATTGCCGCCAAGTTATCCAGAAATGTTCCGTGATTTTCCATTCCAATGGTGATGAGTCCATCATCAATCTCATCGTCCATGGGATGAAGGTAACCTGTCATCACCAAGATGGAACGTTCTGCTTTCAACATTTGATATAAGGGAAGTTCGATGGTGTAGTAGGCGAGTAGCCTTGCGCCATAGGTCCGAAGATCCAGAAGAATCGCAGGTAAAATCGTCGCTAAATAAATGGCGATTTGTGCAATTAAAGCAATGAGCGCAAGAATGGAAAGAAAAAGATCCAGAAGATTCCAGCCACTGTCGTCGTCGCTACCGCTGGGAGCAAGATCATCTAATGGATCTGTAAGCTGTGGAAAATCAAGATTGGGAAATAAATCTGGTGGAGACTATTTTTCATGCGCAAAGCCATCACGAGAACTGAATTTAAAATAACGGAACAAAACATGAAAGGTTGCTTTAATATCTTCAGTTTCAGGTCTGCCGTCGTCACTAATGATAATATCTGGACTTGTGCGGAATATGCCGTGTTTGCTTTTTTGACCCTGAGTATCATAAGTTCGGTCCATCGCCTCACGAAGCAGTTCTGCCAAAAGATCCGGCATATCGGAATCAACATCCAGCTGTCGCCTTCTCACATACCGACCACGCAATGTATTATCACCAGGATCATAATTCGGTCTTACATGTTCAGCGGCGCCTCCATCTTCCCCAAAAGCAAACCTGTAATGAACTGCTGACTGGGTATATTGATTAAAAATAGCATCCGAACCGTGTTTAATATTGTAGGCTTTTGTATCAACATGAGTTTCTACTAGATGGTGGCGCTGCCAGTGGAGACGATAAGGACCACCAGCTTTGGTATTGATGAAAGCGTGTGCGGTGACATCGGTTGCCACGTGACTGATATATCCCAGCGCATAAGCTTTCAAACGGTCACTCCACAATTTTGCGTTTTCCGGTTCGGTTTTACCTTTTTCATCTGCAATTATCCAAAGATTGTTCGCGAATGTGCTTGTTCGTCGATAATGCAGCATATCTGCCCAAAAGAAATCTTTGTTATCGATACCAAAATTATGTCCAAGGGAAAATAAACCACACCAATCTTTTCTTTCAGCGGCAACGTCGATAATAGCCTGCATTAGTATGGAAGAAAGACTGCCCATAATATCGGCGACTACGGAAGATAAATCGCCGGTTAGTCGGCTAATTTCCTCTTCGATGTTTTGATTAACCGCTCCGAAATAATGTTCCCACTTTGACAAAATCCACTCATCGAGTTTGCCATAAATATTATCTAAGAAATCCACAATTTTAATAAGTTCTGCCATAGGCAGACCATATTTCGCCCTAAAATCTGCCAGAAAATAAAACAGATCAGGGCCCACTGCGCCGAGTGCGTAATAGTTGTTGTATGTGGACGCAAGTTTCGCCAGATCGGGCGGGGAATTAATATTTTCTTTGTACCCTTCAAATTTAAAAGGCCAGTCTGTTGAAAGTTTCTGTAAGTTGGCTACGATTTCATCGGCAACCAAGATATGGGTAGATGGTCCAGGCATTATGTGATATTTTTAAAGTTTAGGAATAAATGACTAACAGGATTTAATTAAAAAGCACAGCTTTCTTTAACTTGAAAAAACATTTAGATGTAAAGTATATCTGTTCTAAAACTAACTTTTTTGGTAGTTTTTAGTTAATACCTATTTTAAGAACAGTGTTAGAATTTCTAGATTAGGATACAATTTGCTTTATTTGTTTAAGAGAATTAAAGCACAGGCTCTTAATTGAAAATTATTTATCCAAATATAGATTCATTGCCATACTTTAACATAGTACAAAAGCGACATCATTTAACTGCAGGCAGAATCAACCACAAGATTTTGCAGTTTCCTAATATCATCTAAAAAAGAATTTATGGAACTTTAGAATTAAACCGTACCGAATGTACGATCGCTTCTTCTTTTAGGTCGCTTGGATTGATACCCGTGAAATGATGAAAATCCCGAATCAGGTGCATCTGATCATAATAACCGAACGGGTGTGCAATCTCTGTCCATCAGGCTTTTGGATTACTTTCCTTAAATTTATATGCCACAGAAAAGCGCACCATTCTGGCGAAGTATTTGGGTGGCAAACCAATTCGCTGAAGTGACTGACGCTCCAATTGACGAACACTAAGACAGGATTTAGCAGCCAGCAAATCCATAGACATTTTCCCACAAGAACTCACCATTTGTGACATTGCGAGATCAATTGGCAGTGGCGGCTGGTATTCGTTCAATTTGCTCAACAGATACAATTGAATGATCCCGTTCTTTGCATCACAGGATTTTGCCTCCATTAATCGCTCGGTGATCTCGGTTATTTCTTTACCAATGATCAATTGTGCATCAAAATCGCAGTCAAGCATTTGACATAAAGGAATGCCGAGCAATAGATAAAGACCGCAAGGTTTAAACAAAACCAATAAATTAGAATGCTTTTTTCCAAGATCCAAAGTAACTGGCTTTAGTTGTGGTCCGATAATTACGGCGCGTCCATGATTTTCAAATTCACCGTCTCCTTTCTTAACTTTCACAGAATCTTCCAGATAAAAGCAAAGCAGTCTCGTATGCGTAGGCATATAGGTGTAGAAGGGAGACAGATTATCACTGCATGAAAAATCATGTCCCATGATACAGATGCATTCTACAAATTCTGCAAGAGCAGGATGTGGCTGAAAATATATTGAAAACATGATCTTTCAATATTTTAGATTGTACTACTATAAAAATGCGTCTAGAGTTACCCATTGAAATAACGCAAAGCAGAGTAGTTATGTCGTATTTCCGGACTAACATGGAAACACCTTTGATTCAAGCACGTCAAAAAAATGATCTCTTTACATCAGTTTTAGATATTTATTTTCTTTTAAAGTAAACAATATTCATCGATGTAATTATTTGTTAATCAAAGATATAATTAATAATTAAGTTTTAATGAGAAATAAAGAGATCGCTTTTAATTATTTTTGAATTGATTTTCAGATTTCGATTGGAACAAAAAAGGCGCTGAATCATTTGGATTCAAGTCGCCAATTTACAAGAGTCAAAATGATATTATATCACCTAATTCTTCAAGAAAACTGATTGGTCTGATCGGGCAATTATAGAGTATTTAAAATTTCTTCGCTTCGTACTCACTTTCATTGCCTAAACGATCCACAGATTTAACCGCTACCGTACTCAATTTCTTCCCATCTTTTGTTAATGGTAAAGTTTTGGAATTTTGATTTTTATCTAAAATTTCTGTTTCCCAGTTTTCCCCATACTTGATATAAAGAATCCACTGGAATGCTTTCTGTGGTTCAGGCGAATTCCATTTCAAGTTCACCAAATTTCCGACATTTTCCGCAAAAAGAATAGGTTTTCCTAAGGCTGGAACTTTGATCCAAGGAGTGGTTGGAATTAAAGCTTTTGTTTTGTAGGCACTTTTTACCGCGTTATACATGGCTGGACTTTTCGATAATCCATCAACACTGTAATGAATTGTTCCCGCGCTGTTTTTAAGAATAGAGCGGGTTGCATTTATTTGACTAACAATTTCGCCCGGTCGGTCGGAAACATCACGCAGGCCAACTGTATTTAAACCAGGCCAAAGATGACGCTTCTGTGTGTTTTCGCTTTCCCACCATTTTAGCAAAGCAGGGAAACTTTGGGGCCCGTCATTTTTCCAGTAGAGTTGCGGTGAAAAATAATCCAGCCAACCTTGGTTTAACCATAATTTTGCATCAGCATATAATTCATCGTATTGGGATGAACCTTTAATTCCTTCCGGGAAACCAGGTTTCCAAATGCCAAACGGACTTATTCCAAACTGCACGTAACTTTTTTCAGCCTTAATTTCGTCGTGAATTCTTTTAATAAATTTGTTCACGTTGGCACGGCGCCAATCTGCTCTGGAGAGATTGCCTCCTGTTTTTTGATAGGCAGCCCAAGTTCTGTTGTCCGGAAAATCTTTTCCGCCATTGTATTCTTTGTAAGGATAAAAATAATCGTCGATGTGAATGGCATCAACATCATAGCGTTTTACCAAATCCCGGATTACTTTCGCGGTGTGGTCCTGCGTTTTTTCATCAGATGGATCCATCCAATACATTCCATTGCGCAGTTTAATGATTTGTTCGGGCATCTTTTTCACCATTGATTCACTGGTAATTGGTCCCCCAGTAGTATGATGTGCACGATAGGGATTTAACCAGACATGAAGTTCCATTCCACGTTCATGCGCTTCTTTAATCCAAAATTCTAATGGGTCATAAAATGGAGTAGGAGCTTTGCCAATTTCACCCGTTAGAAAATAAGACCAAGGCTCTAAATCACTTGTATACAAAGCATCTGCAGAAGGACGGGCTTGAAAAATAACCGCGTTAAAATTCGCTTCTTTTAATAGATCCAAAATTTTAATGGCTTCGTCTTTTTGCTGCTGCGTCGTCAGATTATTCTTAGATGGCCAGTTAATATTTGCCACGGTTGCAATCCAGGCGGCACGAAATTCGCGATCGACTTGAGGCAAGTTGAGCTTGGCTTCAGGTTTTTGAACAATGGTTTTTGGTGGAGTTGGTTTTGTAGTTACAGGCGGTTTCTTGGTCGTTTTTGCGGCTGGCTTTTTCGTCGCACAAGAAGTAATGAAAAGGGAAAGAATTAAAAATAATATCGTGGTTGCTCTTGCAAAAGAATAGTTCATAAATAAATTTTAAAAGGGAAAATAAATAACGGTTTACTATTATTAAAATTGTTTATTTCAAATGCTGAAATTCAATTCAATATATTTAAAAATGACAGTCGCAAATATATAAAAAGCAATGTGAATAATGGTTTAGATTTAAAAACAAAAAAACTTTAAAGAAGATTATACTTTAAAGTTTTTGATAATTTTAGTGAAGACTAGAAATTCTTTTTTCTCCTAATTTTTAATAGGATAATTTGTAATTAAAAGCGAAGCAGATAGATTTAGTTTTTCTTGTAAGTTTCTAATCATATCCAGTGTCAATCTTTTCTTACGATTCAAAACTTCTGACGTTTTACTTTTAGATCCGATTATTTCTATCATATCTTTCTGTTTCAAATCCATTTCCTCCATACGTATTCTGATGGCTTCAATAGGATCCGGCAATTCGATTGCATAATGTTCGTTCTCAAAATTATCAATGAGTAAAGACAAAATTTCTGCTTCATCACCATCTGGTGTATTTTCCTTAGCATCAAAAATTTGTTCTAATCTTTCTAACGCTTCAAAATATTGTTGTTCTGTTTTTATCGGTTTTATTTTCATTGTGTTAAATTAAATTGTATTCGCATCTATTTTATCATATTCTGAATGTGAACCTATAAATCTAATAAATGCCCATTCTCTTTCATAATTAAATTGCACAACTAATCGATAGGAATTTCCTTTAATATTGAAAACGACTCGGCTATTTTTAAGAATGCTCGCATTAGCGAAGTTTAGTTTAATATCATTGGGGGATTTCCACGAATTGGTTTTTGCAATGTCAAACCATGTTTTCAAATATTGTTCTGCGTCAGGATGTACTTCCCAAAACTCTTTCAAAGTTCGCTTAGCAATTATTCTTTTCATTTGTGATACAAATATACATAAAAGTTCCCGAATCAGGAACTTTTATTATTTTTAGTTAACTTGTTGAAGTACTTAAATTATAAAATTAATCAAACCAAATTTATTATCTAAATTATATATTCATTTCATATTTAGACTATTCTTTAAAAATGATTTTCGATATCATTAAATTATTCAATACTCCTAAATTAGATAATAAAAACAAAGAGTCCCAAACAAATTTGGAACTCTTTTATCAATTCGGCAAATGCCGGTAGTTTTAAATCGGGTCTAAGTATTAACTTTTTGCACCTCTTTCAATACGTTTTCTTTCATTTTCTGAAAGTACTTTTTTACGCATTCTGATGAAGTTTGGTGTAACCTCAATTGCTTCATCACCTTGGATGTATTCCATACATTCTTCCAGAGAGAATAATTGTTTTGGAGCAATGTTACCGTCTTTATCTTTTCCAGATGCACGCATGTTGTTCAACTGTTTTGCTTCAACGATGTTTACCACTAGGTCTCCTGGTTTGTTTTGCTCACCAATGATCATTCCTTCGTAAATTTCTTCACCCGGATCAACAAAGAATTTACCTCTGTCTTGTAATTTTGCGATAGAATATTCAGTTGCCGGTCCTTGACCTTTGCTGATTAATACCCCAACTGATCTTCCTGGAATTGAACCTTTGAAAGGTTTGTAGTCAGTGAAACGGTGAGCCATAATCGCTTCACCTGCAGTTGCAGTCAACATTTGAGAACGCAATCCGATTAATCCTCTGGAAGGAATTTCGAATTCCATATGCTGCATTTCACCTTTGGTTTCCATGATGTGCAAATCACCTTTACGCTGCGTTGCTAAGTCGATTACTTTAGATGCATATTCATCCGGTACATCAACAACCATTGATTCATAAGGCTCACATTTAACACCATCGATTTCTCTGATGATTACCTGAGGCTGACCAATCGTCATTTCATAACCTTCTCTTCTCATCGTTTCGATCAAAACAGAAAGGTGAAGAATACCACGACCGAATACCAAGAATGTGTTGGCATCGTCAGTAGGTTCAACTTTTAATGCTAAGTTTTTCTCCAACTCCTTGTACAACCTTTCTTTCAGGTGGTTTGAAGTTACATATTTACCATCTTTTCCAAAGAAAGGAGAGTTGTTAATAGAGAAAGTCATGTTCAAAGTCGGTTCATCGATTGCTGTTCTTGGCAATGGTTCCGGGTTTTCAAGATCCACGAATGAATCTCCAATCTGGAATTTATCAAAACCTACGATTGCACAGATATCTCCGGCTTTTACTTCCTGAACTTTCTTTTTTCCAAGACCTTCAAAAACGTATAATTCTTTTACTTTACCTCTGATTACTTTACCATCTTCCTGAGCAAGACCAATTGTCTGACCTTCTTTAATAGAGTTTCTTCTGATTTTTCCGATCGCAATACGACCTAAGAAAGAAGAGAAATCTAATGAGGTAATCTGCATTTGCAAACTTCCTTCAAAAGTTTCCGGTTCCGGAACATATTGAATAATACCATCTAATAAAGGAGTGATATCATCTGCAGGCTCTAAACTGGTGTTGAACCAACCTTGTTTTGATGAACCATAGAATGTTGGGAAATCCAATTGCTCTTCAGTTGCTTCTAAGTTAAAGAATAAATCAAATACCTTGTCGTGAACTTCTTCCGGACGACAGTTTGGTTTGTCTACTTTATTAATAACCACGATTGGTTTAAGACCTAATTCTAATGCTTTGTGCAATACGAAACGAGTCTGTGGCATTGGTCCTTCAAAAGCATCTACTAAAAGTAAAACTCCGTCAGCCATTTTCAAAACTCTTTCTACCTCACCACCGAAATCGGCGTGACCAGGAGTGTCGATTACATTAATCTTGTAATCTTTGTACTGTACCGAAATATTTTTGGACAAAATGGTAATTCCTCTTTCACGCTCCAGATCATTGTTGTCCATGATAAGGTCGCCTGATTCTGCCTGGTTTTCGCGGGCAATAGTGGTTGCGTGGATGATTTTGTCAACCAAAGTCGTTTTACCGTGGTCAACGTGCGCAATAATTGCGATATTTCTAATGTTTTGCATAATCGTTTTTTGACCGTGCAAAAGTAAGCTTTTTTCGTGAAATTCTTTTATAAGTTGCTTAATTTAATAAAAATTAATGTTAAAATTTAGAGAAAGTTTAATATTACTTGCGTGAATATTTAAAATAGAGGCCAAATTAGAATCTTTAAATTCAAAAAGAGACTTTCTTGACGCTCTAACAGTCAATTTTAATTACATAATTTGTATCGTTTCAAAAAGGAGTAAAGATTATCTTTTGATGAGCTCTTCTTTTACGTAAATCTGTTAAATACATATGCCGTGTGATTTTCCTCGCCGTCTTTATAATGATGAATAAGTGCGTTGACTCAAAATTTATTTTTGCAAATCCAGTTCGAATGGATTATTGTTTTTCTTACGATCTTCTTTTGGCTTTAATTCACGCTGTCTTAGGAGGTCTGCAGGTTTTGTGTTTTGGTACTGTCTTCAATTTTCACAATTAATTCAGGTAAACCACTAAATTTATAAGGTCCATCTTGAATTGGAATCCAATACAAGCATTTCTATTTGCAAATCTGCAGTATTTGTAGAGTCTACAATGAAAGAGTATTCATATATAAAGAGTTATTTCAACAAATCCAGTTCAATAAAATTGTTGTCTTTTGCTAGTTTTTCTTTTTGCTGTTTTTCTCTGTCACGAAGAAATTGCGAGGTTTCTATAGGTTTTCCGTCTTTGTCAAACATTTTTGTTTCCGATTGATTCATAGAAATTCTTATTGATTTATTGGGGTCGTTTCGGTTATCGAGAAAGAATTTTTTAAATTTCAGTTGGTCCATTTCCAAATGTTCCCTGAAATTAAAAATGAAATTTTTATTAGGATCCATATTTTTAATTTCAGTTGCGGTAAGGTTTTTTACTCCTTTTAATTCAAAAACGTGGCTTTTGGTTTGGTCTTCTAATTTCACAATTAATCCTGGAAGTCCGTGGAATTTATAAGGTCCATCTTGAATTGGAATTTCTGTAGTAAACCAGGCGGTCCATTTCCTGCCTGCAAACTCTGTGGTTGCTTTTTGGGTGTTAAATTCTCCAAATATTTGTTTTTCAGATTGAATGTTCCAAATCATTTTTCTGCCATCAGAAACTTTCAATTCAGTTTGTCCGATTCTGGTAAAAAGAAAGGTGTTATAATTCGGTGTTTCTTTTATCACAACGTGACGAAACGTTCCTTTTCGCATATCCGATTTAATGTTGATAGAACCGGTTGTTCTTAATTCTTTTTCCATATATGCATTCATTATAGAATCGCTTTTGAAAACATCTTCACTATAAAATTTTGAAAATTTGGGCAATACTTCCAGAATCATCATTTCAGATTTTATGTCGGCTTGGTTGGTAGAATCGGGAACGAATTGATAAACGTAACTGAATCGTTGGTTTTGTGCGTTCCCAAAAGCGAAAGCAAAAGAAAAGAGAATGAGGTATTTTTTCATTGTTTATTTTTTAGTGAAAATTCGGATTTCGTTATAGTTATTTTCGTTGTCGTTTTTTTTGTTGATATACACGGATTCGATTAAATCTGGGGAAATTTTGCCCATTTCTTCTTTTGTAATCGATCGTCCATCGATAAATATTTGAGGATCAACAACTGATATTTGCGGATTAACAACTGACGATTTATTCTTATTAGAATAATCTGTATGAACGATTTTATCAGCTTTAATAATAATCAACGACTGTTTTTCTTTCGCCTCTTTTATCTTTTGCTGAAATTCTGAAGAATCGGTTACGTTTTCTATTTTGATCGTATCATTGCTGAGAAATAATTTTGGATTTTCTTGGTAAAGCTTTGTTCCGTTGGTTCCAAAAGCAATTTCTTCTGACGGAATAGAATTTTTATCAGCAAGATTGGTTTCATTTTTAGGTTTGCTAATTGATTTTTTATCTTTTTGAATGGATTTTTCTACCGAAATATTCGATGTAATAGTGTCTTTTTTAATCTCAGAAATTTGTTGGGCAATTTCTAAATTGGTTTCGATAATTTCTTTATTTTTTGCATTCACCAAATACATAAAAGTTAAAGTGAATAATAATGGCAACGCTAGAATTCGTCGCGCGTAACTGAACTTTGTTTTTGATTTTTTTAGCATTGTTAATCTTTTTTTGAGGTTAGAATTAAAGAACGGACTCGTTGCAGGTAACAATTTTCCGGAAAAGTGACTTGCTAAAAGCATCTGCGCAAATGCTTTCGTGTCCGAGTTTTTGAGGGCTTTTTTATCAGCCAGATATTCATGTATTAAAATAATTTCTTTTTTGATCAGATAGAAGAAAGGATTAAACCAAAATAGAGCAGTGGTGATCTCCAGAAAAATTTTATCCCAGGAATGTTTTTGCTCGATATGAACCATTTCATGTTTTAAAATTTGACGACCCAGATCGGACTGAAGATCAATAGAATTTTTCCAGAACAAATTTTTGAAAAAAGAAAAGGGGGCTTCTGACAGATTGGTTTGATAAAAATTGATTCCCTCCAAATTCTCCTTTTTATACTTTCGTTTGAATAATTCGATTTTAACCAGTCCCGTCATTAATTTCGTCAGAAAAAAGACAGCAACCACACCAAAAATAAAAGCGAAAATTTTAAAATAAAAGAATTCATGGTTTAAATTTTTAGTAGAATTAAAGTGCTGTAACTTATTAATCAAAACATAATTGTCTGTATTTACTTCAAGTGTAAAATAACTGATTTTCAAGACCGGAAGCAAAAGACTAATCATGATTACCGCCAGTAGATAAAACCGGTTGTATTGATGAAAAGTTTTGTCTTTAAGAAAAAGTAAATAGTAGAAAAAGAGAATACCCGAACTTAAAATTACTTTTCCGAAATATAAAAAAAGTGTTTCCATCAGTCTTTGTTTTTAAGTTCATTTAAAAGCATTTCAAGATCTTCTACACTTAATTCATTTTTTTCTACAAGAAAAGAAACCGCGTTTCGATATGATCCTTCGAAGTAATTTGTTACCAGACTTTTCATGGATTTTCCACTGTATTTTTCTTTTGATATCAAAGGAAAATATTGATGCTGTCTTCCGAAAACCTTATAATCAACCACCTCTTTTTCTTTCAATACTTTCAAAATTGTCGACACTGTATTGGTGTGTGGCTTCGGTTCTGGAAACTGCTCCAAAATATCTTTTAAGAAGGCTTTTTCGAGATCCCACAAGTACTGCATTACTTGTTCTTCAGCTTTTGTTAAGGGAGAGATTTGCATATCACTATATGTTTAGTGATACAAATGTAGAATTTAAATTGCATTATACAACTATTTTTATAGTGATAATAGTGAATTTTATTTAACTTATTGATTTACAGTATTAAAAATATAGTTTGGGTTCACATTATGACGTGATACATTTAAACAATCAATTCTTGATCAAAAGTTAAATACTGTTATCTTTTTCAAGACTTCTGATAAAGGAATTATTCTTGCTACGATTATTTTAACAATTAAAAAATATAGGTTATGAATACTAAAAGACTTTCCGACGCGATGGAAAAAGCGCTAAGTGATCAAATGAATGTTGAGCTTTTTCAATCTCACATTTATTTATCGTACGGAATATGGGCAGACGATCAATCCTATGGTGGAATCGCCAACTTCCTTTTCCGTCATTCAAAAGAAGAACGTGATCATGCTATAAAATTTATGCAGTTTATTCTAAACAGGGGCGGTAAACCAAATATCACGGCATTACAAGCTGCTGATCGCGATCCAAGTAGTTTAACAGAGTGTTTTGATCTGGTTTTTAAACATGAGGTAGAGAACACTGAAAAAATTTACAACTTGGTCAATATGGCTTTTGAAGAAAAAGATTGGGCAACCTGGAATTTCCTACAATGGTTTGTAAAAGAACAGATTGAAGAAGAAACATTGGCAATAAAGTTGATTGATAAACTTAAAATTGCAGGTGGCGATCAGGCAACAGACGAATCTCTCTATAATTTAGATAAAGATTTAGGCTCATCGCCGGACGACGCTGAATTAGCCAGAAATGCGACTTCAGAAAATCCATAAATTTTTGTTTCCAAAAGATTAAAATCTGCTTTCTACGAGAGCAGATTTTTTTATTCATAACTCATTCAAAATCTTTATCTTTGCAATCGCTCAATTTAGTGGGGTTAATTGCAAATTTAAACCCCGAATTTTAAACTTTGAACTCAAGATATGAAATGTGGAATCGTAGGTTTACCCAATGTAGGTAAATCAACCCTTTTTAACTGTTTAAGCAACGCCAAAGCGCAGTCTGCTAACTATCCTTTCTGTACCATAGAACCGAATATTGGAACTGTTTCTGTGCCGGATGAACGTTTGTTTGAATTGGAAAAATTAGTAAAACCTGAAAGAGTATTACCTGCCGTAGTAGAAATCGTAGATATCGCCGGTTTGGTAAAAGGAGCCAGTAAGGGAGAAGGTTTAGGAAATAAATTCCTCGCTAACATTAGAGAATGTGAAGCTATTATTCACGTTTTAAGATGTTTTGAAGACGGCAATATTGTTCACGTTGAGGGAACCGTTGATCCAATTAGAGATAAGGTAATTATTGATATCGAACTTCAGTTGAAAGATATTGAAACCTTGGGAAAAGCGGTGGAAAAAGCGAAAAAATTCATCAAATCCGGGAAGAAGGATGACGTGATGACGTACGAAACACTTCTCAACTTACAGAAATTCGTAGAGGAAGGCAAAAACGCACGTGAATTTCCGACGGACGATTTCTCTGAAAGCATTATTGCAGATGTTCACTTATTAACCAATAAACCGGTGCTTTACGTTTGTAATGTTGATGAAAATTCTATAAAAAACGGAAACAAATGGGTTTCGAAAATTGAAGAAATGGCTGCGAAAGAAAACGCAGAAGTTGTTGTTCTTGCTGCTCAGATCGAAGCCGATATTAATGAACTGGAAACTTTCGAAGAACGCGAAATGTTTTTAGATGAATTGGGTTTAAAAGAACCTGGTGTGAACCGATTGATCAGAAAGGCTTACGATTTACTGCATTTGCAAACCTATTTTACCGCTGGTGTAAAAGAAGTTCGTGCCTGGACCATCGGAAAAGGGTGGACCGCGCCACAAGCTGCTGGCGTTATTCATACCGATTTCGAAAAAGGATTCATCCGTGCAGAAGTCATCAAATATGAAGATTTCTTAAAATACGGTTCAGAAGCTAAAGTAAAAGAAGCGGGAAAACTTTCTGTGGAAGGAAAAGAATACATCGTGCAAGATGGTGATATGATGAATTTTAGATTTAATGTTTAATTAAACTAAAATCACGATCAATAGTAAAAAAGCGGATTTAAGATCCGCTTTTTTTACTTTAAATTTCGAGAGATCAAATAATGATAGCTACCGATTTTTAATTTTTATCTTTGTGCCAAATTTATATTATGATTAAAAAATTACTTTTGGCTTCTACATTAGGATTATAATCATTTTATTACGCACAAACTACTGTTTTTCAGGAAGATTTTGAATCACCTGCCACAAGAGCGCTTTGGACTATTGGTGACAGAGATGGTGATGCCGACACGTGGGAATATTTAGATGCAACTTCCAACGAGGTAGATTCTTTTCAGGGATATTTTGCAGCGTCATTTTCCTGGTATTTCGGCGCCTTTACTCCAGATAATACTTTGACAAGTCCATCCATTACCTTACCGGAAACAGGGAATTTAGAACTGACTTTTAAAGTTGCCGCCGGTGATGAAGAACTTTATGACGAGCATTATGCGGTGTACGTAATTCCGGCAGCTGCTACTTTTACAGGTTCCGAAACACCGGTCTTTGAAGAAACTTTGGATGCCGGGTATCTTTCAGCTGCGAAAGTGATTAATGTTGATGTATCTGAATACAAAGGTCAAGAAGTGAAATTAGTGTTCAGACATTATGACTGTACCGATATTTTCTATATCGGAATTGATGATGTGCAAATCACACAAAGTGTTCTGGCTGTTTCAGATTCTCAAAAGAGTCAGGTTTCGGTCTATCCAAACCCAACTTCAGATTTTATTAGAATTCAAAATGTAAAAGAGTTACAGAACGTTCGTATCTTCGATATGAGTGGGAAAATTGTTAAAGAAACTTCTTCCTCAGATATTGATGTTAGAAACCTTTCTGCAGGACAATACATTTTAAACATTTACAGTGGAAATGAGGTAATCTCCAGAAAATTTATTAAAAAATAACTTTTCTAATTTTAAAAAAAAAGCGGACTTTGGTTCGCTTTTTTTTGGTTCATATAGAAATTTCAACATTAATTTATTTCCAAAATTTTGCGTAAATTGGGATCAAAATATTTTTATGGATACAAAGAAAGTTGCAGTTATAGTAGGAAGTTTACGCAAAGAATCATTTAACAGAAAAGTAGCAAATGAATTTATTCGTTTAGCGCCAAAAAGTCTGGAATTAGAAATTGTTGAGATTAAAGATCTTCCTTTTTTTAGTGAAGATATAGAAAATGATCCGCCTCAGGTATGGATTGATTTTAAAACAAAAATTGCCGCAGCTGACGCCATACTTTTTGTGTCTCCCGAATATAACAGAACTATTCCCGGCGTTCTTAAAAATGCAATGGAAATTGGCGCAAGACCTCCAAAACAAAATTCCTGGAAAGGTAAACCCGGCGCTGTTGCTACGGTTTCTCCAGGTTTAATCGGTGGTTTAGGTGCTAATCAAACAATTCGCGAGGCCGCAGTTTCTTTAAATATTCCGATGATGCAACAACCCGAAGCTTATATTGGACAGATAAAAGATAAATTGCTGGAAGACGGCGTTACCGTGAATGAAAAAACAGAGAAATTTTTAAAAGACTTTTTAGAAGTTTTTGAAAAGTGGGTGATGCAGATCACGAAATAATCATGATATAAAAGTCAAAATTCCCGCTCACTACTAAAATTTTTCACCAAAATTTTATATATCGATTTCCTTTCGCTATTTTTGTGAGTTGCTGAATGTAGACAGATTTCAATAAAAATATGAGCGAAAATATACCCGTAAATTATTCCGAAGATAACATTAGAACTCTCGACTGGCAAGAACATATCCGGCTTCGACCGGGAATGTATATTGGTAAATTAGGAGATGGTTCTTCAGCTGATGACGGAATTTATATTTTGCTTAAAGAGATCATCGATAATTCCGTGGATGAATTTGTGATGAAATCCGGAAAACGCATCGAGATCAAAATTGATGAAGGCAAAGCCACGATTCGTGATTATGGTCGTGGAATTCCTTTAGGAAAAGTAGTAGATGCCGTTTCTAAAATGAATACGGGAGGAAAATATGATTCCAAAGCCTTTAAAAAATCTGTGGGTTTAAATGGAGTAGGGACGAAAGCTGTAAATGCACTTTCAGAGTTTTTTAAAGTAAAATCGATTCGGGACGGGAAATCTAAGATCGCGGAGTTTTCGAAAGGATTAATTACAGAGGATTTTAAAGAAACAGAATCTACAGAACGCAACGGTACTGAAATTACCTTTATTCCCGACACTTCTATTTTTACGCATTTCAAGTTTAGAAAAGAGTACATCGAAAAGATGCTCAAAAACTATTGCTACCTGAATCCCGGGTTGAAGATTGTTTTTAATGGCGAAACCTTTTTCTCGGAAAACGGCCTAAAAGATTTGCTTCAGGAAGAAATTGAGGGCGAAATTATCTATCCAATTATTCATTTGAAAGATGATGATATTGAAGTAGCGATTACTCATTCTGATAAATCTCAATCTGAGACCTATTTTTCTTTCGTTAACGGTCAAAATACAACGCAGGGTGGAACGCATTTGAATGCTTTTCGAGAAGCGTATGTAAAAACCATCCGCGAATATTTTAATAAAAATTTTGAGGCTGCCGATATTAGAAAATCAATTATTGCCGCCGTTGCGATAAAAGTTATTGAACCCGTTTTTGAATCCCAGACCAAGACGAAACTGGGCTCCAACGAAATAGAACCCGGAAAGGAAACGGTCAGAACTTTTATCACCAACTTCTTAAAAAATAAACTGGATAACTTTCTTCATCAGAATTCGGAAATTGCAGAAGCCATTCACCGTAAAATTATTATTTCGGAGAGGGAAAGAAAGGAACTTTCCGGAATTCAAAAACTAGCCCGTGAACGCGCAAAGAAAGTTTCGCTTCATAATAAAAAACTTCGTGATTGCCGGCAGCATTACAATGATCAAAAAGCCCTAAGGAAATCGGAGACCATGATTTTCATTACGGAGGGAGATTCTGCATCAGGCTCCATCACTAAGTCACGGGATGTTGAAACACAATCTGTTTTTTCTTTGAAAGGAAAACCTCTAAACTGTTATGGTCTAACAAAAAGGGTGGTGTACGAAAATGAGGAATTTAATTTACTTCAGGCTGCTTTAAATATCGAAGATTCTTTGGAAGATCTTCGGTATAATCATGTCATCATCGCGACCGATGCTGATGTTGATGGAATGCACATTCGTCTGCTGATGATTACTTTTTTTCTGCAGTTTTTCCCTGATCTCATCAAGAACGGACATCTTTATATTTTACAAACGCCTTTGTTCCGTGTTCGAAATAAAAAAGAAACGCGCTATTGTTATTCTGAAGCCGAGCGCTTAAAAGCTTTAGACGAACTGGGCAAAAATCCTGAAATCACGCGATTTAAAGGATTGGGAGAAATATCACCGGATGAGTTCAAACATTTTATTGGAAAAGATATTCGACTGGAACCGGTAGTTTTAGGAAAAGATCAAACAATTGACCAATTACTGGAGTTTTACATGGGCAAAAACACGCCGGATCGTCAAATGTTTATTCTTGAAAATCTGGTCATAGAAGATCCGCTTATTGATAAAAAGGAAGAACTTGCCGAGACCGAGTAAAACTAAACGCAGAAACAGATCATGAGGTTAAATAACAGAAACAAAGCAGTGTACTATAATTTTATAGTTAGTGTTGTTGCAATGCTGCTGTTTTGTGGAATTGTTGCCTTTTTAATGGAGAAATATATCTATAATCTTTTGGGTTGGGAATCAGGATTGTTTTTGATTATTCCCATTCTTTTTGCGGCAGTATTCTATTTCAGAGGCCGTCAGATTTTTGAATATGACAGTGATGGTGAGGCGCTCAACTTTAAGAACAGAAATGTGGTTTCCTTTTTAGATAAAGCGCTCAATGATGAGTTTCCGAAGTATAAATTAATAAGTTACGAAATCGTAGATGCAATTATTTTGAAAAGATTGTACATTACAATTTCAAGTAAAAGAAATAATTCAGTGATTTTAAAGTACGATATTTCTTATCTAAACAAAAAAGAATTAAATGACTTGAAAATTTCGCTCAGTAAAGTCGTTAAGAATAACAGAGAACAAAAGAGAGAGAATATTAGTTGATGGAAGAGCAAGAAAATCATCAGGAAGAATCCCTGAGAAAAGTTTCCGGTCTGTACAAGGACTGGTTTTTAGATTATGCGTCTTATGTAATTTTAGACCGGGCCATTCCTTCTATTTTTGATGGATTTAAACCCGTACAACGACGAATCATGCACTCTATGCGGGAGTTGGAAGATGGTCGGTACAACAAGGTGGCAAACGTTGTGGGGAATACCATGAAGTATCATCCACACGGTGATGCCTCGATTACCGACGCCATGGTTCAGATCGGTCAGAAAGATTTATTAATTGATACACAGGGAAACTGGGGAAATATCTTTACCGGTGATTCTGCCGCGGCGGCCCGATACATAGAAGCGCGTTTAACTCCTTTTGCCTTGGAAGTTGTCTTTAATCCAAAAACAACAGTTTGGGCAAAATCCTATGATGGCAGAAATAATGAACCGGTTGATTTACCAGTGAAATTCCCATTGCTTTTAGCCTCCGGGGTTGAAGGAATTGGAGTTGGGCTTTCGACGAAAATTATGCCGCATAATTTTAATGAACTTATTGATGCTTCCATTGCGCATTTGAAAGGGAAGAAATTTCAGATATTTCCGGATTTTATTACCGGAGGAATGCTTGATGTTTCTAATTATAATGACGGGGAACGTGGTGGAAGAATCCGCGCAAGAGCCAGAATTATTCAGAAAGATAAAAATACCCTTTGTATTACAGAACTTCCTTTTGGAAAAAACACGAGTGATTTAATTGATTCTATTATCAAAGCCAACGAAAAAGGCAAGATTAAAATCAAGAAAATTGAAGATAATACTTCTGATAAAGTTGAGATCAACATCCATCTTAATAATGATGTGTCGCCCGATAAAACGATTGATGCATTATATGCCTTTACAGATTGCGAAATTCCGATCTCGCCCAATGCATGCGTTATTGTTGGAAACAAGCCAATGTTCCTGACTGTTTCGGAAATTCTGAGACAAAACACCGACCACACAGTTTCCTTATTAAAGAAGGAACTTCAGATTGAATTGCACGAATTGCAGGAGAACTGGCATTTTTCTTCTTTGGAAAGAATATTTATTGAAAATAGAATTTATCACGACATAGAGGAAGTAAAATCTTGGGATGAAGTGATCGCGACGATTGATGCAGGTTTAAAACCACATACAACACATCTTTTAAGACCGGTCACAGAAGAAGATATTCTGAGATTAACAGAAATTCGGATTAAAAGAATTTCGCGTTTTGACCTTGATAAATTTAAAGAAAACATTCTGGCACTCGAAGGGAAAATCGAGCAGGTTAAATATAATCTGGAACATTTGATTCCTTATGCAATAACTTATTTCACGAATATTCAGAAAAAATACGGTAAAGACAAAGAGCGAAAAACAGAGCTCCGAATATTTGATACCATCGATGCTTCGAAAGTAGCGGTAGCCAACGAAAAATTCTATGTAAACCGTGAAGAAGGCTTTATAGGAACCGCTTTGAAGAAGGACGAGTATGTATTTGACTGCTCCGATATTGATGATATCATTACCTTCCAAAAAGATGGAACCATGAAAGTGGTAAAAGTGGAAGCTAAAACTTTTATTGGAAAAAACATTGCACACGTCGCCGTTTGGAAGAAAAATGATAAACGTACGGTTTATAATATGATTTATCGTGAAGGTAAAGATGGACCTTACTATATGAAACGGTTTTCCGTAACAGGCGTTACCAGAAATACCGATTACAAATTAGCATCAGATAAAAAAGGTTCTGAAATGCTTTATTTCTCCGCAAATCCAAACGGGGAAGCTGAGAAAGTCACCGTTTTACTGAAACCAAATGCGCGTGTTCGAAAAAATAAAATAGATATAGATTTCTCTGACTTGGGAATTAAAGGTCGCGATTCTAAAGGGAATTTGGTCACCAAATACACGGTTAAAAAAGTAGACTTAAAAGAAGAAGGTCATTCTACTTTAGCGCCAAGAAAAATTTGGTTTGATGATACCATTAGACGATTAAATGCTGATGCCAGAGGAACGTTACTCGGAACTTTTAAAGGTGATGATAAAATCCTGACCATTAATGCACAAGGCGAAGCGAAGTTGATTAGTTTTGACCTAAGCAACCGTTTTGATGACGAATATTTAATTCTTGAAAAATGGAATCCAGATCAGCCGGTCACCTGTATTTATTTCGATGGGGAAAAGCAGATTTACTTTATTAAAAGATTCCTGCTGGAAAATACCACGAATGTTCAACATTTCATGCCGTCTGATCATCCCAAATCGTTTGTAGAAAATGTCTTGGTAGCGAACAATACAACGGCAGAAATTATTTTTGCAAAAGAAAAAGGCAAGGAGAAAGAGCCTGAAACCGTTAATATTGATGAATTCATTTCTATTAAAGGAATAAAAGCAATCGGTAATCAATTTATAAAGGACAAAGTAAAATCAATTAACATTACGATTCCTGAGCCTGAAGAAGAAATCCATGACGGTTTCGATGTGGTTGAAACAACGGAAGGACATATCAGTTTTATTGATGAAGATGTGAAAGACGAAGATTTCCCGGAAGAAGGAATGATTGGTGATTTGTTCGATCTTGACGAATAAAAAATCGATTTTATTTTTAATTTTAAATACAAAAAAGACGCTTTTCGGAGCGTCTTTTTTTGAAGAATTTTTGGTTGATATAAAAAACGTGTGAAAGTTCTAAATCTTAAAACAGTTTCCTAATTTTTTTACCATCCATTTTTAAAACTTCACTTTTAAAATCATTTCCTTACCGTCACGAACAACCGTAACCGGAAGTTCTTCGCCCGAATTAACCTTAGCAAGACATTCCATATAAGAATAGACTTCTTTAATTTCGCATTTGCCTATTTTTGTTAAAACGTCACCAGCAACCATTCCGGCATTTGCTCCGGGACGATTGTCGGTAACACCGTCGATATGAAGACCATCTTTGGTATCTGCATAACTCGGCATAATTCCCAAAGTGACTTTGTATTTTGGAACCGATTTACTTTCAGACATTTTTGTTTTGGTAAAAGGAATCTTTTCAGCTTCCGATAAAGCATTTGCCAAACCGAAAACGTAATTGGTAATCATTCTAACACCCTCGAAATTTATTTTTTCCGTATCATCGCTCGGTTTATGATAATCACTGTGCGTTCCTGTAAACAGAAATAAAACCGGAATATCTTTCAAATAAAAACTCGTGTGATCGGAAGGTCCTACACCCGAACTGTCGATCGCGATATTGACGCCTGCAGGTTTATATTTTTCAATATAATTTGAAAATAATGGCGATGTTCCCACGCCACCCACGGATAGATCTTTGTCTTTATTCAAGCGTCCCACCATATCCAGATTAATCATTAGATCGATTTTTTTACCTGTTGGTAAATGATCTGCCATATATTTCGAACCCATTAAACCGTCTTCTTCTCCGGAAAAAAGAGCGAAAATATAATTGGCTTTTTCCTTCGTTTTATTTTGTGAAAACATTCTCGCCAATTCTAAAACCGTGGAAACCCCAGAAGCATTATCATCTGCGCCGTTGTGAATTTGACCTTCAGAATTCATCAAAGTAGAATTGTGATGCTCATTTAATCCCAAATGATCGTAGTGCGCACCAATCAGAATTGTTTTAGAGCCCTTATTATCTAAGTAACCGATGACATTTCTGGCATTTATTTTTACGGAAGTGCTTTCTTCATGTGGATTTAATTTCACCGCATATTCGAAAGACTGAATATAATCTTTACCGGGAAATGGTTGAAGTTTCAGTTTTTTAAATTCCTTAACAAGGTAGTCAGATGCTTTTTTCTCGCCAAGACTTCCCGCCAATCTTCCCTGTAAATCATCAGAAGCCAAATAAGTAATGTGATTTCTAAGATTTTTTTCTGCTACATTTTCAGACTCATCGGTATCAACCCAGTCTGCAATAAATACATTGGTTTCATTTGGTTTATCGCCCTGCCGATTGCTGGAGAAGACAAACTTTTTACCGTCTGGGGAAAACATCGGAAACGCGTTAAACATACTTTCATACGTAATTTGCTTTAAATTATTTCCGTCCAGATCTACGGAATAAATCTGGAAATCATAGCCTCTTGTAGAATGATGATTGGAGGAAAAAACGATCTTTTTATCTGAAGGATGAAAGTAAGGTGACCAGTTCGCTTTACCTAGATGAGTGACTTGTTTTAAATCGCTTCCGTCAATATTCATGGTGTAAATTTCCATATTGGTGGGGGCCACAAGATTTTGTGCGAGTAGTTCCTTGTAATCTTTGATTTCTTCCGGAGAAGTTGGTCTTGAAGAACGAAAAACAAGCTTTTTTGAATCACGTGAAAAAAATGCACCACCGTCATAACCTAAACCTGAAGTCAACTGTTTTAAATTTTTACCATCAATATCCATCCTCCAAAGTTCCAGATCACCGCTTCTCATGGAAGTAAAAACAATATATTTTCCATCCGGCGAAACGACAGCCTCTGCATCATATCCAGGTGAATCGGTTAGTTTTTTAGTTATTTTTCCTTTTAAATCTGCGACATAAATATCAAATTCGGCATATACCTGCCAAAGATATTTTCCATCAGAGCGTGGCGCGGGTTTTTCAGGACATGCTTTATTGGATTCATGGGTTGATGCATATAAAATATGTTTACCATCGGGCATGAAAAAGGAGCAGGTTGTTCGGCCATCTCCCGTAGAAACCAATTGCAAATCTTTAGTTCCTATATTTTTTTTAGTTAAATCTAAAAGATAAATCTGATCACAATGTGCTCCAATTGCAGGATTGGTAACCTGCATGGTCAGTTTTTTTCCGTCTGGAGAAAAATAGGCTTCTGCATTGTCACCTCCAAAAGTAAGTTTCTGAATATTTTGTAGATTCTTTTCCTGAGCCGAAATAAAAAAAGAAAGACTGAAAAATGCAACACAAATTAACGGGGTAGATTGCTTCATATTTTGATTTTTGTTCTCTCAAAGATAATGAAAAATGCCGGTGATATTCCGGCAATTCCATTATAAATAATTCGATAAGACTAAGTAAACTTAGAATAAATTCAAAAAAGCGCAGATTTAGAAAGGATATCCAAAAGCAAAATTCAAGACCGGTTTTAAAGGTTGCCATTTGCTGATCACCCAGCGGTCGCCCACAGGTTTATTTGGATCGTACACTTTATAAGCGGCATCTAATCGTAAGGTGATGTAGGCAACATTAATTCTTAAACCAACTCCAGTTCCAACCCCCATTTGAGAAATAAATTTATTGAACTTAAACTGATCACCAAAGCCGCTGTCTTTTAAGCTCCAGATATTTCCGGCATCTACAAAAGCAGCACCTTCGAACATGTCTGTGAATGGCATTCTGTATTCAATATTGGTTGTTAGTTTTACATTGTCCATGACATAAGAACGAACCTTTTCATCAAGTTGAGAATCTGCCGGACCTAAGCCTCCAAAGACTCGCCAAGCACGAATGTCATTTGATCCTCCGTTAAAATAGGACCGAACAAAAGGCATACTGGAGGAGTTTCCATAAGGGATTCCAATTCCTATAAACTGTCTTAATGCAAGCGTTTGCTTTTCATTATTAAAGGTGAAATATTTTCTAACATCAAAATCAAATTTTACAAACTGGGAATACGGAATATTGAAAATCGTTCTGGAAGGTCCCGTAACAATTCCATCTTCTTTTCTGCTGCTGTTAAATATGCTGAAGACATTTCCTGCCATTTCAAATTTTCCATTAAAGTAGAAAGGATTTGGACGATCTTTTTTACCGATTTCATTATAAACAAAGTTATAGATTATGGAGGAAATTAAGATGTTTTGTGTTTGCCGGTCTTTATTAATCAAGGATTGCAGAAAAGTATTGAGATCCGAACGTTGGTCTCCGGATAATGATTCCTGAAAACCTGTATCTGCTACAATTGTAGATGACAAATCATCGGAAGTAATTAAACCGTTCTGAAAATCCTGCCATAAGGCCGGGGAATAAATTTGGAATATTTTATCGCGTACATCCTGATCACGTGGAAAGAAATCGTAATATCGATCTTTGTTTTGTGTAAAGCTTAATTGCGTATTAAAAACCGAAAGCCGGTGTGATACAATATCATTGGCATTCGCAAAATAATTTAAACTGGCATTAAAACCAATTCTGCCCAACCCGATATTATCCTGAACCGAAGTTCCTAAATTGATGGAAGAATTAGGGGAGTACCTTTTGGGAACCACCTTCCAAGTTTTAAAGGGAAGGAGTAAGCGAGGGAAATTCAGGGCAACCTGCGCTGAAATTTCATAAGCCAAACTCCGTTTGTCTGTGTTTTTTGAGCTCTTTACGGAGCCGAAAATCCCGGAGAGACTGGTCGTTAAGTTCTCTGCGCCACCAAAAATATTACGGCTCGTAAGATCAACAGAAGGCGAAACACCGAAGTTGAGGATTTGAGAATAATTAAGATCCGTTGCTATTTTTAAATCATATTTAGGAAGCGGCGCTAAATAATAACTAACATCTAAAATACTGTCATCGGTCTTGCGCAAAATCTCGTCGTATTTAATAATGCTGAAATTATTCATCGCAGAAATATTTCGCTTTGTTAAATCCAGATTTTTTTGATCATATACTTCTCCCGGGCGCAAAATAATAGGTCTCCACAGTGCGAGTGTTTTATACTGATCATCGAGTTTATAAAAATTAATTCGTAAAAGAGAATCTTTCACAGTATCTACAGAATCCGAAAGTTTACTCAAAAGATGAACTTTAACATTCCCAATAGTTGTCAACTTGTACGGTGTATTTGCAGAATCTTTCCGTACATCCATTGTTAATGGCACATTTTTTCTGCTTTGCAAAGTGTCTGCAGTAAAATAAATTTCTTCATTTGAACTATTGAACCTATAATAACCCGATTCTTTCATCAGCTCATTGATTCTTTTTACCTCCTTTTCCAGAACGGCCTGATCCAAAATATCTTTACCACGAATCAACGACTTTCTTAAATTTTTTTCATAAATATTTTTAATATTTGCATCTGGAATATTATAATAGTAATCGCTAATGTAGGTAGGATCTTTGTGAGTGATAAGGTAATTTGCTTGTGCTTTTTTGTTTGCAGAATCTAGATCGTGACTGAATTTAACATCGGAGTCCCAATATCCTCTGTAGACCAAATATTTTCGAATAGAATTTGCACTGGTTTCCGTTTTTCCCTGATCCAAAATAACAGGCGGCTGACCTAAATTCTGCATAAATCTCTCATAGAAGAGACTTTTTCCTACATATTCAGGATGCTCATATTTTACGAAGAGGGAGTCCCGAAGTTTTTGATCTCTGACTTCGGACGGATAGGTCATATATTCTGCAAGGATGGAATCGTATTTTGGATTCGTAGCGTTGTACAACCATAATCCCAAAGGAAAAAGAAAAAGCTGTTTTTTATTGGGTTTTTGACTTACGTGATCGGGAATATTATCAGAATAGAGTTTACCATCTTCGTAGCGGTAATTATTTTTGGTCAAAAGATAATCACCATCTGGAACTTTTTTCGTGGTACTGCAGGCGTACAAAAACATAACCGTGATTGCAGATGAAAAAAATAAGTAATACTTTTGAAAATATTTTGATAAATGATTACGGCTCATAAAATAAAAATTTTACAATCTCTTGATAAAAAGAAGTTCAGACAAAAATACAATTTGTTTTTGGTTGAGGGCAATAAAACAATCAAAGAAATACCTAATTCTCGATATAAAATCAAGGAGATCTATTCTGTTTCACCGGAAGATTTACCCGTTGCAAAGTCTCTTATCACCCAAATTGAGCCAACTATTTTAAAAAAAATCAGTTTTCTTCAACATCCGAAAGATTCGGTTGCGGTATGTGAGTTAAAAGAAAATTTTTTGGTGGAAAATGTAGAAGTACAGCTTATATTGGATGGAATTCAAGATCCCGGAAATTTGGGAACCATCATCCGGTTAGCGGACTGGTTTGGTATTCGACAAATCGTTTGCAGTGAAGATACAGCGGATTATTACAATCCAAAAGTGATACAAGCCAGTATGGGTTCTTTTCTACGAGTGAACATTGTCTATGAAAATTTAGAAAAGGTGCTTGCCAATTCCCATTCAGCAATTATAGGGACCGACATGGTTGGTCAAAATCTGTACGATTTTAAATTCCCTGAAAAATTCAGTTTGGTCTTAGGAAATGAAGGAAATGGAATGCGTTCGGAAATTAAGAAATTACTGACCGATAAAGTAACAATTCCACGTTTCGGCAGTTCGAAAGCCACAGAAAGTCTAAATGTCGCGATGTCGACCGGAATTATTTTAGGACAAATCTTTTCTGAAAAATAGTTTTAAGAGTTTTTAAATTAAATTAACTGTTCAAAACTGGAAGTTGTTTGGCTTCTCTGATATTCATCGATTTTTCTACGAATGAATCGAAGTGCAATCGGCGCAAGATAAATCAAAGCTAATCCGATGAGCTTCTTTTTCCAGCTGCTGTTCCGAATACTTTTTCTTGCATAATTTCCGACAAAAGTTACGGCGCCAACCTTCAAGGTATTTTGTAATAAGTTGAATCCAGCATCACTTTTTGCAAAACCTAAAACAGCATTTTTATTTAAAAGTGAATCCTTCACATTGTTAGAAATCTCCTTTACAATTTCACCTTTGTTAATTATAGTTTTGATTTCTCCATCTGGTGTAGATTCTTCCTGTAAAAATCGATCTGTGAAACCATGGGTAAGCGCACTAAGGCTTTCTTTGGTATTATCAAAAGTCAAAAGATCTCCTAATTCATCAACTTCTTTTTTTAACAAAGCTTTTTTCCTTCTTAATTCTTCTAAACTGTTATATTTCGTGCTCATGGTATTAAGAGTTAATTAATTTTATAATTTTATCGGCCACTGTATTCTGAATAGATTTTCGGCTTAAAAAAAGAATCGCTATAATAAGTAGATACAAAGCTGCCATAATTAAAATTCCGTAGGCATAATTACCGAGCCAATATCCGATAAGTAAACCAAGTCCTATGTTAAATAGAATGATGAAAAATAGTGCGGCAATTGCAAAAAGACTGATAAAAGTAATTAAACCAGCGGTAACCGAAGATTTTTCTGTGACTTCCATTTTAAGCAAGTCTAATTTTTTTGAGGCAAATTCTTTTACTATTTCTACCATAATATTTTTTTTAAATTTACAAAAAAAGGAACTTAGAAATAAAGTTCCTTTTAATTTTAGGACTAAATAAGAAGAAAAGTTTTACGATTTCATTCCGTCTAATTCATTCTCTACATCAGATACTACGTCTTTTGTTGCAGCAACTGCTTGGTCCTTATATTTGTCATATCCATCTTTTACAGAAGTTACTACTTTATCAGCAGTTTCTTTAACCTGAGATGAAATGTTACCATACTGATCTTTTACTTTTCCAGATAAGTCTTGATACTGCTCTTTTGCTTTCTCAGAAACTTTACCATATTGATCAACTGCCTGATCTTTTAAATCATTGGCTTTAGTTTTGATTTTTTTTCTTGTTTCTGCACCTTCTTCCGGAGCATAAAGCATTCCTAAAACTACACCTGCTGCTGCTCCTGCTAATAGACCTGCTAGAACACTCGCCGCGTTATTACCTTTTTTCGACATTTTAATAATTTTAATAGTTAATAAATTTCATGTTAGAGCTTTTCACCCTTGTAGTCTAAAGTTACAATTAATATACCAAAGAAAAAAGTTAGTGTCTTAAAATATGTTAAAAGTCTTTCAGGTATGATAATATCATATCAATTGTCTCATATTTTGTAAAATCTGAATTGTCGATAACGATAGCGTCCTCCGCTTGTTTCAAAGGTGCAACTTCTCTTTCACTATCAGTTTTATCTCTGGATAAAAGGTTTTCTCTTACTGTATTTTCATCGGTGTCAAGACCCAAATTCTTGAGTTCCAAAAAGCGCCTTTTTGTCCGTTCTTCTACACTTGCTGTCAAAAAGAATTTAAAATCTGCATTAGGTAAAATAACAGTGCCGATGTCACGACCATCCATAATAACGCCGCCTTTCTCTGCAATCTTTCTTTGGGCATCAAGTAAAAAATCACGAACTTCTTTCTGAAGTGCAATTAAACTAACATTTTCAGAAACTTCGTTGCTTCTGATTTGCTTAGAAATATCTTCTCCATTAAGAAACATAACCAGCTCTTCATTAACAGGTTTAAATTTCAGCTCTATTTCATTAAATCTGCTAAAAAGTTCGGGCAAGTTGATTTCTCCATCTTTGCCGATGCAATTGTTTAAAGCGAAATAGGTAATTCCACGATACAATGCTCCGGTATCCAGATGAACCAATCCCAATTTTTGAGCAATAATTTTAGAGATCGAACTTTTTCCTGTAGAAGAGTAGCCATCAATGGCAATTACTGGTTTTCTCATAAAGCAAATTTCCTGTTTTTTTTTGAATATAAAAAATAAAGATTAGGCATTTAATCGCTGAGTAAAAACTAAGGTTTAAACAATTCGTGATGATTGTTAACAATGATAAAAATATTAGACAACAAAAATTCCATCTGAATGATATAATGGAATGATACTATTTTGATGAAGTTTGAAGACAAAAAGGATTTATCTTCTATTCCCGGAGACTTCGATAAGGTCCATCGTTAAGCCAAACATGTTCACATTGGAGGAATTATGATACCTCACATGCGCATAATCAAATCGGAAACTCGAAATTTTAATTCCAAAACCCGCAGATAATCCGGCGAAACTTCTTTGATCCAAAACGGCAAGCTCGTTACCTCGTCGGATATTGTAACCAAAACGAATATTGAAGGCTTGCTCAGGAAACAATTCTGCGCCCAAAGAAATATGGTCTGCCACTTTACGGGTCCAACGCGTTTCCTGACCATTATTATTAAGGTCCTGAGAAATATTAAATTTTTGTAGATCGTGTGCGGTAACTGTAATTGCTAAAGGGAATTCATCTAAAATCTTGGTATAACCTAAATCAACACGGAAAGCGACATTTTCCCGAACGCCATTAAAAGACTTGAACTGATATCCGAAATTACGGAAAACCAAGGCCACCGTTTCATTACTTTGCTTGTTATGATACGTCACACCCGCATTCCCAACTACGGCCATCGACGTGTAAGAATCAATTTTAGAAGTTACAAAATTTGCACCACCGGCGATTGTAAAATCTTCATCAAACTGATAAGCGTAGGCAAGACCAATTGACGCATCCATGGCACCAAATTCTCCACTAATTTCTGCACTTTCATCAGTTCTGGGTATTTTTCCATAATCCATGTAGCGTGCATTGAAGCCCAGCAAATGACCTTCTTCCAAATCTTTTACAAAACTTACGGTTCCATATTTTGAATCGGCAAGGTAAGATGCGTAGTTCACGGAAAGCATTTGATCCTGCTCCAAATTCATCAATCCAGGATTCACTCCTGCAAAACTCACATCAAAATCGCGAACAGAAACAGCATCTCCACCCAAAGCAGCCTGTCGTGCAGACACCGGAATGTTCAGAAAAGGGTACACATTGGTCCCTTCCTGAGCAGTCAGAATGCCGGCAACTGATAACGCAAAAAGTAGAGTGATTTTTTTCAATGGATGTTTTAAAGGTGCAAAAATAATTTATTTAAGTACTTTTCAAAAATAATTTCGGTGTAAATATAATTCTATTAACGAAATTATTCACGTTTCCTTATATTTGCACCGTAAAAAAAGTAATAAAATTGTAAAAATGAAATACGGACGAATTCTTCTTAAACTCAGCGGCGAAGCATTAATGGGAAACCGACAGTACGGTATTGATAATGACAGACTAAAAGAATATGCTTTAGAAATAAAGAAAGTTACTGATACAGGATGCCAGGTTGCAATCGTGATCGGAGGCGGAAACATATTTCGTGGTTTGGCAGGTGCAGCAAAAGGAATGGATCGTGTTCAGGGCGATTACATGGGAATGCTCGCAACTGTAATTAATGGAATGGCGCTTCAGGGTGCTTTGGAAGATGTCGGAATTTTCACCAGATTGCAAAGTGCAATTGAGATGGATAAAGTCGCGGAACCTTTCATTAAAAGAAAAGCAGTTCGTCACCTTGAAAAGGGAAGAGTTGTAATTTTCGGGGCAGGAACCGGAAATCCGTACTTCACTACTGATACTGCAGCAACTCTGCGAGCTATAGAAATTGGTGCAGACGTTATTTTAAAAGGAACAAGAGTGGACGGGATTTATGATTCTGATCCGGAAATCAATGCAGACGCGGTTAAGTTCAATTCCTTAACATACGACCAGGTTTTTGAAAAAGATCTAAAAGTTATGGATATGACCGCATTTACTTTGAGCAGAGAAAATAATTTGCCTATTATTGTCTTTGATATGAATAAAGAAGGAAATCTATTAAAAATAGTACAAGGCGAAACAGTAGGAACTTTAGTAAATTTGTAAAATCATCAGATTCCTGGGGATTTTACTTTAAAGATGTACAAAACAGAAATTTAAATATAATGGAAGAATTAGAAGTAATTGTCAGCATGACGAAGCAGGAAATGGATGCGGCCATTAAGCATCTAGAGCATGCTTTCCAAAAAATTAGAGCGGGAAGAGCCTCTACAGCAATGGTTCAGGATGTAATAGTTGAATACTATGGTGCGCCAACTCCTTTAAGTCAGGTTGCCAACGTGATGGTTCCTGATGCGATGACCATTTCAATTCAGCCGTGGGACAAATCAGCCATTGGACCCATTGAAAAAGCCATCATCAATTCAAACCTTGGTTTTGCTCCTACTAATAATGGTGAAAATATTATTCTTAATGTTCCACCTTTAACAGAGGAAAGAAGACGCGAACTTGCAAAACAAGCCAAAGCAGAAGCAGAGGCTTCCAAAGTAACGGTTCGAAATGCAAGACAAGAAGGAATGAAAGATCTGAGAAAAATCGATGGTGTTTCTGAAGACTTAATTAAAGATCACGAATCAAAAATCCAGGTTCTTACTGACCATTATGTAAAGACATGCGACGATCATTTCAAAACGAAAGAAGCAGAAATTATGAAAGTATAATTGAAAGTCTTTCTAATATAAAACGCCGTTTCAATCCTTTTGAAACGGCGTTTTAATTTTAATGTTTCTTTTCTGCAAAGCTGAAAATATTGGCGAGTTTAATTTTCGAATAACCGTTCGACTTGATCTTTGAAGCATTTACCATAGCTTGTGCAAGCACTTTTGTCGGCAAAGGTTTCTGATTTTTGAGAATTCCCAGCTTATTTATAAATTTAATAACGTTTGCTCCCACGGCTTCTGCAAATCGTTCGGAATCTTTACGGTCGAGCATTCCTGGCTGGAAAATCGTGAGTTTAGGAAATTGCAGGGCTTTTATTTTGTCTTCCAGTTCTCCTTTTATTTTAGAATAAAACATTTTTGATTTTGAAGTGGCGCCATACGCAGAAACCAACACGAAATCATCCACGTTATTTTGCCTGGCAGATTTTGCAAAATTATACTGATAATCAACATCAACTTTTCGTTGTGCTTCTTTACTTCCGGCAGCTTTTAAAGTTGTTCCCATGCAGGAAAAAGCAACATCACCTTTAACTAAATTTTTCCATTCTTCGGGTTGATTAAAATCAACAAGGTGAACTTTTGCCTTTGGGTTGTTGAAGTTTAAAGTCTTTCGCACAAATAAATGAACCTCTGTGAAATCCGGATCACCTAAGAGTTCATTCACCAAATCTTTTCCTGTAGCGCCCGTTGCGCCAATAACTAATGCAATCATTTATGTTTGTAATGTATAATTTATATTTTGTATTCTTTCTCAGTATTTAGATTTATAAAAATACTAAATTTGTTACAGACTCAATTACACGTTTAATTCTATAATATGGATGTCACGGAAATTTTAGAATATTGTCAAATGAAAAAGGGAGTGGAAGAAACGTTTCCTTTCAATCCGGAAACGTTGGTTTTAAAGGTAGGAGAGAAGATGTTCGCTCTAATTCCTCTCGAAAAACAACCTTTAACAATTTCCCTGAAAGCTGATCCTGAGTGGAGTGCAGCACTTCGGGAACAATATTCCCAAATTACCGGCGCTTATCATATGAATAAAACGCACTGGAATTCTGTAGTTTGTGAAGGTTTAAAAATGGAACTGATTTTTGAAATGATTGATCATTCTTATGATTTAATCGTCAACTCTTTGACAAAGAAGAAAAGAGAATTGTTAGAAAATCTTAAAAATTAAAATTAGAAGTCAGCTCTTTGTCTTCATCCAGTCGAATAATCAACTGTTCGAGAGATTCAAATTTAATTTCATCATGCAGGAAATCCCGGAAATTCACAGAAATTTCTTTTCCATAAAGATCGTCCTTGAAATCTAAAATATATACTTCTACGGTTTTCAACTTTCCCTCCACGGTTGGATTCGTGCCAATACTAAGCATTCCTTTAAAATGCTGCTCTTTTACAAAAACATCAACTATATACGCTCCGTTTTTTGGTAAAAGTTTCATAGGATGTACCTGAATATTCGCCGTTGGATAACCAATAGTTCTGCCGATTTTTTGCCCATGAATCACTTCACCGGAAACAGAATAATGATAACCCAACATTTTGTTGGCGGAAAGAATGTCGCCTTTTACTAAAGCGTTTCGAATTTGCGTGGAGCTTATATTAAGATCTTTATAATTCACAGCTTCCACCTGTTCAACTTCAAAACCAAGTTCGGGACCCATTTTCTTTAATAGAGAAAAATCCCCGCTTCTGTTTTTACCGAAGGTGTGATCATAGCCGACAATTAAATGTTTGACCTTAAGTTGTTCCACCAAAATCTGTCGCACAAATTCTTCTCCTGTTAAATTCCGAAAATCTTCATCAAATTCTTTTAGAAATAGATGTTGTAATCCATTTTTCTGCAGCAGATATTTTTTTTCATCAATGGTATTGAGGAGTTTTAAATCATCATTGGGATTAAAAACTTTTCGCGGATGCGGCCAGAAAGTTAATATTGCAGACTCTAAATTCTTAATCTGCGCAATGGTGTTTAATCGATGGATAATGCTTTGATGTCCCAAATGAACACCATCAAACATACCAATCGAAAGAGCCAAAGGAGTTGCAGAGTCGGAACGCAGGAAATTTTCTTTAATTTTCAACTGAAATTCTTAATAATAATGAAAAGAAGAGCCAATAAAATGGCGTGAAACTAACTTTGTGCAAATATGACAAAAATCTTCTTTTAAACCAATTGCAAATTTGACAATATTCATTATATTTGCACACACGAAAAAAATTAGCAATGGCAAACCAAATTAAAGGAAAAATTTCTCAAATTATTGGACCGGTAATCGACGTATTATTTACGGATGCGTCAGAACTTCCAAGCATTTATGATGCATTGGAAATTACAAAAACGGACGGTAGTAAAGTAATACTTGAAGTAGAACAACATATCGGCGAAGATTCTGTAAGATGTATCGCGATGGATGCTACCGACGGATTACAGAGAGGTCAGGAAGTAATTTCTCAAGGAAGACAAATCACAATGCCTGTAGGCGATGCTGTTTACGGTAGATTGTTTAATGTAGTTGGTGACGCGATCGACGGTATTCAACAAGTTTCTAAAGAAGATGGTTTGCCGATTCACAGAGCAGCACCAAAATTTGACCAGTTAACAACTTCAGCAGAAGTACTATTTACCGGGATTAAAGTAATTGACCTGGTAGAGCCTTATTCTAAAGGAGGTAAAATTGGTTTGTTCGGTGGAGCAGGGGTTGGTAAAACAGTACTGATCCAGGAATTAATTAATAATATTGCAAAAGGTCACGGTGGACTTTCTGTTTTTGCCGGTGTAGGTGAAAGAACCAGAGAAGGAAACGACCTTTTGAGAGAGATGCTTGAATCAGGCATTATTAAATATGGTGATGCATTCATGGAATCCATGGAAAAAGGAGGATGGGATTTATCTAAAATTGATTTGGAAGAGATGAAGGATTCTAAATGTACCTTCGTTTTCGGACAAATGAATGAGCCACCTGGAGCAAGAGCAAGAGTTGCTTTGTCCGGTTTAACGATCGCTGAATACTTTAGAGATGGTGACGGACAGGGACAAGGAAGAGACGTATTATTCTTCGTTGATAATATCTTCCGTTTTACTCAAGCAGGTTCTGAGGTATCTGCACTACTGGGAAGAATGCCATCTGCAGTAGGTTACCAACCAACTTTAGCTTCGGAAATGGGTGCGATGCAAGAGCGTATTACTTCAACTAAAAATGGTTCAATTACTTCAGTACAGGCAATTTACGTTCCTGCAGATGATTTAACTGACCCGGCGCCGGCAACTACCTTCGCTCACTTAGATGCAACTACGGTATTGGACAGAAAAATTGCTTCATTAGGTATTTATCCCGCAGTAGATCCATTGGCTTCTACTTCCAGAATCCTAACTCCTGAAATTTTAGGTGATGAGCACTATGACTGTGCACAAAGAGTAAAAGAAATTCTTCAAAAATACAAAGCATTACAGGATATCATCGCGATTCTTGGGATGGAAGAACTTTCAGAAGATGATAAATTGGCAGTTTACCGTGCGAGAAAAGTTCAGAGATTCTTATCTCAACCTTTCCACGTTGCAGAACAGTTTACCGGTTTGAAAGGAGTATTGGTAGACATCAAAGATACCATCAAAGGATTTAACATGATCATTGACGGTGAGTTAGATCATTTACCTGAAGCTGCTTTCAACTTGAAAGGTACGATTGAAGAAGCTATCGAAGCAGGTGAAAAAATGTTAGCGGAAAACGCATAAGCAATTTTAAATGATTAATTTTAGATTTTAAATTATGAAAATCATTTAAAATTTAAAATCTATAATCTATAATTTTAAAGAATGAATATTAAAATTTTAACTCCGGAGTTTGTCGTTTTTGAAGGTGAAGTAAAATCAGTTTTGCTTCCCGGTAAAAATGGAGAGTTCCATATCATGAAAGATCACGCTGCAATCGTTACTTCCCTGAATGGTGGTAAAATTAAAGTCTATACTGATAAGATCAAGGAGGAATATAGCCAGCATTTCACTAAAGAAAATGAAAAAGAAAGTGTGTTTTCTTTTGTAATGAAAAGTGGAGTTGTTGAATTCAGCAATAACAAAGGAATTATTCTCGCTGAATAAGCTTCTTTAATTATCAATATCAATCCCATCTTAGAAATAAGATGGGATTTTTTATATCCTTTACAGTTATGCTAAAGAAGGTTTTCTGTTTAATGATAATACTTTTCCAGCAGTTCACTTTTAGATTTTAATCATCTAAATCATGAAATTAAACTTCTAAAATTAGTGCTGAAGTTTTTCTCTTTTATGAGCGATTATAATTAAAGCGATCATAATTACGATAGAAACAATTGAAGCATTTAATGTTCCTAAATCCAGACCACCTTTCGCAAGTGGTTTCGTCAAGAAATCACCGAAAGTCGCACCAAATGGACGTGTGAAAACAAAGGCGATCCAAAATAAAAGAATGTGATTAATTTTGGTATAAGAATGAAGTAAGACCACGACAACGATTACCGACAAAGTGATCAAAGCGCCAATCAGATAACTGAAACCTAAGCCATCATTCAGATAATCACCAAAGGCAGTTCCTAAACTATTTGAAAATAAGACAGCAACCCAGAAATAAATTTCTTTCTGTTTTTCAAAGATAGGAGAGACTTCCAGATTTCCATATTTTTTATGCCAGAGATAAAGCGTTAATAACAGAAAAAAAACAAGAACAAAACTTCCTGAAGCATATCCTAAATGCAAACTTCGATCAATAAAGTCAGATATTTCAGTCCCTAAAGTTGTCGTTCCAATGATGACCAACCAGAAAAAATCTGGAATATATCTTTTGGCTGAAAGTTGAAAATAAAGCGTGATTAAAAAGAAAACCAAAGTAATTCCGATTCCGGCGAGGTAACCCAGATCTAATGTTTGAGCAAAAAAATCGCCTAATGTTTCACCAAGTGTGGTGGCGACAATTTTCATTAACCAAAAGAGAATCGTAATGCTTGCAACTTTATTCAGAGATAAATGTTCGGATGAATTTATGTTCAGTTATTTGAATTTCACTAATCAATTTTGAATCCAATATTTCTCTCGTGAAAATAAAATATCAGCAATATGTGAAGAACTAACGTGAAAGTATAAAGAAATTACAAACTCAAAATAACACCGTTTTCTTTCAATTGCTGAATCGGTTTTGAAAACCAGAATAATTCAAAATCTTCAAACTGTTCTTCAAAGTGAGTTTTGAGTTGTTGAAGGGTAATTTTTTTAGGATTGTCTGTAGAGTTTTCAGCAAAGATTTTCATCAGCCAATCTGCTTGATCTCTTTCCAATTCTATTTTTACGATATTGGTTTTAAGATGAAACGTCAATCGGCTATATTCAAAAGCGCCAGCTCTGGTTTTTTTAAAGAAGTTTTCTACATTCGCATTTTTATCCAGAAAAACTAGCTTTGAGTTTCCTTTAAAAACAAAATTTTCTTCTTCTAAAAGACAGTCGTGAATATAATCCGGATGAATGGTTGTTTTCGGAATTTTAAAATCGAACCAGTCTTTTAGGGGTAGATCGAAATTAATTCCGTGCATGAAATTGAATAAGGATTTTTTTAAACCAAAACTAAATTTACTGTGATCAATTCCGGTTTCGTCGGTAAAGTCGATATCGTTATGTGCAAAAAGGATTTCTTTTTTAAGCGGTTTTACACCGAACTCTTCAGGATTATTTCCGATAGGCGAGTGTGCGGTCATGGCAAACTGATGCCAGAAACCACTTTGTACAATTCCCATTTCAAATAATTGTCGCACCATTTCTAAAGAATCCACTGTTTCTTGAACCGTTTGTGTCGGGAATCCATACATTAAATAGGAGTGAACCATCACGCTAGCTTCGGTGAAATTTCGGGTAACTTTTGCAACCTGATCTACAGAAACTCCTTTGTCAATTAATTTCAATAAACGATCACTAGCAACTTCTAATCCGCCTGAAACTGCTACCAAACCTGAAGTTTTTAATAAAAAACATAAATCTCTGCTGAAGCTTTTTTCAAATCGAATATTCGTCCACCAAGTAACGACAAGATTTCGACGCAAAATTTCCAAGGCGACTTCTCTCATCAAAGCTGGAGGCGCTGCTTCATCCACAAAATGAAAACCTGATTCTCCGGTTTGTGCGATCAATTCTTCCATTCGATCCACTAAAATTTTAGCAGAAATAGGTTCGTAAAGTTTAACGTAATCTAAAGAAATATCACAGAACGTGCATTTCCCCCAATAACAACCGTGCGCCATGGTAAGCTTATTCCAACGTCCATCGCTCCATAAACTGTGCATCGGATTGGCAATTTCTATAACGGAAATATATTGGTCTAAAAGTAAATCGGTATAATCCGGCGTTCCTATAAAAGCCTGTTTATAATCTAATTTCGTAGTATTGTTTTTATAATTGACTTCCTCATTTTCTAATATAAAAGTTCTTTTAAATTCTCCTTCTGAAATCTCTTTTCCTGAAATGACATTTTCATAAACCAATTCGATCGGCAATTCGCCGTCATCTAAAGTGATGTAATCAAAAAATTCGAAGACGCGCGCATCTTTTAATTCTCTTAATTCCGTGTTTGGAAAACCGCCGCCCATCACGATTTTAAGTCCGGGATAATTAGCTTTAATAAATTGCGCACATCGAAAAGCAGAATATAAATTGCCAGGAAAAGGCACAGAAAAGCAAACCAATTTGGGCTGCACTGCATCTAATTCTTCCTTTAACAATTTTAAAGTAAACTCGTCCGTAAAAGTTTGAGGA